>JBEKKP010000111.1:0-7870 GCA_050010655.1 Candidatus Dormibacteria bacterium
CCCCTGGGCGTCCAACTCCAGATCGAGTGTGCCTTCTTGGCGTTCGCAGTTGTGAACGCGGTGGCTGTCGGCACGTACGAGGTGTGCGCGGGGCCACCGAGGTATGCCGGGTAACTGTTGAGCGTCGTGGCCTCCGGGCGAGCCGTGAACGCGAGGCTACCGAAGCTGAGAGAAACCAGGAGGGCCGCAAGCACCGCAGCCTTCATTCGTGCACGCATCGCCACCCCTCAAATCTCCATTCCGCGAGTGGGCGAGAGTGTAATCATCGAGATGGAGGAGGTGCACGAACGCGTCAAACGAGAAGCCGACAAAGGGTGAACGGTACTCTCACTCACGGGAAACCTCCTGCCCCCACCGAAGGGGACAGGAGGTCTTCGCACCCGTGGCGTAAGTCGGGAAGGGTCAGGGCGCTACGGTGTACGCCCCGTCGTTCGTCACGGTGTCATGCGTGTTGCCGCGCAATTGGATCCACCCGTGGCCACCGTGCCCATTGATGACGTTGTGCCCCTGGCCGGCGATGATGTACGTCACGCCGGTGGCGCTGCCGTTCAGGTGATCAGCGCCACTGTTGCCGATCAGCAGTACCGACCCATTGCCGGCGTTGGTGAGTGTGTCGGCACCGGTGCCCTTCGCGCAGAGCACGATGTCGTTGCCGGAAGTCGATTCATTTGTGCCGGTGGTGCAACTCTTGAAGGAATTCACCTCCGAGGTGACCGCCCACGGGAAGAAGTTCACGTTCTGCGTGACCTTCAATCCTGTGCCGAAGCTCCAGACCGACGGGCCGCTGGCGTTGGACCACCAATCGTCAGTCGCGTTGACGACATCGTCGCCGGCGCTCGTGTCGTTGAGGACCCCCGCAGCGTTGGTCGAGTTGAGGTTGCTCTTGGTCAGCGTGAACGACACCGGGAAATCACCGGATGTGCCGTCGGAGTCGATGTTGACGGCGGCAGTCGAGGCTCCGTTGAACGTGTCGCCGGTGCCGGTGAAGGTAGCTCCTGTCGGCTGACCGGAATACTGGAAGACGCTGAGCCCGGTCGCGCCGCCGGACATGTGCGAATCGTTGACCACCGTCTTGCCGGCGTCAGCGCAAGCGTTCTCGTAACGGTTGGACATCGTCACGTTGGTGAATGTCTCGACGATGTTGAACGGCGACGGTGGGGTGTAGTAGGGGGTCGCGTCGTCGCCAAAGTTGTAGATGCCGATGTCGTTATTGCTGGACGTCGAGTTCTTGACCGTGGTCGTGCCTGCGTCGTAGAGCAGGATGCCGATCGACTGCGTGTCCTCGTCCGGATTCGGGCCGCAGGCCGGCACCGCGGTCTCATCGCACTCGTTGCCCGTGACGTCAGCGCCGGTGATCGTCGCTTTCGCGCCATCACTGATCTGGATCCCGTTCTGAGCGATCGGAGCTGGGCCGGCACCGACGACGGTGACGTCGGTGATGGTCGCCGTCGACCCACCGCCGTCAACCGTGATCCCATTTTTCTGATAGGTCTCGACGGTGTCGCTGGTGAGCGTTGCGTGACCGGCATCCGCGGTGGTCGGACCGGTCGCCTCGCCGACCTGGATGCCGACACCACCTTGGCATCCCCCACCGTTCGGACCGCCGACCCCTTCGATGATCGAGTTACTCAGCGTGAGCGTCGCACCGCCGAGCACCGCGACTCCGTAAAAGTCGTCGTTGCAATACGCCTCAGCGAATCCACCGTTGATCGTGAAGCCGCTGATGCTCACGGCGCCGTTGACGCAGATGTCGACTTCGTCCTGGTTGTCCGGTCCGTCGGCATCGCAGCTCGTCGATGTGCCGCTGTAGGTGCCCGGCCCGTTCACGGTGACTGATCCGTTGGCGACCAGCGAGACCGCCTTGGTGATGATGAGCTGCTCGTCATACGTCCCGGCGCAGACGTTGATCACCTGCCCTGAGACGGCAGCGGACAGCGCGGCGCTGATCGTGGTGTAGCCGGGGTTGGCGCAACTGGTATCGGTGCCGACGACTCCCGTCGCGTTGACCCAAAGAGGCGATGGCGGCGTGGCCGGTGCTGCAGCAACCGACGTCGCTGCGAAGAAGCTCGCGATCACTGCGAAAACAGCAAACGTTCCAATTAGACCGAACCTAATACGCATAGTTGGTATCCCCATTCCTTAGCCCCCGGCCGATTACCGGAGGATCGGCACCCAACATGCGCGTTGTGTCCGCAGTTTGTCAACGCACTGCGCGGCCCGGAAAACTGCCGCCCCCTAGATTTCACGCCGCGAGGTGGCGCGCTCCTCAGGACCTCGGCTGATATGCGTCCATCTGGTAACTGTCGTCGTTCTCGAAGTCGAAGGAGACGATGTAAACGCGGCCGTTCACAACAATGGCGCTGCCAGTGAACTCTCGCACGCCCACCGTCTCCACGCTGCCCAACTCGGCGCCGGTGCTGCTGTCGTATGCCACCAGGCTGCTGATCTCCGGGAAGTCAACATAAACGACGCCGTTGGCGACCGTTGGCGGATAAAGCACGCCCAGGAAATCGGGCTGGGACCAGACCGTTTTCCCGGTTGCTGCGTTGATCGCGAACGTCCCGGGATAGTTCCCAAGCGCGGTGACGTAGACGATCCCGCCGGCGACGGCGGGCGTGCTGATGGAGGATCCGATCTTGGTGGAATGCCAGAGGATCTTTCCGGTGGCGGCGGATAGCCCATAGACGGCGCACCCGCTCAGGAAGAGCTCCGATCCGGACACCGTCACCGCGGACTCGCCGCAGCTGTCGACGTACCGCGTCCAGACAACTGCGCCGGTATGCGCGTCGAGCTTCGAGACGTCACCAGTCTCCGGCGATCCGATGAACAGCCAGTTCCCGTCGGTGCTGACCGCCGGCGTATCTAAGTCGGGTCCCCCACCTGAGCCGCACTGGAGGCACGTTTGCCACAGGACCGCATTCGTCGCGGCATTGATGGCGACAACGACTCCGTCCTGACCGCCGGCATAGACGACACCGTTCGCGGTTGACGGTGGCGAGGTGTAGAGGTCGCCGGTGACGCAGGCGATTGGTGCACCGTTGCTACTGAACGCAGCGGTTCCAGGGTCATCGAGGCCAACCCAGATCTTGCCTCTGGCAAACGCGGGAGCGGTGGTCTCCTCTCCGCTGTTGCACGCATTCCTCGTCCACTCGACGGCGCCGGTCTCGGAGTTGATCGCCTGGACATCGCCGTCGATGGAGTCCGAGAGATAGGCCACGCCGTTGGCAACCGTTGGCGGATAGAGGAGGCCCAGGAAATCGGGCTGGGACCAGACCGTTTTCCCGGTTGCCGCATTGATCGCGAACGTCCCGGGATAGTTCCCGAGGGCGGTGACGTAGACGATCCCGCCGGCGACGGCCGGGGTGCTGATGGAGGACCCGATCTTCGTTGAGTGCCAGAGGATCTTCCCGGTGGCTGCGGACAGACCGTAGACGGCGCACCCGCTTACAAAGAGGTCCGTTCCGGAGACGGTCACCGCGGACTCGCCGCAGCTGTCGACGTACCGCGTCCAGACCACGGCGCCGGTGTGCGCGTTGAGCTTGGAGACGTCACCGGTTTCCGGCGATCCGATGAACAGCCAGTTGCCGTCGGTGCTGACGGCCGGCGTATCGAGGTCAGGTCCTCCGCCCGCGCCGCACTGGAGGCACGTTTGCCACGCGACCGCATCCGTCGTGGCGTTGATGGCGACAACGACTCCGTCCTGACCGCCGGCATAGACGACACCGTTCGCGGCCGATGGTGGCGACGTGTACAGGTCGCCGGTGACGCACGCGATTGGCGCTCCGTTGCTCGTCAATGCAGCGGTTCCAGGGTCATCGAGGCCAACCCAGATCTTGCCTCTGGCAAACGCGGGAGCGGTGGTCTCCTCCCCGCTGTTGCACGCATTCCTCGTCCACTCGACGGCGCCGGTCTCGGCGTTGATCGCCTGGACATCGCCGTCGATGGAGTCCGAGAGATAGGCCACGCCGTTGGCGACGATCGGATCAGGCCCCGTGGTGATTGGCGTGCTGAAGACGCGCACCAGGCTGCCGACATTCGAGCGCGTGATGGTTGTCTCGAAGGGATTGTCACCCGTGTGCTGAGCGTTGTACCCCGCCTGAGTCCAGTTCGTTCCAGCCTCGGCGGCAAGTGCGGGGGAACCGCCAAAGGCTCCCATGATGCTCACGGCAAATGCGGCGCCGAAGAACAGCGTCAGGTGCTTCACGTACTCCCCCTCGAAAATGCGCGGATTCCGCACGCGGGGCTGAGTCTACTCGGCGCCGGTGGGTGACCGTTGGCACACGTAAAGGCAGGCAAGGCGACCGGTAACGAGCCTCTAAAACGCTCAAGCACACGCCACGTGGTTGTTGCTCGTCATGCCTTTCAGGATGGCAACGTGGCCACGTCCTGAGCGGTTGCGGAAATCTGCGTCACGCCCGACGACTCGACCAGCTGGGGTATGGGCTCGTTCGTTGTTCCACCGTTGCCGATCTCACCTTTTGCGTTGCGTCCCCAACTGTAAACGTCGCCGCCGGGTGTCACGCCATATCCGGTTTCGCCACTGCAATCGATGAGGCTGTAGACAACTCCGTTGGGCGGTGAGAACTCGATCGGTGACGCCTCGTTGGTGGTTCCGCCATCACCAAGCTGGCCGTACGCGTCCGCACCCCATGCGTAATACGAGCCATCGGACAGCTCGACAAGCGTCGACCCATTGCCCGAGTTGTCCCCGCCCGCCGCAGCCCGCATTACGGGAGAAGTGTCCGGAAACGTCACCTGCAAGGGAACATCGGACGAAACCCCCGTGACACCCTGACCGAGCTGGCCCTCGGGATCGTCGCCCCAGTTGTAATAGGCCCCGTTCGTGAGCAGCGCGCCGCCGTCGACCGACGAAGCAACCAGCGTCTTGATTGACTGGTTCTGCATCCCGAACACGGCAGCAGGGGCGAACGCGTTGGTGTGGTTGCCAGTGCCGAGCTGGCCATACGTGTTGATGCCGCAGGAGTCGAGGGAGCCGCCCGCGTCGTAGAGCGCGAAATCACTGGCGCCCGCCACCAGGGTGACGTCGGTGAGGGGGAGTTTTACCGGCTCGGAGTAACCGGAACTCTTCGGCATGCACAGTGCGCCGGTCAGGTTATTCCCCCACCCCCAGACGTTGCCTGCGTTGTCGATCGCCAGTGCCGCGTTGTAGGGCATTGCGTCGGTGGCCAGCTGGCTGATCGTCGTGCCTGGAGGAAACGCCACTTGCACCGGCGTCGTGAAGGAGTTGACGGAGCCACCGTCACCCAACTGGCCGACGTCGCCAAATCCCCATGCCCACACCTGCCCGTTGGTCAGCAGCGCGTAGTCGGTCGAATTCGACGTGCCGATCTGTTTGACCGTGCCCGGGAGATCGATGGTCGCCGGCGCCTTGACCGTCGGAGACGATCCCGAGGCCGAGAACCATGTTCCCCAGTAGGTGACCGCGGTGTCCGTCGGAATCGGCGTTCCGGTCGGCGAGGGAGTGGGTGTCGGAGTTGCGGTCGGCGAGGGAGTGGGTGTCGGCGGCGTGCCCCCCAACTCGAACGTGGCGATGCTCGCGGTCCAGACCACCGACGACGTCAGGGTAGCGGCGTAGCTCTGTGCGCCCGTAGCGCTGACGGCCTGCCAGGCGGCCTGCTCGCCGCTTGCGAGGCTTTTCACTGTGGCCTGCTCGCGCGCCGGTGGGTTGGTCGAATACCCGTGGGATGGGTTACTCAGCGTCTCGGTGCTGTTCCAGCCGATATCCGCGACGACGATCTCGTCGGCCTGTGTCGTGGTCCCGGTCGGCCCGACTGAAGGCGCCGTGCCTTTTCCCCCGGTGACCGCGACTTGGTCGAGCGGGCTTACCGCCGAGGCGCTCGTTATGTCCAGCACGGTGAAGGCGATTGCCGCCGCTGCGCTCACCGTCACGTTGACGGAGGTGACGCCGTTCGCATCCTCCGCGTACCAGATCTCGGTGTCGCTCTCGGCACTCTGAACCACGTTGGTGCCCTTGGCCAGCACCCAGGGATTCCCCGCTGAGTCGCTAACGGCGGCGACGGTCGCTGCCGGAGAACTGGCAACCCGCGTTCTGATGGTGGCGACGAGGAGGTCACCTGTGGTCGTGGCTGTGCCGCTGGAAGCGGTCAGCATGACGCCCGCTGCGCTGTTCGCCGCGCCGAATGAACCCATCACGGTCGCTGCAGTGTTCTCGTCGACCAGGTTGCCCATCGCGAAGGCCGAACTCATCGCGACGAGGGCAAGAACACCAACGGACGCCAGCGCCATGCGGGCAACTCCAGGAATACGAGGCCAGCGCGCTCTGAAACGCCAGCGCCGCGTGGCATCCGCTCCAGCCATTGAATCGCCTCCCAGCGGGAACCATCGTGAGCGCCGTCTCCAGCGAGGCTCCCAACGCTGTTGCGCGATAGTACGGCAACCCTCGTAGAAGACGTCAGTGGATGCACCAAACCACGGCGCCCCACGCGCTTGAACGACGGATCGAGACGGTCTCCGAGTCGGTTACCCACTCAGCTCATGAAGGTGCACGACGGCCCACGACCTCTATACAGTGGCCGCCATCGACCGAAGGCGGGGTTAGGGGGCGGTGGAGTGACCGGTCAACGCAACGCGGTGGCCCTTGGGTTGGCAGCTGCCGCGCGAGGTCTGCGCCACCGCACGGGTGGCGTGAGGGACGCTGCGTCATCTCCCGCAGGCCCGCGGTGACGAGCTGGCCGTCGCGACGACGCATCCTTGGCGGGACCGTCGCCTGCCTGACTCTCGGGATGGCGATGCCGATCCTCGTGAGCCACGCGCAACCCCCATCCGCAATGCCGCACATCATGGTCATCGTCGAAGAGAATGAGGATTACGGCGCGGTGATCGGTGACACGACCGACGCCCCGTACATCAACAGTCTGGCCCAAAGTTACGTGTCGGCCACGAACTGGTACGCGGTGGGACATCCTTCGCTGCCCGACTACCTCGCGCTGGATTCCGGGAGCACTCAGGGGTGCACTGCGGATACATGCACCACTGTGTATTCGTCGGCGGACCTGGGCGGCCAGCTCAGCAGCGCTCAGATTCCGTGGGCGGCATACATGGAGGGTATGCCGTCGGCGTGTGACACGACACTCGGTCCGAATCCATCCACGTACTACGCGAGCAAGCACAATCCGTTCGTGTCCTTTAGTGACGACACTGTCAACAACCCAAACTGCGCGCAGGACATCCTCCCGTACCCGGGCGCCTCGACGATGCTGACAACCCTTGACGGCTCGTCACCTCCTGATTTCGTGTGGATCACGCCGGACCTGTGTGATGACATGCACGGGCCGAATCCGGCACAGATCTGCCCCAACGGCGTCACCGGGAGCAGCACGAACGCTCAGCTGATTCAGGGAGGCGACGTTTGGCTTCAACAGAACCTTGCGCCGGTGTTGTACTCGCCCTGGTTCCAGGACAACGGCACCGTGATCATCACCTGGGATGAGGGCACCTCCACCGTCGGCCTGCCTGGCGGCTCGGCGCCAGACAACGGCGGGCACATACCAACGCTCGTGATCTCGAGCACCCACAGCGGAGCCTTTCCCGGGGTTGGCGACCACATCGCGACGCTGCAGTGGATCGAATCGCAATACGGGCTCAGTACGTTGCCAAGTGACGGCAGTCTCAACGGAGCGTTCTCTCTCTCGGGCAGTCCGACGCCACCACCGACACCGACACCGACTCCAACTCCAGCGCCGACGCCGACGCCGACTCCAACGCCGACCCCGACCCCGACCCCGACTCCAACGCCGACCCCGACTCCGACCCCTACGCCCACGCCGACCATCGTTCAGAGCTTCGGTGCCGCGAACGCGGCCAGCAACTCGACCATCTCGGCCACTAC
>JBEKKP010000112.1:0-9068 GCA_050010655.1 Candidatus Dormibacteria bacterium
CGCCCGAGGCGACGGTCCTGATCGGTCACGGCCGCACGGGTGACAAACGCAACCCGTACCTGCTCACCCTCGCCCGGCGCTTAGCGGGTCGCGGATGGAATGTCGTAGCCATTGACGCCCCCGGCCACGGTGAGCGTCGCGCTCCAGACGCCGGGCCGGACTGGCCGCGTCCTGATGCGACCCGGGCGACACGGGATTGGCAGGCCGCCATCGAATGTCTGCGCGACGCAGCCGGCCTGGACACCGAAAGACTCGGCTACTGGGGTTTATCGATGGGTGCAGCGCTCGGCATCTCACTAATAGCTGGCGATCCCCGCATACGAGCCGCCGTTCTTGGCCTGTCGCGCCCCGACTGGCCATCACCGCCAGGCACGCGCATCCGCGCCGACGCTGCGAGGCTGGCCTGTCCGGTGCTCTTTCTCGTCAATTGGGACGACCGCATCGTGCCGCGCTCGCAGGCATTCGAGCTTTTCGACATCATCGGAAGCTCGGATAAACGGCTCAACGCCTACCCCGGTGATCACTATGAGCTTCCGGACGAGGCGATGACCGCGTCCGAGGAATTCCTCGCTCGCTACCTGGGGGTTCCGTAAAGGCCTGACCTGCCCTCCGGCGTCAATCCGTCGACGTCACCTCGATATCCGCTGCGATGGGCCGATGCCGCTGCGCGCGGATGCGAGCACGGCCGGTGCCTCGTTTCGCCCGTTCCCGTTACGGATCCCCTGCCGACGTATTGCGCGTGCTCTATTCGGCCTCGTCAATCTGTCGCGCAGGCGGGTAATACCGGAGCCCGCAGGTCGCGCACTTCGCGGACGCGCGCGGATGCTGCTCAGACCGAGCCCGAAACCGCTTCTCGGTCCAGGTGAGCGGGATCACCCGCTCGCTTCCGCAACCCTCGCACCGGTCGATAGGCGCGTCCGGAATAGGACGTCCCATGGCGTTCGGCTCTCCCCAGCCGCAAAAGATCGGTCCCCCCGGGGCGAATCATGCATCCTGACGGCGCAGTCGTTCAACTGCGCCATCGGTTCATGAAGTCCCCCCGCGACCAACGCCGAGATTGACCGACTACGGGAGCGTCCTGTCACCAGACCAACGGCGACCACGGGTCCAATGCGCCGGCGTCAACGCGGCGAGCACGATGCTCATGCTCAAGAGAGTGGAAATGGGTGGAGCTCCATCGGCTTCGGCCTCAGGCGCGCCCGTCGAGGTCGACGATTCCAACGGAATCCAAAAAGCACGGTCTAGTCGTCATTCCAACCATTTCCCGGCGAGAGCACTCTAAGTCGAACTCAATCCGAATCGGGAAATGAGCACTAATCTGGGGGACCAGGGGTCGCAGGTTCGAGTCCTGTCTCCCCGATTCGCAGCCCATTGCACTGCAGTGCCGAATGAGGCCGCCGTGCCACCGCGGAGTTTCGATGAAACGCGCCTACCTACGCGGGAAGAGCACGTCATTGTCAACAAAGTCGGCAGGATCAGGGCAGCCCGCCCGTCGCCATGCCGTAACGACAAAGGTGGGAGGAGCGCCCGGTGATACCGGCATCCCATCCATGCACTCACAGCAGCTTGTGCAGGGCGACGGAATTGATCCGCTCCAGATACGTGATTCGTGCAGTCCAGGCGACGGCCAGTGGGTCGACGTCCGGGGTCGTGAGCCATGCCTCCACGAACTCGCTGGCGGTCAAGCCGTATGCCTTGAACTCCGCTCGCCACCGGAACTCCAGATCACTCAGTGTCTTCACATGAGGCGCCATCGCTCGCGGCATGTTGAGCGTCGTGGCGACGTGACCATAGAAGTCGGTGGCGCCTTTCCGCTTGTTGAACAGCATCACTCGACGCGGGGGTCGGAACGTGTCGCATGTCGCGGCCCGCTCGCCGCTGTTGAGTGATGGCGCAAAGCGTCGGGGAGCGCGGCTGGGGACGACGACCGATGGGGGCGCTTCGTAGACACCGCCGGGTCACCTCGTCTCGGGTAGCAGGGCCCTCATAGACACTCTGGGGTCGTCACCTCGGGCGGATCCCTTCCGTTCCTGCTCGGTGCATCTTCCGCGACGAGACCGAGTCAGCGGAGCGATGACCATATCTTCGCGAAAGCCTCAGGATCCTACGTCGACCGCACCGCGATGCGCACGGTGCGAGGGTCTCAGGGCGTTACGGTAACGCCGGTCACGTACTCTTTGGAGAGTCGATTGATCGTCACGTTCTCGGGCGCAGACGCAGTCGAGACGGTCACCGATGCGCACGTTGGCAACGCTGCCGGCGACACCAGCTTCTCGATGCCACCGATCGTCGTGACGATCGCGCACGAACGAACACACTCGCGACGGCTTCCGTCCAAATTCGCGCCACCGAGCAGCGTCAATCGCTGAGTTGTTGAATTCGTTCGCCGAGCATGAATCGATGACCGTCGGGCGATCGCAACCCCATTTCACGCCGCCCCCACGGCTCATCCGTGGGAGCTTTCAAAATCTCAGCTCGCTCTGAAATCGCGCGTGCGTGGTAATCGTCGACGTTCTCGACGGTCAGGTACGCCACGTAACTGTGGTCACCGAGGTCGGACGCCGGAACGACATCGGGGCAACGACCCAGCATGAATGTCACAGTTCCTGCTCTGCAGAACGTCCAGTTGCCTGGATCGGGGTCACTCCGTTCACAGCCGAGCACGCACGTGAACCAAGCAGCGGTTTTGTCCAGGTCGTGGACGGCAAGAACAGCGTCCGAGCCAACGATCTTCATTGCATCACGGTCCCACGTTCCACCTGCCGGATTCCATCGCACCTGCTCTAGTGGTCACTCCAACCAATTCTCGACGAAACCACCCTTTCTCAACTCGGCTTCGCGTCCACGAATAAGTACTGGTCTGGGGGACCAGGGGTCGCAGGTTCGAGTCCTGTCTCCCCGATTCGCAGCGATGGCAGCAGTCAACCGCCTTGTCGGTGTATGGCATAGGCCGCAAGCTCCGATCTGCTGCTCACACCAACCTTGGCGAAAATGTGGGCGAGGTGAGTCTTCACTGTGGCGCGCGTGATGAACAGTTGGTCGGCAATCTCCGGGTTGGAGCAGTGTTCAGCGACTAGGCGCACAACTTCCCGCTCGGCTGGCGTTAGGCTGGGCCAGCCTGTCGCGGGCCGCCGGCGTGGCCCGCGACCGCGAGATGCGTAGGCGACTGCCGCGTCGACGGTCAGCCCCTCGCCTTCGGTCCACAAGGATTTGAAACGCGGCGTGCCGAGGCGCTGCTCGGCGAATTCGAGGCGGTGTCGTTGGGAGGAGACCCGCTTCCCGGGCTGCGCATAACCGAGTGCAGCGCGCCCAGCGGCACTGGCCGCCGACAACCGCACCCCCTTGGCATCATCGCCGTACTCGAAGGCTTGGGTTGCGAGCATCTCGAGGCATTCGATTACTGCGAAACGGTCTCCAGCCCTTTGTGCCTTTGCCACAGCGGAGTCCACCAGTGAGTCAATCGCGACTGCACCCTCCGCGAGTTGCGCGCGCAGCAAGTCGAGCCGACCTTCCACCCACACGCACGATCCGGCCTGAGCAAGGTGAGCAGCCTCTTCCATCGCCGATGCGGCTTCGGTGTTTTCATCCATCGCAAGCGCTGCCGCAGCCCGTGCGAGTGGAGGCAGCGCTGCCCATGTCCGATCCGCAACCACAAGGGGCTGTGCCTCATGCAGCAGACGCAGCGCATCGTTGTAGTCACCTGCCGCCATCTCGACCATCGCAAGCGCCAACAGCGCCAGCCCCTCGAGCACGGGAGATTCCTCCGACTCGCGGCTCACCCTGAGGCATTCGCCAGCGTCGGCTCGAGCAGCTTCGAGCTCCCCGGTGAGCGTCAGCGCCCAGCTGCGCGCGAAGAGCGCAAGAATCATCGGGGTGGCGTGGCCCGCCGAGCGGGCGCTCACGATGGCAGTCGTAGCGCTGCGGACGGCGTCGTCAACGCGCCCCTGGGTGATAGCGGCGCATGCGGCGAATGACTGTGCCAGCCTCAACGTCCGGCGGTCGGCATTGGATCGTGCGATTTCGACGGCCTCATCGAGCATGGCGCGCGGCTCTTCGGGGTTACTCTGCAGCAGGCGCGCATGCGCAAAGAAGGCAAGCAGCATCGCCACGCCCCAGTGGTCGTTGCCTGCACGCAGCAGTCCGAGCGCGACATTGAACTCAGCGCCCGCGGCCTCCGCACCAATGGCGGTGGCGACGGCGATGGCGCGAAAGCCGTGGGCACGCCCCTGTTCCTTTGGCGCATCGACACCGTCGAGCAACGCGAGCGACTCCGCGACCAGTGTTGGAACCGCATTGCCATCTCCCGCCCACATCTCGAGATAGCAGCGACGATTGAGCACTTGAGCACGCAGCGAAGCAGGGAGTGACTCCGACGTTGCCGCCACGGTGAGCCAGTGCCTGCACTCGCTCCACTGGCTGCGCTCAAGCCAGTAGGGGGTCATGGCCGCGGCGAGCCCGGCGAGCGTCTCGGACGCCTGGTCCTCACTGCTATAGGCGAGTGCAGCACGGAGGTTGCCCGATTCTGTGACCAGCCGTGCTATCCACTCGTCCTGAGCGGCCCCGGTGAGCATCGGCTCAGCCGCCACCGCCAGGTCGCGGTAGTGCTCAGCATGGCGCCGTCGCAACTCGACCTCCGCGCCTTTGACCATACCGAGGCGCTCGGCGGCGAACTCGCGGACCGTCTCGAGCAACCGGTATCGGGGTTCGCCACCTTCGTTCGCGCGCTGGTCGCTGCGCAGGAGAACGCTCTGCTCAACAAGTGCGACGAGACTCTCGACCGAAGCACCCGGAATCACGGCCAGAGCGTCGTCGAGCGCGAAGCCGCCGTGGAAAATGGACAGCTGCATCAGGAGGGTGGCCTCATTCTCTCCGAGGAGCTCGTAGCTCCATTCGAAACACGCTCGAAGGCTGGCGTGGCGCGTCGTCGGCTGCGTGGTCGATTGCGACAACAGTTGAACGCTTGCGCCGAGGCCGCGAGCGATATGTCGAAGCGACAATGAGCGGGTCCTCGCCGCCGCAAGCTCGAGGGCGAGCGGGATGCGTTCGAGTCGATCGCAGATCTCGCCCACGACCCGCTGCTCGAGCGAATCGAGCGGGGTGCCTGAACGCGCTTGGTGCGCTCGCTCGATAAAAAGCGCCTCGGCGTCAGCGATGGAAAGGGGCTCGACCGTCCAAACCGTTTCGCCCGCGACGCCAAGTGCGATCCGGCTGGTCGCGACGATGCTCAGGCTGCGTACCCTCCCCAGCAACGATTCTGCAGCCTCCCGCACTGCGCCCAGCAGATGCTCACAGTTGTCGATAACGAGGAGCACAGGATCGTCGCCGAGCCCCCTGACGATGGCATCGAGCAATGTCTTTCCCCGCTCGGGTTCCTCGACGCCCAGCACCGCAGCGATCTCGCTTTCCACCAGCCGCGCGTCGCGGATGGGCACGAGATCGACGAACAGGACGCCGCCAGAGTAGCCACCATTTGCCCGGCGGGCCACCTCGATGGCCAGGCGCGTCTTGCCGCTGCCACCAGCCCCGGTCAGCGTGATCAGCCGGCTGGCTCTGATCAGTTTTCCGAGTGGTGCGACTTCGTTAGCCCGCCCAACAAAGCTGCCCACAGGTGACGGGAGGCTGCCGAATGCGGCCGCATGTCTGGGTGCACCCGCCGGGCCGTCGACTTCCTCTTGCGCTTCGCGTCCACCGTCAAGCACCCGCAGCGGGATGTGCCGGTCTTCAACCGATGGCGTCACGCCGGCTGCTCCTTTTGCCGTGGCCCATGCGTCAACAATCATCCTGTGGCGGTTACAAAACATCAACCACTCGGCCGATGTTTCCGGTGCCGACCTTCTCCAGAATTGCGAACGAACACACCCTCCAAATTGAACGGAGAACGCGATGGAGAAGCAGCCAGCTGCAGCGCTCGTGCTCGAGCTACTCGAAGCCGTATGGAACCGAGGCGACACCGCGGTCGTCGATCGACTCGTCGCGGCCGACTACATCGAACACGGCACGGACGGGCCTGAGATAGGCAGGGAGCATGTCAGCCAGGACGCTGAGACGTACCGCTCGGCGTTTCCTGACCTACGGATGATCTTCGACCAGCCCATCTCTGAAGGCGACCGCGTGGCAACGCGTTTCACGGCCATCGGGACCCAGCTTGCCCCGATGGCGGGCCTTCCTGCAACGGGAAAATCCGCCAGCGTGTCAGGTATCTGGATTCATCGCGTGGTCGACGGTCGCATTACCGAGTCGTGGGTCACCTGGGACAACCTCGGCCTGTTGCGGCAGCTCGGCTTCGTCCAGCCTGAGCGTCTTGAGTCGGCGACAGAGGTGGTGAAATGAGACTGAGGAGGGGGAGTTTCGTCGCAGGAGCGGTGGCTGCACTGCTCCTCCTGGCAGGTGCCGGCCCGGTGCAGGTCGGGGCGCGCGTGAGCGCTCCGATTGCCGGCGCTCACCCATCGTCGGTGCAGCGAGGATTCATCAATACCACCGGAAGTCCCGGGATCCCTGCAGTGAACCCTGAAACAGACACTCTCTATGTGCCCATTGCGTGCGCCACCGGTTGTCCAAATTCGCCCACCACCCACTCGATGGATGTGATCAACACCGAGACGTGCAATGCCACGGTCACGTCGGATTGCCGCGTGGTCGCGCGAGCCACGGTCGGGGGTGATCCGGTGGCCGCGACGGTTGACGAGAGTACCGACACCATCTACACCGCCAACTACGTCGGCAGTGTCTCCGTTGTTGACGGAGCCCGGTGCAACGCCACGATCACCGGTGGATGCGGCACACCCGCGGCGACGATCCATACGGGGGGTTCCGACGTCGCCCTGGTCCTCGATCCGGTGACGCGCACGCTGTATGTCGCCAATCCGGCAGGCGGCGTCTTTGTGATTGCCGTCGCTCAGTGCAACGCACACACGACTGCAGGGTGCGAAGCACCTGTCGAGGAGGTCACGGACGACGCCGCTCCGACCGGCGTCGACGTCGACATCGCAACGGATTCCGTCTATGCGGCCAACAACGGCGGTAACGGCGACACCGTATCGATGATCGACGGCGCGACCTGCAACGGAAGTGACGCCAGCGGATGCGCGCATCCGGTCACCATCACGGTGGGTAACGGCGCGTACTGGCCCGCCGTGGACCAGGACACCGACACCATCTACGTCACCAACGGACGTGACAGCACGATCTCAGTCATCGACGGAGCTCGCTGCAATAGTGGGAACACATCCGGCTGCGCGAGCGTGCCTCCGACGGTGTCCCTCGGCGCTTCGCCTGCTTTTGCAACAGTTGATGCCTCGCTGCACACGCTCTTTACAGTCAATCAAAATGACGACACGCTGTCCGCGATCAACACGCGGACGTGCAAGGGGACCGACACATCGGGCTGCGCGACGACGCCACCCACCGCGCAGGCGGGATCGAACCACGATCCCGGCTACACCGGTGAGCCCAATGCCATGACAATACTTCCCCACACGGCAACGGCCTATCTCGTGAACGTCGGTGGCGAAGATCGTGTGTCTGTGATCACGATCGGTTACTGCAACGCCGAGACCAGCGCCGCCTGCCGCACTCCGGCGCCGAGCGTGACGCAGGGCGACCTACTCGTCTCCGTCGATGCGGCGACGAACACGATCTATGCGGGCGACCTGTTCGCACCCGAGATCGATGTCATCAACGGGGCGACTTGCAACCTCGCGAATCAGACCGGGTGCGCCCCGGTGGCGGAGATACCGATGCAACAGGTGCAGGCATACCTGGGAGTCGGCGACGCGACGACAGACACGCTGTATGCCGGCGACCAGTCAGGCTCGCTTGCGGTGATCGATACCGCCAACTGCAACGCGCGACATACGAGCGGTTGTGCCAATGCCGTGAAGGCGAGGATTCACATTGGCCAGTATCCCGGTGTGCCCGTCCTTGACGCGGCGACAAGCACGCTCTACATCCCGTACGGTGCTGCCTCAAACCGCATTGCGGTCCTCAATGTGGCCAACTGCAACGCGGCAGTGACATCGGGTTGTGTACAGACGCCGGGCGTCGTGACAGTTCGTGACAACACCTTTTTCATCGCCGTGAGCACGAAGACGGACACGGTGTACGCAGCCAACCAAGGTGGCGACACTGTGGATGTCATCGATGGCGCGACATGCAATCGAGCGGACCACTCGGGGTGTGGGCACATCGCCGCCACCGTCACCGTTGGGCAGAATCCCTTCGCTGTGGCCATCGACGACGCAACGAACAGCGTCTACGTGTCGAACAACGACGAAGGCGGCTTTGGCCCGGGCACCCTGTCGGTGATCGACAGCGCGACGTGTAACGGTACCGATAGTGCGGGATGTTCCGACGACATCCCGCCCGTGGGCATCGGGCGCGCGCCCGCCGTTGTGGTGGTCGACACCCTCACCGACACCGTGTACGTTGCCGACTCCGGGAGTGACGGTGTCTCCGTGGTCAATGGCGCCACGTGCAATGCGGAGGTCACCAGCGGCTGTGACGATCCGGCGCCCGAACAGGCCGTCGGTGTGCGGCCGCACGGTCTCGGGGTGAATCAGGCCACCAACACCGTCTATTCACTGAACCTCGGCTCGCTGCCGTCGATCTCGATGTTCATGGGTCACTCGTAGTAGCTCGACCCCTGCAGTCGCGCGATGTGGTCACGCAACATGCTCAGAGCGAAAGAGCGGTGTGCACGCGTCTCATGCTCCTGCGGGTGGCGGCGTCACATCGTGAGTGACGCGCTGACCCTTACCGCCACGGGGCTGGATTTATGAGTACAGCTTATGCGACATATCGGGCTCGAGCAGTGTGAGCAGATCGAAGTATTCCCTGATTTTGACGAGCTTGCCCTCATGGAGCTCGCAGATCAGTACGATCGGCAGGACGAACGATGTTCCAGGTGCGACCTTGTGCGTCGACGCCGGCCATTGGTCAGTAACAACCCCCTTGTGTACGTACTCCCAACAGAGTTTCGTGCCTTCAGAATTGCTATAGACGTTGAAGGGGAGAAGTCCATCGCCCGCAGGGTGATTCCGTGCGGCAACTGAGCGTGTGGCCAGTTGCCT
>JBEKKP010000113.1:0-7062 GCA_050010655.1 Candidatus Dormibacteria bacterium
TTCGGCAAGGCTGAGGGTCTTCGCGATGTCCGGTGTCATGCGCTTGATTGCCATGCGGACCTGGTGCCGTCCCGATTTTTAACTTCTCGCCAAGCGCAGGGGACGGAAACCTCAACAGCCGGTTAACGCTTCGTAAAGCGCGTACACGCGTTCTACGGTCGCGACTGTTCGCTCACCCAGCGATAGCGTGGATCGACGTATACGCGCATCACGCGCTGCTCGCCGGCGAGGATCCAGAGGTAGTACAGGCTATGGCCGGGTGCGGCCACGACAGGATGGAATCCCGACGTGATTGCCGCCGCGTCGCCGTCGTGCACGATGCGGAGCTCCTCCTGGTCGGCGTCCGTGTCGTAGCGGATCTGCACCCCGAAGCCGTTGGCCGGGTTGACGCGATAGAAGTACACCTCTTCGAGTTGCGCCTCGTCGGCGGACTCGCGGTCGTGGCGGTGCGGTGGGAAGGACGACCACGTCCCGGTGCCGTTGTGGATCGTCTCCCCGACGATGAGCCGCGACGCCGCGTCATCCGCGCCGAGGATCGTGCGCACCGTCCGGCCCCAACTGTCGCGGCCGACGATCACCTCGCGTTGGTCGCCGGCCGCTATCACCCGCGCCTCGCCCGGCGCTTGCGCATCGGGCGCAGCGGAGGCGACGGCGAGCGTCAGTCCGCCCGGATCGGCGTCATCAGGCACCAGGAACACAGCCGACGACGTGGGAGGCAGATACACAGCGTCGCCCGCGCCCTCGAAGACATCGGCGCGGCCACCCACCACACCGCGGCTCTCTTCATCAAGCGTCAGTTCCGCGCGTCCGGACAGGATGACCACGAGCCGTTCGTCCCCGGGTGCGAACTCCACGGACTCGCCCGGCTCCGCAACACGCAGGTCGAGCGAGATGAACTTGGTCTGCTCTCCCGCACGGATCAACGACGTGATGTTCACGGTGTCGCCTCCCTATCCGGGTCAGGGATCATGACGTCGCGCACGAATGTATCCAGGTCACTGCACGCGGCGACGAATTGCCGCAGCGTGCGTCGTGTTGGCGCGAATTGGTCGAACTCCGCAACGCTGAGTCCATCCTCGGCGTACGCGCGGCGAAAGTCCGCGAAGCGTGTCAGCAGTTCGTCCACCACTTTCGGGTGCACGGGATTGTCGATACGCGGGATCACCGCAATGTCGCTCGCGTTCAACCGCTTCTGCCATGCGTACGTTGGCGACACGACCGCGTCGGCGCCGATGAACTCGCTCCAGTGCATGTGGTTGCGAAACGCCGCGGAGAGCAACCGGATCCGGTAGCCGCGCTCGCGGAATATCCCATATGCCTTCTTGAAAACAGCCACGCCGGCCCATTCGAGGTAGCCGGGATCGACGCTGATCCCATCACGCTCCATCACCACCTTGAGCCAGTCGTCGAGCCGGCCCACCATGATGGTGCAGACGGGTCCCATCGACGCGATGTCCTTTCCATCCGCTTCGCGACGTCGCAGGCCGCGTTCCACAGCCTCCGCTACCGCGATGCATTGGGGGAGCGTGAAAGAGACCGTCGCGTTGATGCTGATCCCTTGCGCCGTCGCCTCCTCAATCGCCGTAATTCCGGCACTGGTGGTGGGGATCTTGACGATCATGTTCGGCGCCAGACCGCTGAACGCAAGCGCTTGCGTGACGATCGCCTCGCTGTCGCGGAACAGCCGCGGATCCGTCTGGATCGAGAGTCGCCCGTTGCGCCCGTGCTCCGCCTCAAAGATCGGTTCAAGCAGACGCGCCGCCCGAATCGACAGTTCCTCGACGAGCTTCCAAGCGATAGCGTCCTCGGTCGCTGTCGGCATCTCGCGAATCAGGGTCGCCGCGCGCGGCCGCCACGTTGCCGCGTCAGCCGCCAGCACCGTGGCCGCGATCACCGGATTGCAGGTCGCCCCGACGGCGCCGTTTTCGATGGAGTAGGTGAGTTCGTCGATGGCGGCGGAGTCGTTCCACAGGACCGTCGAAGTGGTCTGCGTCATCTCGTGGAGCGGGCTCCGATAGGTCGTCACCGTGACGACACTACACGCCCGCGCGCTTCAGCCCGAGCGTTCGCGGGCTGACCGGCCTTAGACCTTGCGGCTGTGGCGGCGCCGGCCCCGCGCGACGAAGGTCATCCCAGCCCCGAACACGACCATCACGGCACCGAGCACGCTCTTTGGTCCCATCGGGTTGCCACCCGTGACCGGGACGCTCACCGCGGAGACGACGTCGAGCACGCCGTCCTTACCGCTGCCGTCCGCGTTCGAGCCGTTGTAGTCGACGTTGCCGGAGTATGTGGCCGTCACCGGGTAGGTGCCGGGCGGGAAGTTCGCGTTGGTGGTGCAACTGGTCGCCGGGAGGGTCGCGGTGCACAGCACCTTGCCGCCGGACGTGAAGGTCACGGTTCCGGATGCTCCGGGCGGCAGTCCCGTCACCCAGACGGTGACCGGCGATCCTGTCGTGACCGATGCGGGCGAGACGATGACCGTCATGTGCGTATCGGCCTTGAGGACCGTGAACGTCGCTCCGGTCGCGACGGCTGGCGTGTCATTGACATCACCGGAGTACGTTGCGGTGACGGGGTACGTTGCGGGTGTCAGCGTGTCGGCAGTCGTGCACGTCGTCGCGGCGAGCGTGGCGACACAGAGCGGGGTGGTGCCCGAGGTGAACGTCACTGTTCCGGTTGCGCCCGCAGGAATTCCGAAGGCGGCGACCGTATCCGTGGAGCCGAAGACGATGCTGACCGGTGCAGCGGTTTCGGTGAGGTCGACGGTGTCCTTGGTGACCGTGAATGTCGCGCCACTCACCGCCGAGCCGTTGTAGTTGGCGTCACCGGAGTACGTCGCCGTGACCGGGTACGAGCCGGGTGCGAGTGTCGTTGACGTCAGGCAACTCGTCGCGGGCAGGGTGGCCACGCAGAGGGTGGCGCCGCCCGATGTGAACGTCACGGTGCCGGTCGCATCACCGGGAAGACCGGACACCGACAGCGTGTCCTGCGCACCGAAGGCGATTGTCGCCGGAGACGCCGACTCCACCATGGAGGTGTTCGCCTGGACGACGGTGAAGCTCGCGCCGGTTGCGACCGACGGATCGTAGTTGCTGTCGCCGGAGTACGTTGCAGTGACTGGGTAGAGGGCCGGGTCCAGCGTGGACGACGTCTGGCAGCTGATGGCCGGGAGCGTGGCGACGCACAGCGTGGTGCCGCCCGACGTGAAGGTCACGCTGCCAGTGGCATCGCCGGGCAGGCCGGCAGCCGAGACCGTGTCAGCCGTGCCGTACGGGACGGACGAAGGGGCGGCCGATTCCGTGAACGCGGGATCCATTTTGGTGACCGTGAAGCTCGCCCCAGTCGCGGTGGTGCCGAGGTAGTTGGCGTCGCCCGAGTAGACGGCCGTCACGGGGTACGTGCCGGGCGCGAGCGTGGCCGATGTCTGGCAGCTGATCGCTGGTAGCGTTGCGGTGCAGAGCGGGGAGCCGCCGGAGCTGAAGGTCACCGTTCCGGTCGCATCACCAGGCAGACCGGCCACCGAGACGGTGTCCTGCGTGCCGTACGGGATGCTCGCGGGCGCGGCGGCATCCGTCATCGACGTGGCTGCCTTGGTGACGGTGAAGCTGGCGCCGGTGGCCGTCGCCGGGTTGTAGTTGCCGTCACCGGAGTACGCCGCGGTCACCGGGTACGTGCCCGGCGCGAGCGTGGACGACGTGTCGCAGCTCGTCGCGGGAAGCGTGGCCACGCAGAGGGTGGATCCACCCGAGGTGAACGTCACGGTCCCTGTGGCATTGCCGGGAAGGCCGTTATCCGAGAGCGTGTCGGCGGTGCCGTACGCAACGCTCGATGGTGCAGCGGATTCATTGAACGTCGGGTTTGCACGGGTGACCGTGAAGCTCGCACCGGTTGCGGTGGTGCCGTTGTAGTTGCTGTCGCCCGGGTATGTCGCGGTGACCGGGTACGTGCCGGGCGCGAGTGTCGTCGCGGTCTGGCAGCTCGTTGCGGGCAGCGTTGTGGTGCAGAGCGTCGATCCACCCGACTTGAACGTGACGACTCCGGTTGCGCCAGCGGGCAATCCGGTCACGGACAGCGTGTCCTGCGATCCATAGCCGATCGATGGCGGCGACGCGGCTTCGCTCATCGATGTGTTCGCTTTGACGACAGTGAAGCTCGCTCCGCTTGCGGTCGTACCGACGTAGTTCGTGTCACCCGAGTAGGTCGCAGTCACCGGGTACGTCGCGGGGACGAGTGACGTCGACGTGGAGCAGCTTGTCGCCGGCAGCGTTGCGACGCAGAGCGTCGAACCACCCGACTTGAACGTGACCGTTCCCGTTGCGCCACCTGGCAATCCGGACACCGACAGCGTGTCGCTGGTTCCGAACGGAACGCTTGCGGGCGCCGCGGACTCGGTCATCGAGGTGCTCGACAATGTCACGGTGAAGGCGGCTCCAGTCGCGGTTGTGCCGCTGTAGTTGGCGTTGCCCGAGTACGTCGCTGTCACGGGATACGTCGCCGGTGTCAGCGTCGTCGACGTCGCGCAGCTGTCTGCCGGCAATGTCGCGACGCAGAGCGTCGATGCCCCCGATGTGAACGTGACGGTGCCCGTCGCGCCCGCAGGCAGACCGGAAACCGACACGGTGTCAGCGGTGCCGTACGGGATGCTCGCCGGCGCTGCTGCCTCGTTCATCGACGTTGGCGCTTTGGTGACCGTGAAGCTCGCGCCGGTTGCGGTTGCGCTGTTGTAGTTACCGTCGCCGGAGTACGTCGCGGTGACCGGGTACGTCCCGGCACCGAGCGTCGCCGCGGTCAGGCAACTTGCCGTGGGGATCGTCACCACGCAGAGCGTGGAGCCGCCCGAGCTGAACGTCACGGTCCCGGTCGCACCCGCTGGCAGACCGGAGTCCGACAACGTGTCCTGCGAGCCGTACACGATCGACGATGGCGCTGCCGCTTCCGTGAAGGTGGGTGTGGCCTTGGTGATCGTGAGCGTCGTTGTCGTCACCTGTGAAGCGAAATTCGAGTCGCCGGAGTACGTGGCGGTGACCGTGTCCGTGCCGACAGGCGCGGTGGTCGCCGTGCAGCTCAGCGTCGGCAATGTCGCTGTGCAGAGTGTCGTGCCGCCGATGCTGAAGGTGACCGAACCGGTCGCGCTCGAGGGAAGTGCTGCGGTGTACGTCACGGTCTGCGTGTACGCCTGCGGCGACGGCAACGCGGTTGCCGTGAATGCGCTGACATTGACCGTATCGCTTGCCACCGCGGGCAGTCCGTCGTCGGACGAGATGCGCGCGGAGTTGGTCACGGATCCAGAGAGACTCGAGGAAATCGTGACCGGAATCGTGATGTTGGGCAAGGAAGTTCCGGCTGCGATCGCGGATGCGGGCGTGTACGTGCACGTGACCGTCTGACCCACCGTGCCGCAACTCCAGTCAGCGCTGCTCGTGGCAGTTCCCGGCGTCATCCCGGTGGGCACAGTGTCACTGACGGTCAGCGTGTCGCCCTCGGGGCCGCCGCTCGATGCGACACTCGGCGCAAGCACGAAGTTGGCGTGGTTGCCGGCGAGCATCTTCCCGCTCTCGTTGTCGGACTTGGTCAGCGCCAGGTCGGGCACGCTGCCGGTCAGCGTCGTTGCGACGAGTTGATTGATCTCGTGGTACTCGTTCGACCCGCCGGTGGACGCGGTAAATCCGAAAGTCAGCTGGTAGGGGATTCCGGTTGCAGGGTTGATCCACGACGCCGGGAAGGTTGCGAGGGCTGCGTTGTTGCTCGTCGTGGGCAGCGCACCGGTCAGCGTTGCCTGCGTCGTGGTGCCGAGTGGCGTGTACGCGATGATCCACGACATCGCGGGCACCGTAAGCCCGCTGTTCGTCGTGGTCGCGCTCGCCGACGGGTTGATGGCCATCTCCACCGGGACCATGTCGCCGGTCCGCGTGGTGTTGCCCTGCTTGTCGAGGGTGTTGCCTGCCCCGACGTTGCTGACTGTTCCGTTTGCGCTGCCGCCGCCATCGGACTGGTTGTACGTGGTAGCGGTCGTCCCGAGGATGCAATACCCCACGGTGCCGTCGCCCGGCCCGCGAGCCGTCACCGACTCGGGATATGCCTTGTTGTTGACCAGCGGGGATGGATTCGTGCATCCAGACCCGCCGGCAAGCGGCGTGTTCTCGAAGTTGCCGTAGACGTCGAGCGCGATGCCGAGGTAGCCATAGGGCATGCCCGCGGTCCCTGGTGAGCCCTGGGTGTTCGCCGCGTAACCGAGGTCACCGCCCAGCGGGCCCGTGCTGGCCGGAGGCGTGGGGTCCGCGGGGTTCGCCGCGGCGAGGGCGAAGACGATGCCGTCCGCGCCGGTGCCGTCGAACTGGTAGGTGTCGAGGCTGAGATCCAGGCCCTGGTTGGTGGGCAGGCTCGCCTGATAGAAGACGGCGCCGACCGCATCGCCTGCATTGGTGGTCAGGCGAAGCGCCCCGTTGCCGTTGGTGTCAGGCGTCCCAGCGCAGTTCGGGACAGACGTGGTCGCCGACACCGGGCCGGCTGTGAGGCAGGCGCCATTGGTGCCGCCGTTCCCGGCCGGGAGGTACCACTGTCCGGCCGCCGTGGCGTTATTCGCGAACGTCTCGCTCTCGAGCGGGGAGCCCGCGGCGAGTGCGGTGGTCGGCATCAGCACGGCCACTGTTGCGAAGACCGTCACAAGGCACATCGGCACTTTCAGCCGCTGGGCCCAGGCGTGGCGGGAGGTTCGGGTCGGGTGAGAGTTGCTCACAAAGGATCTCAAAAAGGATCGACGAAGACGCCGCGACAGTACGGCGAAACCGGCCGCCGTGAAGGCTTTGTCATCGCCGCTGTCGCGCTTTGTGACTTGCAGGGGAGCCGGGCTTGACGGTCGCGCGAGACCTATCCGATCCGGCCCACCTGCGGTTGCATGCCTGTAACGGAGGCCGCTTGTTGATCTCGGCGGAGGTTCCGCCGGTCCCCTACGAGGATCTCGACGTCAGGGCGTTGCCCGCGCTGTCCACCATCACGCAGTCGCTGGCCGACACACACGAGACGGCCGTCGGCAGTGCGTCCTCCGTCAAGGGCTCGATC
>JBEKKP010000114.1:0-6939 GCA_050010655.1 Candidatus Dormibacteria bacterium
GTACGGGTCGTATCTCTCGCCGTTCTATTCGCCCACCATCTGGAAGACCGGGCCGGTCAGCCCGGCTCTGTGGGTGCTCGGCTCACCCCTGCTGTTCCGAGCCACCTGCTACTACTACCGCAAGGCCTACTACCGCTCGTTCTTCTGGGACCCACCGTCCTGCGCGGTCGGCGAGCTGCGGCACCGCAAATATCGCGGCGAGACGGCGTTCCCGCTCTTCCTCAACAACCTCCACCGCTTCCTCTTCTACCTGGTGCTCATCGTGACCGGGTTTCTCTGGTACGACGCGTACCTGGCGTTCTGGGCGCCCAACGGCCATTTCCAGATCGGACTCGGCACGATCATCATGCTGGTCAACGTCATCCTGCTCAGCGGCTACACGTTCGGCTGTCATTCGTGGCGCCACCTGATCGGTGGCGGGCTTGACTGCTACTCGAAATCGGCGATCGGACAAGCCCGCTACCGCGCGTGGCGATGGGTGACCGTGCTCAACCAGCGTCACCCGGTGTGGGCGTGGTGCAGCATGTTCAGCGTTGTCATCACCGATGTGTACATCCACCTGCTTCGCGCCGGGATCATCATCGACCCGCACATCATTTTCTGAGATGGCAGCGACTCCCGAGCCCTACGAGACCATCGAATGTGACGTGCTCGTCGTCGGCGCCGGCGGCGCGGGAATGCGCGCCGCAATCGCCGCGGCGGATGCGGGTTGCAGCGTCACGGTCGTGACGAAATCCCTGCTGGGCAAAGCCCACACGGTCATGGCTGAGGGTGGTATCGCAGCCGGTATCGGCAATGTCGACCCGGAGGACAGCTGGGAGGTGCACTTCGCCGACACGATGCTCGGCGGCCAGCTGCTCAACAACTGGCGGATGGTCGAGCTCTACGCGCACGAGGTGATCGACCGCGTCCTCGAGCTCGAGCGCTGGGGTGGCATCTTCGATCGGACGGACGACGGCCTGATCATGCAGCGCGCATTCGGCGCTCACTCGTGGAAGCGCCTGGCGCACGTCGGGGATCGAACGGGCCTCGAGCTCATTCGCACGTGTCAGGACAAGATGGTCCACACCGAAGGCGTCGACGTGCGCATGGAATACACGCTCACGGCGCTGCTCAAATCCGGGGACCGGGTGTGCGGCGCCTTCGGCTACAACCGCAACACGGGCGAGTTCGTCGCGTTCAAAGCCGGCGCGGTCATCCTTGCGAGTGGGGGATGGGGGCGGATGTACCGCTACACCTCCAACTCATGGGAGTGCTCCGGCGACGGCGCCGCGATGGCGTACGCGGCCGGCGCGGACCTGCTCGACATGGAGTTCGTGCAGTTCCATCCGACGGGCATGATCTGGCCCCCGGGAGCGCGCGGCATTCTTGTCACCGAGGCGGTGCGCGGTGAGGGCGGGTTCCTCTTCAACGCAGAGGGCTCGCGCTTCATGCTCGATTACGACCCGGTGAAGAAAGAGCTCTCGTCGCGCGATGTCGTCGCGCGCTCGATCTACAAAGAGGTGCAGGCCGGCCGCGGCACGCCGCATGGCGGCGCGTACCTCGATGTCCGCCATCTCGGCGCGGACTACGTCAAGCGCAAATTGCCGTCGATGTACGAGCAGTTTCATGCACTGGCGTCCGTCGACATCACGAGCCAGCCCATGGAGGTTGGCCCGACCATCCACTACACCATGGGTGGCGTGCGCGTCGATCCGGAAACTGCGGCGACCACCGTGGCCGGGCTCTACGCGGCCGGTGAAGTCGCCGGGGGGTTGCACGGCGCCAACCGTCTGGGCGGCAACTCGCTCGGCGACATCCTCGTGTTCGGGCGGCGCGCCGGCGTTGCGGCCGCGGAGTTCGCGAAGGCGGGCGGCGCGACGCGCGTCCTCGACGACTCGCAGATCGCAGCCGAGCAGGCGGACCTGCTCCTGCCGCTTGGTGGTGACGCCAACGGCGCCACTGCCGTCGAGAACCCGTACAAGCTGCACGAGGATCTCCAGCTGGCGATGCAGGATGACGCCGGCATCGGCCGCAGCGAGGAGTCGCTGCAACGCGCGCTGACCGAGATTCACGCGCTTCGCGAGCGGAGCACGCACATTCGCGTGTCCGGCGGTCGCGCGCTCAACCCCGGGTGGCACACGGTTCGCGACGTCACCAACATGCTCGTGCTCTCCGAGGCAATCGTGCGCAGCGCGATCGAACGACGCGAGAGCCGTGGCTCGCAATGGCGCTTCGATCATCTCGATCAGGAAGTCGCATTCGGCAAGATCAACTTCGTGACCCGGCGCGGCGCGGACGCGATGGAGGTGGTGAGCGTGCCGCTCGATCCGCTTCCCGAACGGCTCCGGCCGCTCCTCGAGCGCAGCCGCTTCTACGATAAGGCCAAGCTCCCCAAGGGATATCTCACCGAGAGCGATCCTTCTGAGGCGCCCAGCGCCACGGCGGTCGGACCCAAGGCGGCACCCAAGAGGAAAAAGAAGTAATGGCAGTAGTTGACCAGCCGGCACCGGCCGTCGACGCGCCCGTGGAGAACGTGCTCACCGCGAGCGGGCTCACCGGCGAGACGCTGACTCTGAACGTGCTGAAAGGCGTTCCGGGTGGCGAGCAGGCCGAGGTGACGTACCAGGTCCCCGTGGTTGCGGGCATGGTGATCCTCGACGCGGTGCACTACGTGCAGCACAACCTCGACACCGATCTCGCGTGCCGGTGGAACTGCAAGGCTGCGAAATGCGGTTCGTGCAGCGCCGAAGTGAACGGCCACCCGGTGCTGATGTGCAAGACGCGCGTTGACGATCTTCCCGCGGGCCCGGTCACCGTGCATCCCCTCAAGTCCTTCCCGCTCATCAAGGATCTCGTCACCGACGTCTCACGCAACTACGAGGTGAACAAGTCGATCCCACCGTTCACCGCGGCACCGGACGATGGCACGCCCTGGCGGATCCCGCAACAGGATATCGACCGCCTCTACGAGTTCCGCAAGTGCATCGAGTGCTTCCTGTGTCAGGACGTCTGCCACATCAACCGCACGCACGGCCTCTCGGATCGTTTCTACGGGCCGCGCTTCTTCGTGCGCGTCGCGTCGCTCGAGATGCATCCGAAAGACATCCTCGATCGCCGCGAGCAGACGCGCGAGGAAGGCGGTCTCGGCTACTGCAACATCACCAAGTGCTGCACCGAGGTGTGTCCGGAGCACATCCACATCACCGACAACGCGATCATCCCGCTGAAAGAGCGCGTGGCGGATGTGCACTGGGATCCAGTGCGCTTTGTCGGGCGGAAGCTCTTCGGTCGCAACGGGGATTGATCGGCGTCATCGTCATCAGCGCGGTCTTCGTGCTGATGGTTGCCGTGTTCGCCTGGTTCTACTTCTACTCGCGAACGGTTGCCTGGGGCCAGTCGGATACACGCAAGGCGTTGCTGAATATGATGGTCGTGGTCGGACCAATTTTCGGGAATCACTACCGGCGGGAGCCACCCGAATTGCCGAGCATCTCGGCGCCGGGTCCTGAGGACGCCGACGACGCACCCGCCCGGATCAGCCCGAGCGGGCCGAACGAGTAGCATCACGCCGATGGGGAGGACGATCACCGCCTGCGTCTTCGACATGGACGGAGTCCTGATCGACACCGAACCGGTGTGGCGTGAGGTCGAGCACGACGTCTTCGCGCGTGTCGGTGTCGAGCTCACGGATGCGCAGCTTCGCGAAACCTGGGGGATGCGCATCGAGGAGGTCGTCGACTACCGGTACCGAGTGCGGCCGTGGAACGGCATCCGGCCGCGAGCGGTGGAGCGCGAGATCATCCGTGAGATGGTCGAGCACGTCCGGGCGCACGGCGTCCCGATGCCCGGTGCAGTGGAGGCGATCAACACCGCGCGAGATGCCGGACTCCGCGTTGCCATCGCCTCATCCTCGAGCCTCGAGTTGATCAACGCGGTGGTGGAACGGCTCCGCATCGGCGAGCTGGTCGACGCACTCTGCAGTGCCGACGCGGAGGAGCGTGGCAAGCCGGATCCCGGTGTCTACATCAGCGCCGCGCGCGCCCTCGACGTGATGCCGTCTTCGTGCGTCGCGATCGAAGACTCACCAGTCGGCGTGACCGCTGCAATCGCGGCCGGGATGCGCTGCATCGGACTTCGTTCCGACGGAGCGCTCGCGGGAGACATCCGTCACGCCAGCGTGGTCATCGAATCGCTCTTCGAGATCACGCCGGAGCTGTTGCTCAGCCGATCTTGATCCCGGTGGTCATCGGGCCGAGGTTCGGGTCGATCTCCTCGCGGCGGGCGTCCATCACAAGCACGACCTGGCGCACCGCTTCAGCGCTGCGGTGGAGGGCTGCCTGCTCCTCATCGGTGAGCGCGACGTCGATGACCTCGATCAGGCCACCATCACCAAGTCTGCACGGCACTCCGGTGAAGAGTCCGTTGATGCCGTACTCGCCTTCGAGATGCACGGTGCACGGCAGCACCTGACGCGTGTCGAGCACGATGGCGTCGATCATCTGTGCCACCGCGGCACTCGGCGCGTAGAACGCGCTGCCGGTCTTCAACAGGTTCACGATCTCCGCGCCGCCGTCGCGAGCGCGCTGCACGATCGTCTCCAGCCGTTCGGCCGGAATGAGGTCAGCTGCCGGAATGCCGGCGACGGTTGTGAGTCTGGTAAGCGGCACCATGGTGTCGCCGTGGCCGCCGAGGACGTATGCCTGGACGTCATGCACGGACGCGTCGAGCTCCTCGGCGATGAAGGTGCGGTACCTCGCGGTGTCGAGGACACCTGCCATGCCGATCACGCGCGAACGCGGGAACCCCGACACCGCCATCGAGAGCTGCGTCATCCCGTCGACGGGATTGGCGACGACGATGAGGATGCAGTCGGGGGAACGCGCGACCACCTGGCGGACAACGCCGGACACGATCTTGGCGTTGGTCATCACCAGGTCATCGCGCGACATGCCCGGCTTGCGCGGGATCCCACTGGTGATCACGACGATCTTCGATCCCGCCGTCTCCTCGTACCCATTGGTACCGGTGACCTGCGAGTCGTATCCGACGATCGGGCCCGACTCCAGCATGTCAAGAGCCTTCCCCTGAGGGAGACCTTCGACGATATCGACGAGCACGACATCGGCGTAGTCGCGCTCCGCCACGCGTTGGGCCAGCGTGGCGCCCACGTTGCCTGCGCCGACGACGGTGATCTTCTGTCGCACGGCGGTGGATTCTACTCAGCCCTTACGGAGCTTCGGGCTAGCTCGCGCTCAGTGGGCGGGTCCTGTCGTCGCGGGTACCCCTCGCCGTCGCGCTTAATTGCGCGCCGGCGCTTCCCCCCGCGCCGCCACCCGCCTCCCACGCCGTAGTCCTCCGGTGCGGTTGGGCTGAGTAGAGTGCGTCGCGCGATGAATGTGCCTCGTCGGCCCTTGCTGAGGTGGGAGCGCAGCGCTGCCTACGCGGTGGTGGGGGTGGCGACTGAGGTCGCGTTCACGGGTGCTCGCGATAGCGCGCTCCGGCGGGGCTGGTCCCTACAAGGGCGCTCGTATCTTTGGATGTTCCCGATCTATGGGCTGGCCGCTTTTCTGTTTGAGCCCATGCACGATGCGATGCGTTCTCGGCCGTTTTGGGAGCGTGGGCTTGACCCGATAAGACGGACCACCATGATGTGGGGAACAACCCCGCAGAGGAGGTCCAGATGGCTCGACGGGAGCGTCGGAAGTTCACTGACGAATACAAGGCTGAGGTGGTCGCCTTGGTGCGCTCATCCGGGAAAGGCGTTGCAGCGATCTGCCGCGACCTCGACCTGACTGAGACGGCGGTTCGCGAATGGGTGCAGCGTGCTGACATCGACGGTGGCACGCGCAACGGATTGAGCAGTGCGGAGCGTGAGGAGTTGACGCGTCTCCGCCGCCAGGTGCGCGTCCTCGAGGAGGAGCGAACCATCCTCAAAAAGGCAGCGACTTTCTTCGCCAAGGAGATCCGGTGAGCCGATATCGGTTCATCGAGGTGGAGAAGGTCAATCACGCGGTCAGAACCCTCTGCCGCGTGCTTCAGGTCTCCCGCGCCGCCTATTACCACTGGTCGATCCACCCACTCTCTGCGCACGCGTCTGCTGACCTCGTGCTCAGCGACCGCATAGCGGCCATTCACGCGCGCAGCCGGCAGACGTACGGAGCGCCGCGCGTGCACGCCGAGCTGCGCATCTGCGGCGAACGCCACAGCCGCAAGCGCATCGCCCGACTGATGCGCCGCGCCGGCATTGCTGGCCGCGTGCCGAGGCGATATCGGCGCACGACCGTCGGCGACCCGTTCACGGCCCTGCCCGACCTGGTGCAGCGCGATTTCGCGCCTTCACACCCTGACGAGCTCTGGGTGGGCGATATCACCTACGTGCGCACGTGGGAGGGCTGGTTGTATCTGTCCACGATCATCGACTGCTTCTCGCGCCGCGTGGTCGGCTGGGCGATGGCGGATCACTTGCGCACCGAGCTGCCGTTGACCGCGCTGCACATGGCGCTGGCGCGGCGCAACCCGAGCGGCACGCTCATCCATCACACCGACCGCGGCTGTCAATACACGTCGGAGGCGTACACCAACGTCCTCGAGCGCCACGGCGTTCGTTCGAGTCTGAGCCGGCCTGGCAACTGCTGGGACAACGCCGTCGCGGAGAGCTTCTTTTCGACACTCAAGCTCGACCTCTTGTACCGGCACAGCTGGCCGACTCGAGCCGCGGCGAGGAGCGCAATCTTCGAGTACATCGAGGGTTTCTACAACCGTGAGCGCCGCCACACAACGCTCGGCAATCTCAGTCCGGCAGACTACGAATCCCAGCACGCCGCTGCGTGCTCGGCCTAACAAACGTGTCCGTCAAACCGGGGCAGGCCCAGGCAATGCCGGGTGTAGCTCCGCAACGGCAATGCTCGAGACTACCGACCGCCAGCGGATTCGCAACGACGAGGTGCTCGCTTCCTA
>JBEKKP010000115.1:0-6923 GCA_050010655.1 Candidatus Dormibacteria bacterium
AGCGGCGGGAACGCACTCTTTCTCACGCAACTCGCGTCGAGCGGCGAGCGTGCGGCCCCACCCGAGTCAATCCAGGCAGCCGTCCTGGCCCGTTGCGGCGAAGCCGGCGATGCGGCGCGAACGCTGATGAGTGCGGCGGTGCTCGGCGCGTCAGTCGACGTCGATGTGCTCGCGGCCGTGCTGAAAACGGATCCGATCCGCCTGCTCGAGGACCTTGATGTCGGTGTGCGCCTCGGATTGCTCGAAGCACGCGACGGCGCGTACAGCTTCCGCCACGCCGTGGTGCGCGAGGTGCTCGACGCGTCCACCGCATCGCCACGACGCGCCCTGCTGCATCGCGAGGCAGCACGCCTCCTGTCGGGACTGCCGGGCTCGGACCCGTTGCTCGTGGCGCACCACGCCCGGCTGAGCGGTGCCAAGGCAATCGCGTCCGCTTCGCTGATCGCCGCGAGCCGGATCGCCGCGGATCGGTTCGACTACGCGACGGCCCTCGATCTCGCCACGGAAGCGATCGACGCCGGTGACACAGCGGATGCTCGCATTCAGCGGGCAACAGTCCTGCTCCGCCTGACCCAGTTCGAGGCCGCGCGCGTCGACGCCGAACAGGCGATTGCGACTGACGCGAGTGCGCGGGCACTTGAAGTGGCGGGATCCGTTGCCTACTACTGCAAGGACTTCGACCGCGCGGCGACACTTGGTGACGCGCTGATCCAGGAGGCGAGTAGTCCGGTCCAGCGCGTGCAGGGACAGGTGATCCGCGCACGCGCGCTGCACGCCATGGGTGATGTGCTCGGTGCGGACGAACTCTTGACGCGCGCAATGGCCGGGTGCCGGAAGCACCATCTCCGCCCGCCCACGTCGGTGTACGCGTTCCTCAAGGTGCACGTGGGGGAAATCGGACTGGCGCTGGGAGCTATCGAGACGAGCTCGTACGCCGCAGCCGACGCTGTCTCCACGATTTACACGCCGGTGCACGGATACATCGCTCACGGATACGCGCTCGCGACCGGCGGACGCGCCGGTGAGGCGCTCGATGTGGTCGAGCGCGCGACTGTCGAAACGCGCCGGCGTGGACTGACCCGGTATGAGTCAGCCGTGGTCAATGTGGGCGCCTGGGTGCTGCGCAATATTGGCGAGGTCGCTCGAGCGCGTGAAGGCAATGCGGTCGCGCAGACCGGCGCACGAGAGACGGCGTATCGCGAGCTCGAGGTGTACGCGGCGCTCGACCCGTGTGACGACCCGATCGCCGAGCGCGACGTCGTTCGAGCGAGTGAAATGCTCGCAACCGCGCATGCGCTGATGGACGACGTGTACGCATACCGATGGCGACATGACCTGAGAGTGGAGCTGCTCCTTGGACGGATTGCCTTGGCGCGGGGCGACCCGGAGGTGGCTCTGGGTATCGCCGAACGGCTCATCACCGCGGCAGCCGGCCGGCGCGCACCACGGTACACACAGCTCGGAGCGGTGCTGCGCGTTCAGGCGCGCGCTGCGCTGGGCGAAGAACCTCCGTCTCCGGATGCGCTCGCCGAGCTCAGCTCGTCGCTGTCCACTGCTGCGGGCGTCGAGGCCTGGTGGTTGATGGCGGATCTCGGCGCGTCACTGAGGTCCGAGGCGTGCTTCACGTATGCGCACAGCCATCGAGACAGGCTCGCGGCCCAGCTCGTCGAGCCACGAAGAGCGGCCTTTCTTCGTTATGCCGGAACGCGACTCGAAAGCACGAGGACCCGCGGCCAGACGGCTTGACCGCGTTCGCGGACTGCGGCCACTGCGCGGTCGAAGAGCGCTGCGCGGCGCGAAGCGGGAAGGGAGTCGACAAACGGAGCCAGATGCGCGAGTCCAGTGCGATACGCGACGATCGCCTCGGGCGTCGTGAGCCCCGAGAAGAGGGTGAGGTCGTCGATGCGGATGTCTTCGAGTCTCGCGGCTTCGGCGCAACTCCGCAGCAACGCGGGCGTGTTCGACCTGGGCTCCGTGCGTGTTTTCAAGTGGACGTACCAATCCGGTGGGTGGTAGCCGAACTGTCGCGCCACCTCGTCCACAACGTCTTTCGACACGCGATCTTCGGCTTCGCCGAACACCGCCGCGATGACGCGTCCGCGGCCACGCACCACCCGGCGCATCTCGATCAACGCGTCCTCCGGCGCGTCGATGTGCGAGATGGCGAAGCCGCTCACCGCCGCATCGAAGCAGCAATCGGCGAACGGGAGTGCGCACATGTCGCCGGCGATCGCGAGGACCGTTGAGTCGCCGACCTCGCGGAGCATGTCCACCGACGTGTCCACTGCGAATGGGATCGCGCCCGCAACGCGGAGCGCGCGACACAGCGCGCCGGTTCCGGCGCCGACGTCGAGCACGGATGCGCCGCGAAACTCGCCCGCCACGCCGGCAATCGCAGCCGACGCCAGCGCGTCGTACATGACGGCGGGCCCATTGGCCCACGCCGCCGCCACGCCCTGATAGGCATTGCTGGGATTGGTGGTCACCGATGCCATGCGGCGAGGCGGTCGCTCCACCATCCGAATTCGGTGACATCGCCGGTCTTCGACCAGCCCAGTTGCAGGAAGGCACCGGAGAGCGCCGCGGCGAGTTGTTGGTCCCACCACGAGTCGGTCTCGATGCCGGCGGAGTCGAGCGCCGCTCGATACGCGCCGATGGCATCTTCTTTTGTCTCGGGAAGCCGGTCGCAATTCACCGCGAGATACCACGCAAGGTCGACGAGCGGCGGTCCCGCACCGGTGCGATCCCAGTCGAGCAGGATGGTTCGAGCGCCCTCGCGACCGAGGTTGCCGAGCTTCCAGTCGCCATGGATCAGCGTCTGCGGACCGCGCTGCAAATCGGCGACCAGCGGCCATGGATCGGACGCAAGCGCTCGAAGGACTCGCGCGTCGGCCGGGGAGAACTCGTCGAGCTTGCGCCACCCGTCCGCAACTGCCGGTGGGACAGGGTCCGTGTGCGGGTTCATCGCTTCAAGCTCAGCCATGGCGGGGGTCAGCATCACGTAGTGGTGGGCGAGGGGAAACAAGCCGGCGGTGTCCTTGAACCCCCAGTACGCGACATGCATCGATGCCATGTCCTCGATGAAAGCTCGATGCAACTGCATGGAGATCGGGTCCCCTCCCGGCGGGACGAGCGCAGTGGAGACATCACGCATGAGGAGGGCGACACCGCGCCGCCCACCGCCGGAGGTGAATGGCGCGCACCCGACAATCGCGTGATCGATCGACGGCGGAAGTGAGCCCAGCACGCCGGACGACAGCAGCGTGAGCTGGCGCCACCCGAGATCCCCCGTGGCTCGCATGATCCAGTCGTCGTCGACCGAGATGTACTTCAGGACAAAGGGGCGGCCGCCGATGACCACCCGCTCGAAGCGGCTGCCCGAGAGTGAGTCGGCCGTCTTCCACGGTTCACGCTGTTCGCAGTGCTCGAGGAGGCGGTCGAGCGACTCGGTGATCGGGATCGTCTGATCCGATGACGTGGCAATCACAGATGCGCAGCCTCGGCCATCTCCGCCTGCAGCGACGCGCCCCAACGACCGCCGCACCACGCGCGGTCGCGTGTGATCAGACCGTCGTGGACCTCGATCACGTGGGCCTGATGGCACATGTGCGGTTCGCCGTCCTCTTCCCACGTGAGCACGAATTCGACGAGCTCGCCGTCGGGGATCGGGGTGCGCCGGATCTCCTCGAAACGTCCGGGGTCCGCGAACCAGCGTCCGAATTCCGTCTCGATGTCTGCGGCGCCACTGACCGTGTAACGCCAGTTGGGCACTGTGGCGTCCAGCACTGCGTCCGGTGCGAAGACCCCGGCTTCGCCGATGGTCGCGGTTGCGACCGCCTGGGTGAACCTGTCGATCGGGTTGGTCATTGCGCCGCTCCTCATGTTGCTCCGACACACCGGATCGTGTCTCTCCTCGATTGCAGTCCGATTGCGGCGTCCGGCAACCGGCCGGGAGGTCGCCGCACCATTGGAGCGTGGCAGGACCGCCCGACGTTGCAAGCCTCCCCGTTCCGCGGCACATCGACGCGCAGACGATCGCCGTGCCGGACGATCGCGGCCCTGGTCACTGGGTGGGCGCGCCGAGTGCTCTCGTGCACAACGGCGTGCACTACGTTGCATACCGGCGGCGCCGGCCGGTCGACGACGGTCGCGGCGGCGACGTGATCGTCGCTCGCGTCGCCGCGGATGGCGTCCCGACCGAGCTCTGTCGCATCGACAAGGCGTCGATGGATGCGGAGTCGCTCGAGCGCCCGGCGCTCCTGGTGGATCCGAGTGGTGGATGGCGCCTGTATCTGAGTTGCGCGACGACTGGGACGCGTCATTGGCGAGTCGAGCTCCTGGAGGCAGCATCGCCGGACGCGTTCGTGACCTCGGTACGGCGCGTGGTCATGCCCGGCGATGAGCACGTCGCGATGAAGGACCCCGTCATCCTCCACGACCACCATGGCTGGCGCGCATGGATCTGCTGCCATCCGCTGGACGACCCGGACGCCACCGACCGCATGTGGACGCAGTTCGCCACCAGCGACGACGGTCTCGATTGGACGCTGCATGGCCCCGCGCTGCAACCGTCGCCGGGGCGCTGGGATCAGCGGGGAACACGCGTCACGAGCGTCATCGAACGGGGCGGTGCCCTCATCGCCTTCTACGACGGCCGGGCAAGCGCTGCGGAGAACTGGGAGGAGCGCACGGGACTTGCGACCGGCGACGAGCGCCACCTCCACGTCGCCGGCGACACGCCGATCGCAGAGGCACCGGGTGCCTATCCGGCGCTGCGCTACGTGTGTGTCGTCGACGACGGCGATCGCACCGCTGCCTATTACGAAACCGGCTGCGATGACGGCAGCCATGAACTGAGGCGGGAGTGGTTTCCTCGGGGCGCCAACGCTACCCTGGGCGGCATGCGCGGAGGCTCCTCGTGACTGTAACGCTCGAGCCCGTCGATGCCGTGAACGTCACGCTTGTGATGGACCTCTCACTCGACATTCTCATGGCGGGTCAGGAGGGTGTGGAGCGCTTCAAGCTCGCGTACGACTGGTCCGACCACGATTCACTGCTTGCCGAGCACGGGTTCTCTGCGTTGATCACTGTCGAGTCGCACGGCCGGCGGCAGGCGGTGCTGTATGACGGCGGGCTCTCCGCGCTTGCGTTGCAGCACAACCTGGACGTCATGCAGATCGACGTGAGCAACCTCCGCGCGATTGCCATCTCACACGGCCACCCCGATCACCACGGCGGACTGGAAGGGCTCTTTCGTCGCAACGGTCCGATGAAGCTACCGCTGATCATCCACCCCGATGCTTGGAAGGACCGCAAGCTCGTCTTCCCGACTGGTGTGGAGGTCCATCTGCCACCGCCGAGCCATAACGACCTCGAACGCGAGGGGCTTAGGGTGGTTGAGGAGCGCGGCCCGACGGTGGTCATCGACGGCACCGTGCTCGTTTCGGGCCAGGTCGAGCGCGTCACCTCCTACGAGAAGGGCTTTCCCTTGCAGGTGGCGCGATCCGCCGGCGAAAGCGCTTGGGAACCCGACCCGTGGACATGGGACGACCAGAACGTCGTCGTGAATGTGCGCGACCGAGGACTCGTCATCGTCTCGGGGTGCTCGCACTCCGGCGTTGTCAACGTGGTCCGCAACGCGCAGCGGCTGACCGGCGAGCAGCGCGTGGCGGGGTTGATCGGCGGCTTCCATCTCACCGGCGCGATATTCGAGCCACTCATACCCGAGACCGTCGCCGAGATTGCGGCAGCCGGCATTGACCGGCTTGTTCCCGCACATTGCACCGGATGGCGCGCGATGCATGCGCTCGCCGCTGCGATGCCTGATGCCTTCGTGCAGCCGTCAGTCGGCACGACGTTCGAGTTTCGAGCGCCGTCCAACAGTGAGGCGACTGGCTGACGACGTGGGCATCGAAACCCGGCAGCCTGCCCTCGAGCGCGAGGACGTCATCCGATTCATCCGTGATGGGTTCCTTCGGATACCACATGCCTTCTCACGAGAGGCGGCCGCAGCCTGCTGCGAGCGAATCGCCGCGGGTGGGGGGATCGACCTCAACGACGCATCGAGCTGGAAGCAGCCTGTCGCTCGGATCATCGGCGCTGGCGATCCAGTGTTCGCCGAGGTCATCAACACGCCGATGCTGCACGCGGCGTACGACATACTTGTCGGTCCTGAACGGTGGGTGCCGCGCAACAACATCGGATACGTCGTGGTCCGCTTTCCGCACGCCGAGGACCCGGGCGACGCCGGTTGGCATATCGAGGCGAGCTATTCGGTGGACGGCGAGCCCGGCGTCAACGTGTTTTCGCGAGACCGCGCGCTCCTCATCCTGCTGCTGCTCAGCGATGTCGGCAAGGACGACGCGCCGACCCGCGTGCGCGTTGGATCGCACCTGCTTGTGCCCACGCAACTTCGCGACGCGGGAGCCGCCGGAATGCGATCGTTCGACGTTGCGACCGATACCCCGGAGATGGAAGCGTGTCCGGTTGCATCGGTCACCGGAGCAGCGGGCGACGTCTATCTCTGTCACCCCTTTCTCGTTCACAGCGCGACGTGGCCACACCGTGGTGTCGCACCGCGTTTCATGGCGCAGCCTGCACTCGTGTCTAAGGAGCCGTTCGAGTACGACCGCGACTCTGGCCAGTATTCCCCGCTCGAGATTGCCGGCCGCATTGGCCTCGGGATGGAATGGTCCCCAGGGCTGACACCGTCGGTCCATGCCGGAGAATAAGAGGGTGGGTTATGACGAAGCGCTGGCCGCGCGCATACGCGACCTGGCCCATCCTTCCGGCGCTCGATGACGAGGGCAGTCGAGGAGTCGAACCGGCGTCTGCTTCGCGCACGCGACGCGATGGATCTCACGTATGGGCAGCCGCTGAACATCGCGGCGCTCGCGCGGATCGCGTGCGTGTCCGAGGCGCAC
>JBEKKP010000116.1:0-6866 GCA_050010655.1 Candidatus Dormibacteria bacterium
CAGGTCACGATTACCGGTGGCCTCAACGGGACATTGGCCCTCAATGCGGCTGAGTCGAACTGCCAGCGCCTCCCGTCCGGTTTGTTGTCAGCCACCTTCGATGGCGTCCTGCCCGGGACGGAGGCAGGCTTCACCGTACTCGCCCCTGCCGGGACAACCACGCTCGTTTCCGGCGACGCCGTGTCGATCAACACCAACAACGATTTCTGGCACACCGACACCAACGTCAAGGTCACCGTCACGATGACGACCACCGCCGCGTCAGGCATGGTGACAGGAGTCATGGGGGGCCAGACAGGCAGCGGAGTGAACGGCACGGTCGCACCCGTGAATGTGTCGGCCTCGTTCAGCTGCCCGCTGACATGATCCCGCTACTGCGCGGGCCTAGGGTGTCGACCGCGCCGTCAGGTCGTCCAGCATCGAGAACAACCGCTCCCCGACTCGCTTCGGATCCACGCGATACGCACCGTGCTCGTACTCGTTCGTGATCCACGGCCTGCAGTTGCCAAGCAAGGCAACTGTTTCCAGGGCCATGGTGCGCTCGACATATTCATCGTCCCAGTACACGGTGCCCACCACCGGCACGGTGTTCGCGCGCAACTTCGTCACGTCATACAGCGGAGGCCAGCCGTCGAATTCCGCAAGCACGTTGGCCACATCGCGCAACGGCTGCAGCTCGCGTAGCTCCTCGAGCATCCACGGAAACACTGCTTCCCCCGTGAAGTACGGCGCCGGCTGCGCATCGGCCGCATAACGGGGATCGGCAAGCCGCGCGCGCTCCGCAGCCCATCGCGTCGCGGGGCCACTCGCGTAGCACGCTTCGTGCAGCACCGTATACATCGGGTTGGTCGCCGGCGACATCATCGCCGCAACCTCCTCGTGCACGGCGCCGCTGAGCACGTGCAATTGATCGAGATCGTTGTCAGCCCGCTCGATGACACCGTGCAGTGCTGCGTACCCGTGCTGTGTGCCGAGCTTGGCTCCGAGCATGAGAAAGCGTCGCGCGCTCAGTCCCTGTCCGCGCCCGTCGAGCTCTGTCCCCGTTCCAAGATGGTCGACGATGCGGCGCACACGGGCGGCGTCACCGGGAAACCGTGCATAGAACTCCGCATTGCGCGTCGCGACATGGTTGAACAGCCGCGTGCACACCTCGTCCGTCTCATGCAGTACCGGCGCGAATCCACCGGTGATGATCACCCCGCGAAGGTGCTCGGGCAGCACAGACAAATAGGTCAGTGCGCAGAACCCGCCGAAACTCTGACCGAAGACATACCAGTCGGCATCCTCGCCATACAGCGTCGCGCGCAAGCGATCCGCATCACGCACGATCGAGTCCTGCCGGAAGTTGCGCAGATACGCACCGAGCGCAACCGGATCCGACATCGGCAAAGACCGTGCCTCGAGCGGCGTGCTCAGCCCCGTGCCACGTTGATCGAGGAGCAGCACGCGATATCGAGTCAGCAGTTGCTCGAGCCAGCCCCCGCGATGCTCCGGATACGCGATCTCGAACCCCGGACCACCCTGAAACCAGACAACGACAGGACGCTTCGCGTCATCCGCGTGCTCCGCCGCGACCACTTCACGGGCGTGAACGCTGATCGTCGGCCCACCCGGATCGTTCCAGTCCAACGGAACCTGGATCCGATGCCCGGTGACCACCATCCGATCAACCGCAACCCACGAACTCACCCGCGGATTGTGCGGTTATCGAGTATCAAAGAGCGTCGAGGCACGAAGCGAGGCGGCGTTGGGGCGAGTCTCAGACAAGGAGGCGAGCACCGCAGAGAGGGAGCGCACCGTTAGTGCGTGACCGAACGAGGAGCACAAGCCGACGCCGTATGAGGCCGGCCCAGCGCCGCCGTCGCTTATGGCCAGCGCCGCCGTCGCTTAGGGATGGAGGCGGAATTCTCTCCAGAAGCCCACTAGCGACGCTTCGTCGCCTTCGGGCTCGACGTCCTCGGGGAGTTGCGTCCGCCACGGGAGCATCAGGTCGAACACGACCTCCTGGATCGTCCAGAGGATGTCCATGACCTCGGTGATCTTGACCTGGCGGCGCGCGAGCGCCGTCTCCACAGTCGCCAAAGCATCGACGTCGCCAGTCTTGCGGACGGCGCCGCGAGCAAAGATGAACACCTTCTGCGCCCGTTCGGCGACATCCGGTGGCACCTCTTTGATGCCCTGGAGGTGCGTTTCCTCGCAGAGCTCGATTGCGCTGTCGACCCGCTCGACAAGCCGGCGCAGGCGGGTCCGCTCGACAACCTCGCGGCGATGCCTGCGACGGGCGGCGTGCACTTCTTCAGTGGCGCTCTCGATGAGAAGCCCCGGGTCGACTACCTGACTACGCTCCAGTACCTCGGGTTCTCTAATCACGTTGCTTAGCCTACCGGAGGCGGTCATTGACATCAACAGCACATTTAGGGTGAGATTGATGCATGGACCGCATCAATGCCGACCTTCTCCGCACTTTTGTCGAAGTCGCCAAAGTCGAACACCTCAGCCGAGCCGCCGAAGCGCTGCAAGCCGATCAATCAACCGTATCGCGAAAGATCGCCCGGCTGGAGCAGGAGGTCGGCGTGCTGCTCTTCGAGCGGATCGGCCGGAACATCCGCCTCACGCAGGCCGGCCGGCGGCTCGTCGGACGGGCGGAACGGATCCTGGACGACCTCCGAGACGCCATCGCGGAGGCCGAAGGTGCGGTCGCCGCCGAGAGCGGCAGGGTCTGCGTGGCCTTCCTCCATACCGTCGGCGCGAGATGGCTCCCGGAGCGCCTCGCCAGGTTCCTCGAGAGCTATCCAGCGGTCCGGTTCACGCTCGAGGAAGGCACGACAGCCGAGGTGATGGCAGGCGTCCTCGGTGGCGACTACGACCTCGGCATCCTCGGTCCCCCGCCCACCGGCGTCGTGGACCTCGAGATCCACCCACTCTTCCGTGAGCGCGTCGCCGTGGTGGTCCCGGCCAACCACCGGCTCGTCGGCCGCAGCTCCTGCACGCTCGAGGACGTCGCCGGCGAACCACTGATCCTCCCGCGGTCCCGAAGCGGGCTCCGTCGCGTCATCGATGCCGCTTTTGCCGCCCAGGGGCTCACGACGCACGTGGCCTACGAGGGAGACGATTTCACCATCGTTCAGGGGCTGGTCGAGGCCGGCCTCGGGACCACGCTGATGCCGATGCCCCTCCCGGTCCCGAGCACCCGTGTGGCGGTCATCCCGCTTCGCGACCCACCGATCGCGCGTACCATGGCCCTCTGCTGGGATCGGCGACGCACCCTGCCTCCCGCCGCCAACCTCTTCGCCCAGCGGCTCATCGCCGAGGCAAGCGACCCATTCGACCTGGCGGTCAGTGCCTGACCGCTCCCCTCTGACACCACTCCACCCATGATCATCGCAGCCGTTCTGATCATCGTCGCCGTGATTCTGGCCGCCATCGGCGTGGCCGTCCTGATCAACGCGCGGCGCCGCGCTCCGGAGGCCGCGCAGGCGCCGGTCATGAGCCAGAGCCTCGCGGATGCGAATCAGTCCGCCGCCACGCTGATTGCCGAGGCGCGCACCGCTGCGCTCCACTCGCACGAAGCGGCGATGGAAGAGGTCAAGGAGCGGCTCGCCGCCGTGGAAGGCCGCGAGGCGGTGATCGCCGAGCGCCACAAGCACCTGCGCGAACGGCGTGAGATCTTCGACGACCGGCGGTTCTCATATCGCAAGCGTCGCGACGAGATCGAGGAGCGCCGCACCAAGGTGACCGAGCAGGGTGCGCAGATCGAGGAGACGCTTCGTGCCAAGGCTGCCCTCGATCGCAACGCCGCCGCCGTGCTGGTGCTGGACCGCGTCCAGTCAGAGCTCGTCGCCGAGCGCGCGGCGCTGGTGGAGGCGACGATCGCGGACATCATCGGCGACCGCGTCGAGACCAGTGCCAACGACCTGATCGTGCAAGCGGTGGAGCGTCAGGATGCGTCCAACGTGGACAGCGCGCCGCGGATGTCGCCGATCTCGCTCGAGGGACTCGACGATCACGCCCAAGAGCGTCTGCTCTCGGCACTGGCGGTCATCGCCGAACAGACCGGCGCCGAGCTCGGTATCGACACCGAGAAGCACCAGGCGACGCTGCGGACGGTGGACCCGATCGGGCGCGAGATCGCCCGGCAGGCCGCCATCGAAGTCGTGGACCGGCGCATGCAGGCGACCGAGGTTCCCCCGCTGATCCAGAAGGCGCGACGGACCACGCAACGCAAGGTCATGGATGTGGGCGAGCGCGCGCTGTGGATGATGCAGATCGAGGGTCGCCCCGAGCTCGCGGAGCTGGTGGGAACGCTCCACCACCGCTTCTCATACGGCCAGAACGCGCTCCTGCACTGCGAGGAGACGGGGCATCTCTGTGGCGTGCTCGCCGCTGAGCTCGGATTGCCGCAAGGCATGGCGCGCCAGGCAGGCATGCTCCACGACATCGGCAAGGCTGTGGACCACGACGTCGAGGGCGTGCACGCGATCATCGGCGGCGAGTTGCTTCGGGTGCTCGGCGTCGACCCCGGCATCGTCCACGCGGTGAAGGCGCATCACTTCGACGAGGAACCGTCGACCGACCTGGCCATGCTCACGATCTGCGCGGACGCCATCTCCGCATCACGGCCCGGGGCTCGCCGCGACACGCTGGCGACCTACCTGCTGCGCCTCGAGCAGCTCCAGACGATCGCGACGCGGCATGGCGGCGTGGATCGCGCCTTTCCGCTGCAGGCGGGTCGCGAGCTGCGCGTGTTCGTCAAGGCGTCGCAGGTGAAGGACAGCGAGATGCCGCCGCTCTCGAGTGAGATCGCCCGCGAGATCGAGTCCGAGATGCAGTATCCCGGGGTCATCAAGGTGACCGTGATCCGCGAGACGACTGCCACCGCGACCGCCCCGGCGCAGCTGGTGCCCGTGCGTGCGGCCGCCGCCGAGCACACGAACGGCAACGGCAATGGCAACGGCCATCAGGAGCCGGCTGCCGACGATGTCCCCGACGGCGACGACGACTCCCCCGACGAGGGCTGACCAGCAGCTACCTTGCGCGCCGGAGATGCTCGGTGATCACGCGCACGGTTTCCTCGGGCCGCTCGTGAAAGAAGAGATGCCCGCATCCGTCGAACGGCCGTAGTCGCGCGCCGGGAATCTGTCTCGCGAGGAGCCGCGCGTTCTCAAAGGGAATCACCACGTCGTCGGTGCCGTGCATGACAAGCGCCGGCACGTGCACGTTCACAAGCGCATCGAATGAGTGATCGGGTTGCCACATCGCGCTGTACTGCGCTGAGAAGACTCGCGGGCGCACGGGATGACGCGCACGATCGCTAATCTGCGCCTCGATGAAATCGGGATGGGTGCGCTGAAACTGCGGCGAATACAAGACCGCGCACGCGATCCTGTATGCCTCCTCAGGCGTTTTCGCGCCCTTGCCGAGCAGCGCCTGCGAGTCCGCCGGCGCAGCGTCGACTCCGTCATTGCCGCCAGGCGCGGTCGCCGCGAGGATGAGGTCGCCGACACGGTCCGGGTGATCGACCACCACGTGCTGCGCGACCAGTCCGCCCATCGAGGCGCCGAACACAGCCGCGGCCCCAGTCACGCCGGCGGCATCGAGCACCGCCACAACGTCGAGCGCCATCGCCGTCAACGTCGTGTTGCCGCTGCCTGCTGACTCGCCGATGCCACGGGGGTCGAAGGTGATCACGCGGTGCGTCGCCGACAGGTCCGGTACGAGGTGCTCGAAGGCCGAACGGCCCGCACCGAGGCCGGGGATCATCAGCAACGGATCGCCGGATCCGTTGACGACGACGGACAGGCTCGTGCCGTCTGCTGTCAGCGCGGCGAGACGCTCTTCGGCCACGCGCCCACCATACCGGGACACGGGTGCCGCACCATGCACGCTGCCGTGCCTCGATTCTTCGTCGACCCCGACCAGGTGCAGAGCGGACGCGCAACGCTGCTGGGACACGATGCGAACCACCTCTCGCGCGCGCTGCGCGCAGCACCGGGCGAGACCATCGTCATCGTCGAGGCAGGAAGCGTGGAACACGGGCTGCGGCTCGATGAGGTGACACCGTCGCGTGTCTCCGGATCGATCGTCTGGAGCAGACCGGCGACCGGAGAGCCAAGGCTTGCGGTGCATGTCCTCCAGGCCGTTCCGGCTCAGGCGATGGACGCGACCGTCGAGGCGCTGACCGAGGCGGGGGCTGCGTCGATCCGGCCGGTCCTCACGCACCGGACCGTGTCGCGGCCCGACCCATCGCGTGTGATCCACCGGCTCGAACGCTGGCGGACCATCGCGCGGGAGGCCGCTCAACTCGCCGGGCGCGCTGGTCCGCCGGAGGTGCACGCAATGCTGCCGCTGCGCGAGGCGCTCCAAGCCTTGCCGTCCAGGACGCAGATCCTTGCGTGCGTCATCAGTACGGACGCCGTGGCAATATCGACCGCCGTGACGGAGCAGACTGCCGGCGTCGCACTCGTCATCGGCCCGGAGGGAGGGCTCGACGACGCTGACGTGCGCGCACTCGACGAGTGCGGCGCCACACATGTGCATCTCGGTGCGCGCACGTTTCCGAGCCGCCTCGCAGGAGCAATCGCAACGTCGTTGCTGCTGGCAGCCGCAGGTGATCTCGACGCAGCGGCCGCGCCACCACCGTCATGACTGCGCAGTCCGCCGCCCCGCTGCGCGTCGCGCTGACCGTGCTTGGATGCAAGGTCAACTTCGCCGAGATGGCAGATCTGGCGGGCAGGTTGGCTGCAGGCGGATGCGATGTGGTTCCGGAACACGAGCCGGCTGACATTCGAGTGCTCAATTCCTGCACGGTCACTGCGCAGGCAGACGCGACAACGCGTCAGCGCATCCGGCGGCTGCGCAGGCTCGAT
>JBEKKP010000117.1:0-6811 GCA_050010655.1 Candidatus Dormibacteria bacterium
CGACCGAGACGGTCACCACGATTGGCACTGTCGAGTACCCGGATGCTGTTGCTGTCACGGTGTATGCGCCGGCTGGAACTCCGGACAGCGTGTACGCACCAGTGGTGACGTCGATCACGCTCGTGTTGCCGCTGCCGTTGGGGCCGGCGTAGGCGACCGTCGCCGCGGTCACGGGCTCCGGCGGCTGCTCGCTATCCAACACAGTGCCGCTGATCCCGCTGGTCGCGGAAATGGTCAAGCTCACGCCGGTGCTCGTCACTCCGGCCGTCACCGCCACGAGGACAGTGGTTGATGTGAAGCCACTGGCCGACGCAGTGACGCTGTAGGTGCCGGCGGGAACGCCCCCGAGCGTGTACGTCCCCTTGGTGGCGCTGGTCGTGGTTCCGGTGCCGTTGGTGCCGGTGTAGGTGACTTTCGCGCCCGCGACCGGCATTTGGGTTGTCTGACTGTCAAGAACCAGGCCCGTGATGCCGCTGGTCGCGTGCAGGGCAAAGGACGCACTCGTGGATTTACCTGCAGTCACGGTCACCGACGCGTCGGTGTGCGCCGTATAACCACTCGCGGTGGCGATGACCGCATAGGTGGCAGGACTCAAACCGTTCAGCGTATAGGCGCCGCCCGCGACCGTTATCGCGGTCACGCCACCACAGGAGACACTCGCTCCGATCACAGGGTGTGCCGGCGTCTGCGTGTCGACGACCGTGCCAGTGATGACGCCCGTGGTCGCGACAAGAACAAAGTTCTTGGTTGCGGTCGTCCCTGCTGTGACCTTCACGGACGCCGTTCCCGTCACATGACCGGCGGCAACCGCCGTGACCGTGTAGGTGCCTGGGGCGATTCCGATGAGTGAGTAGGTGCCGGTGGCACCCGATGTCGTTGTCCCGCCACTGTACGAGACAGCTGCACCCGCGACAGGAGCTTTGGTGAGACTGTCGGTGACAGTCCCGGTGACGGAGCCAACGGCGGCTGTCGGAGTGGGCGTCGGGGCCGGGGTCGGGCTCGGCCCAACGACGTCGAACGTAGCGATGATCCCGGTCCACGCCACGGACGATTTCAGCGTGGCTGCGTAGGTCGATGACGCAGTCGCGTTGAGGAGCCGCCACGCCGCTTGCTCGCCGGCCGCCTCATTGGGTGCACTGGATTGCTCAGGGAGTGTCGTGGTGTAGCCCGCGGTCTGACTGCTCGGGGCAGTTGACGAGTTCCAGCCGATGTCCGCCACAACGAGCTCGTTGGGCTGGCGCGAGGTCGCAGTCGGTCCGATCGACGGCGCCTTGCTGGTCCCCGAACCGACGGCAGTCACATCGAGAGGTGCCGCTGTCGTTGCGCCGGCGACGTCGAGGACGGTAAAGGCCAGCGCGGCGCTCGAAGTCAACGTGACGGTGACTTTCGTGACGCTGGCCGCGTTCACCGCGTACCAGATCTCGGCGTCGTTGGTCGCTTGTTGCGCGACGCTGGTGGCTCTCACCCACTTCTCCGACGCCGAGTCGGTGACACTGAGGACCGTCGCCAGCGTGGAACCCGCGCTGCGATCTCTGATCGTGACGACGAGCAGATCGCCGGCAGTCGACGCCTTTGGCATCGTGGCGGTGAGGGAGCTGGTCGGTGTCGCGTTCGCTCCTCCCAAGGACTGCACGACTCCGATGGGTGCGCTCGTGGCAGTACTCGGATCCGTTGCGAGCGCCCGGGCGGCAAGGAGGACCAGGGTGACGGCCGACGCACCGATAATCGCGCGGCGCGCCGCTCTGCCCAGGCGGCTGCGAGGCCGCACACGCCAAGGGCGTCCTCGAAGAAGCCGGCCCCCCAAGTCGAACCTCCCTGATTGAGCGACCGAAGTCGTTCGCCGCCGCGCGCTCGGGAGCGGCGACTAGCGGCGGATGGTAGCGGATTCGCAGAGCGAGCGTGAGGGAGGTACTTCTGACGACGCGAACGCTGCGTTCAGCGTCATTCCCGCATCGCCACATCGCTATCCCGCTTCAGCACCAGGCGCCGTCTTAAGGACTGTCGGTTCAGCGCCGCCGCCGAAGGAGTGTCGGTACTGCGATGCCGATGATGAGCGCACCGATGAGGACGCCCACGATCAGCGTTCCCGCGATGTTCGCCAGCAAACCGGGGCTCCCCGCGGGGACGCTCGCGTTGATGGCACAGTCGCTGAAGGTCAGGTAGGTTTCGTACACACCGCGAACGAAGTCGGTTCGATATTCAGTGCCGTCGAGGATCGCGTCCGCGACACCTGTCTGCCACGCCGTGTCGTGCGAAACGGAACGCTGCAGATAGGCGGATTCCTCCTCTGCTGTTCCCTGCCGCGCAAGCAAGTCGTCGATCGTGCGCGCAAGGAAGCCGTTGTCCGTGCCGCCCGCATCCGAGTAGTACTCCGGCGTGGTAAGGATCGTCACCAGCAGGGATTCGTCGGGAGTCTGCAACGACGGGACACTGCCGGCGAGCACACCTTCCCCAGCGAGCGTTTCAAAGGGATACGGGGCGCGGAGCAAGAGTTTCTGATAGTCGAGTGAGATGACCCGGTCTCGGTAGGCGAGAGCGCCGAGCATTGCTGTGGCGAAGGCCTGGTGACCGATGGAGTCGTTCGTAAATGCACCGAGCGCCGCCCTGTACTCCTGGTCGGTGGGCGTACGACCGAGCACATCCTCGTACACGCCGCCGATCAAGCCAGTCTGCGTGCTCCCGTGGTTCTGATAGTACTGTGGGCTCGCGAGCACCCCGGCGATGATGCTCTCCTCGGTGGAACCGCTCGTCAGAGATGTCACAGCCGTCGACAGTTCGGCAGGCGTCGGTGTCTGGACGGCGCCGCTGGTGCATTCCTGTGCAGCGAGCTCGCGGCAGGTTGGGTGCAAGTAGTCTTCGAAGAACGACGTGACCTCAGCCGTGCGAAAGGCCGAGCTCGACAGCAGGGCGCTGGCGGCCGCGACGCGTGCCGAAGCGTCACCGTCGGCGATCTGGGTGCTGATCACCGCGCTGCTCGCAAGCTCGGCTGGAGTCGGAGATTGGTGCAGAAGGTCCGAGTACAGCTTGGACATGAAGCCTGCAGGTGAATCCCCCGCAGCGGTGTAGAACTCGGGACTACCTGCGATTGTCGCGACCATCGTCGTTCCAAGCGTGCCAGTGGTGGAACCGGAGCCGGGCAAACGATTGACCCACTCGGCAAGCTCGGTACTGTCGGGGTAGCGGTTGAGCAGGGTGTGAAACGCGTTGTCCACACGAATGGCCCGTGCCTCCGAACCGAGCGCGATCTCCTGTGCCAGCTCGCTTCGGCTGGCGTCTCCGCCGCTCGCAAGAGTCGCAAGAGCGTTCGCGACCTCGACCGGTGTCGGATCGCGCCTCAGCACGTCGTCGTAAAGCCTCATGACGAAAGCGAGCGCATTGGCTCCGGCATCCGTGTAATACGCATTGGAGGCGAGCAGGTCGATTTGGATGGTGGTTCCGTCTGCTCCAGCGGCAAGCTGCGACGTGTATGCGGCCAATTCGCCCGGGGTGGGGCTGCTTCCGTAGCCTCCCGAGCACGCCGCGCCTCCCTCCGGGGGCCCACCGCCCGACTCACTCGGTCCGGGCCCAACGATGAACGGAGGTGGGGTTGGAAGGGGTGGCGCAGGAGGCGTGGGGATCGATCCGATCGACGACGATGCAGATGGGGATGAGGACGACGTCCCGGTCGCAGTTGGGCCCGAGGTGGCGGTAGGGCTCGGGACGCCCGTGCCCGTCGGTGTCGGAGATGCGGTGGCGGTCCCGGTGGGGGTCGGCGTTGGGAATGGCGTGGGCGTCGGAGTGGGTGTCGGGGTGGGTGTCGGCACCGCCGTTGGCGTTGGTGTCGGGACGGGCGTCGCTGTGGGCGTCGGCGAGGGTGTGGGCGTCGGTGTAGGCGTGGGCGTCGGCGTCGGCGTAGGAAGCGGCGTGACGGTGAACGAGCCGCCATCGGTTGCCGGGCTTCCTGGCACGGGACATGTGCTCGTGGTGTCATCGCAGAGGACGGCACTCACCGTGATGGGACCCGGGGCCGCGTCAGCAGGGACTACCCCGGACACCGTGCCCGAGCAACTGGTTGGATCGGCGATCCCTGGGGGCATTGTCGTTGCGCCCGGATCGCCCCACGTGGCATCAATCTCGAGGGTGTCGGTCATCGCGACTCCGCAGTCCGATTGATCCCAGTCGTAGTCGTAGATGACCGTGGTGCCGGGAGGCCCCGCGGGCACGCTCGCGCTATCCAGCGACAGAGTCGGCGACGTCTGCGCGGCGACCTGCCTCGTGGTTGCGATCGGCACCACGAGCGCACAGATGAACAGCAATATCGCGAGGCCCGCCCCCTTGCGCATCCGGGCAGTCTAGCGACGACCTAGGGTGCATCGCCCAAGTCCGACCCCCACGCCCACCTGAGCGGTCAAGTCCCGACCACGGATGCAATCCGGTCGGCAGAGAACACGTCGTTGACCGGGATGATGTCGCCGAGTGCACCGATGATCCTCGTGACCGCTTCGGGTTGGTCGGACGCAGCCTCGTAGTAGCGCCGTACGTGGTCTTGCAAAGGCCTGAGCGCCGCGGCGTTCAAAGTCAGACGAAATCCACTTGCCGTCTCGTTATCGCGGCACTGTTCGTAGTCGCGCAGCGACTCCTTCCATGGCCGCTTCCCGACGAATGCGTCGTCGACGGCCGCCGCCAGCATTTCTGCCGAGGCGAACGCTTCCGACATGCCCAGTCCCGTTATCGGGTCCTTATGGTGTCCCGCGTCGCCGGCAAGAGCCCAACCATCGCCAGAGGACTTACGGTAAAAGTTGGCGAGATCGCTCGCGCCGCGGAATCGTTCCTCGCGGTGGCCCGCTGCGATCTCATCGCGAAGACCGGGGATCGCCTCGAGCGACTGCATGAAATTCCCTTCGACATCGCGCCGGAATTCCGCGAACTCTGACTGTGGGCCTCCCACGTAGACACATGTGAGGCCGTCGTTGGTTGGCCATCGCAGAATCACCCTGCCGGGACGCACGTGATACGTCGGCGACAGCGTGGGGACGCCGCTCCAGTACGAGTAGTACACGAAGGTCAGCGGCGGCTCATACGCGTACATCGCTGCGCCAGCGGCAGCCGCGATCAGCGAATGACGTCCGTCCGCGCCGATGACGGCGCGCGCATCGATGTGCGTACTGGCCCCGGACAACGGTTTGACATCGACACCGCATGCGTGCCCTTCAGACCATCTGAGCGCGCGCACGGAAGTGCGGTCGAAGAGTTCAGCCCCCGCCTCGACAGCGGCTTCAACGAGCATGCGGTCGAGCACCGTCCGCCGAGGGCAGAAGGCTGAGTGCACGCCTCGCACGGAGGGCACGGAGCCGGAGAGCGAGACGGTGCCGAAATCGAACGTCAACCTCGGAATCGGCTCGCACCCGCGCGATCGCAGGCGATCAAGCAGTCCCCACGAGTCGAGGAGTGCAGCACCCTGGGGCCACATGAAGTGGCTCGAAATGGTGTCGCTGGGAAACTCGGCTCGGTCGACAAGCGCGACACGGTGACCGCGCCGCGCCAGAAGCATCGCGAGTGATGCTCCGGCGCAGCGCGCTCCCACGACAACGACGTCGTACATCCCTGGTCAGCCCCGACCGAGGGATCTAGCCGACAGGCTGGCCGGCGGCGAGAGCTTTGACGTCAGCCGTTGTGAGCGGATTGCCGGCGATGCCCCAATCCCCACTCTTGACCTCCTCAACGATCACCCACGTCACGGGACGCAGCGCCTCGCCCTCGATCTCGACCATCGTATCGGTCAGCTTGCGGACGATGTCGCGCTTCTGGCTCTCGTTGAAGACCCCCTCGATCAGCTTGACGTTCACCAATGGCATCGTGGTCACCTCCGTAGATAGCACGACCGATCGGTCGTTAGTGGAGCCGCACCATAACACGATCGTTCGTGCTATACAAGTCCCCATGCCGACACAAACAACCCGTGGCCTGGCCACCCGCCAAGGCATCCTCGCGGTCGCGTCGGCCATCGCGAGTGTGGATGGTCTCGAGGGTCTCACCCTTGGCCGGCTCGCGACCGACCTCTCGATGAGCAAGAGCGGCCTCTTCGCCCACTTCGGGTCCAAAGAGGAACTGCAACTCGCAACGATCGAGTATGCCCGGCAGATCTACCTGGACGAGGTGATCGTTCCAGGCATGACCCACGCGCGCGGTATCGCGACGCTCCACCGGCTGTGTGATCGGTATCTCGCACTGATGGAGCGGCGAGCGTTCCCTGGTGGATGCTTTTTCGCCGCGGCGATGGCCGAGTTCGATGCACGGCCCGGGGTCGTGCGCGACACCATCGCGATGTTGCAACGCCAGTGGTTGGACTTGCTCGAGAGGGCGGCCGAGGACGGGGTCCGCCTCGGCGAGCTGCAACGCGACGTTGATCCGGTCCAACTCGGGTTCGAGCTGGAGGCCGCAATGCTTTCCGGCAACTGGTACTTCCATCTCTACAGTGACGACACGTTCTTCGCACTCTCCCGGGCTGCCGTCGAACGAACACTCAGTGCAGCCGCGACGGCAAAGGGTCGACGCGTGCTGGGGGCAGTGGGAGAAGCAACCGCGCGGTAGCACCGCCGATTGGCGCGTCCGTGCTGAGCCGGCCGGCTTCGCGGCGGCCCTGCGCTAGCATCGATAGTGCTCATGGCCCGACTAGTCGCCGATGACATGGACGTTCAGAGTCCGCACGACTATCCGCAAGTCATCGTTCCTGTTAACCACGTCGAGCCGGTCCCTCGAAGGATCCGTGCCATCCTCGCCGGCGAGGTGGTCATCGACACCATTCGCGCGAGGTATGTGTGGGAGGCGCCCA
>JBEKKP010000118.1:0-6792 GCA_050010655.1 Candidatus Dormibacteria bacterium
CTCGGTCGCTCCCAAATTCGCTGGGTGCCGCCCCTCCCCTGTCGCCTGACACGCGTTGTGATATCGCGCTCACTCCGTTGATCGCGAATTCGCTGGATCGCGCTTTGCCGCTGGCGCGTGTCGCCTGGTTACAGCGCTGGGCCGCCTAGCTTCCTGTAGAGCGCGTCCAGGTCTGAGTCGTCGGCCCAGTCGATCACGAGGCGGCCGCCGCCTCCCTTGCGACGTTGCAGGCGAACTGGAACGCCGAGGGCGTGCTCGAGGCCGCGTCGCAGTGCCTGGTCGTCGGGGGTCGCCTCCTCGGGTGCAGCAGCGGGAGTCGGCTGGCGAGGCGGCGCTGTGGACCGTGTGAGCCGCTCCTGGACCGCGCGCTCGGTGTCGCGGACATTCAGGCTGTCTTCGATTACGAGGGCCGCGATGGCCTCCTGATCGGCGGCAAGCGGGAGTACCAGCAAAGCGCGCGCGTGGCTTGCCGTCAGGCGGGAGTCGGCGACCGCTTCCTGTACGGGGGCAGGGAGGTCGAGCAGACGGATCGCGTTCGAGATCCCCGATCGGCCCCGGCCGAGGCGAAGTGCTATCGCCTCGTGGGTGAGGCCGAACGCATCGGAGAGACGCGCGTACGCCGCTGCCTCTTCCATCGGGTTGAGATCGGTCCGCAGCAGGTTCTCGGTGAGGGCCATCTCGAGCTGGTGCCGGCTCGACTCCGCGGCGGGTCTGACGATTGCCGGGATGCTCGAGACGCCCGCGAGCTGGGCCGCTCTCAGACGCCGCTCGCCCGCCACGAGGCTGTAGGTGTCGCCGTCGCGCTGGACCACGATGGGATGCAGCAGGCCGTGCAGGCGGATCGAATCTCCAAGCGCCGCAAGGGCTTGTGGCTCGAAGGCTCGTCGCGGCTGTTCGGGGTTCGGCGATACCGTGTGCGGGTCAAGGCTGATCAGCGGGGACTCTTCGCCGGCCTCAGCCTCGTTGGTGAGCAGCGCGTCGAGGCCACGGCCAAGGCCGCGGCGGCGGAACGCTCGAGGCGGCGTTTGCTCGCTCACGCCGGGCTCGGGACGCCGGCGGACGCGAGCGAGGCCCCACTACGGATTCGGGCGTCGAGGTTGGCGCTCAACTCCCGATAGGCGATTGCGCCGCGGCAGGTCGGGTCGTACAGAGTGATCGGCAGGCCGTGGCTCGGTGCCTCGCTGAGGCGCACGTTGCGGGGAATGAGCGGGGTCAGGAGCTGTTCGCCGAATCGGGCGCGGACCTCGTCCACGACCTGGTGCGCGAGCGCGAGCCGGGCATCGAACAGGGTCATGACGATGCCGGCGATGCCGAGGGTCGGATTCAGCTCGCGGCGGAGCAGCGTGAGGGTGTGCATCAGGAGCCCGAGCCCTTCAAGGGCATAGAACTCGCACTGGATCGGGATGAGCAGAGCGTTTGCAGCCACAACGGCGTTGATCGCGAGCAGGCCGAGACTTGGCGGCGAGTCGATGAGCACGTAGTCGTCGTCCGAATTGAGCGCTTCCAGCGCGTACTGGAGGCGGCGTTCCCGGCGCGCGAGATCGACCAGCTCGATTTCGGACCCTGCCAGCGCGATATCCGACGGCACGACGTCAAGTCCCGGCACCGCTGTCGGCAGCCGCGCCTCGGCCAGCGAGCGGCCCATGACGATGACGTCGTAGATGCTCGTCTCGACGCGGCTCCGATCCACGCCAAGTCCGGACGTGGCGTTGGCCTGGGGGTCGATGTCGATCAGGAGCACCTTCCGGCCCATCTCGGCGAGCGCTGCGCCCACGCTGACAGCGGTGGTGGTCTTTCCGACGCCGCCCTTCTGATTGGCGACCGCGAGAATGCTAGGTGGCACGGTTAGCGGCTGATTATGGGCGGATCGTCGCGCCCCCCATCCGGACAGCGAGTTATCCCGTGTTTCCCCAGGCAAGCCTCGAGCGATCCAGGCGCAGCCGAGTTGGAACGGGCGCAATGCCGCCGCAACCTGTGGAAAACTCTCGGTGCTCCACTCACGGCTGCCAGGCAATGTTCCGCACGCAACTTGACGGTGAAACAGCAGCGGCTCTATCGTTGGCCCCGTGGGGTCGCAAGCACCGCCTGGCGCGACCGCAGCCGGCGGCGGACAAGCCGTACAGGAGGACGATCTGGCGGTCGGATTCCTCCTCGGGCTCCTAGTCGGTGAAGGTCACTTCGGCGGTGACGGCCGCCAACCCCAGGTGACGCTGCGTATGCACATCCGCCACGAGCAAACCTTCGAGTGGCTGCGGAGCACGTATCGAGGGAGCGCCTTGTACGGCCCATACCACCACGGGGGCCGTTCCTACTACCAGTGGTCGGCTCGCGGGCGCTACCTTCGCGAGATTATCGTGCCGCTCGTCCAGCGCCATAGGGATCTGCTCGACGCCTATACGGCGGATCGGTTCGACACGATGTGCGAGCGCTACACGATCGCTCGGGATCCGGCCGGCGCGGCGCCGGAGCACTGAGCGCGCCCCGCTACAATCCGGGGGCATGCTCGCTCCCTCCGCGCAGACCTGGCGCCTTCTGTCCGCCGCGCCTCCTCGCGAGGTGTTCGCGATCATGGAGCAGATGATCGGGACGCCCCCGTACCGCTACGAGGTGGTCGGCGACAGTGAAGCCCGAATCGTGGAGCACCGCCGTCGTGGCCTCTTCGGGAACTGGGGTCGGCCCAAGGTACGAATTCGCTGGGTGCGCTGCCGTGCCGTGACCGTGACCGAGGGGACCTGGGTCGAGGTCGAGGCGAGCTCTGGCGGCGGGATGATCTCGAAGGCGATGGGCAAGGCAGATCGCGGCCCGACGACGCGGGCACTCCAGGTGATCCGGTTGCTCACCGCGGGGGCCGCCGACTCGCGAACCGTCTACCGGGACAGGCGCATTCCCCCCGGCCCCGTGACGCTGGTTGCCTCATGGGCCGGAACGCCATACCGGCTGTTCACGGAGCCCCGGCGCGACGCTACTCGAGGGCGCGAAATCCTCACTGCCACGGAGGTCGTGGCGCTCGCGGAGCGCAGCGGCCAGTTCGTGAAGGTCCGCGTTGCCGGCACTGACGAGGGCTGGGTCGAAAGCGACCAGATTGTCCCGTCGCCGGCCGTCTCGACCCGTGCGGCACAGGTCGAGACGGCGCGTTTCACCTGACAAAGCCGGTGAGTGGCTCAGGCCGCGGCAAGGCCGCGGTTAGCGCAAATGCGTGGAGAGACCGCCGAGTGCGACGGTTTGCGCCTCTCTCCGAGTGGTGACCTGGCTACTGGCGGTCAGCTCTCCACTACTGCGCTGGTCGGGAAGGAGGTCGTACTCGAAGAATCTGTCATGGGCTAGGTTCCTCCTTTTGCCTGAGTGCCACGGCACCGCGTCCGCATGCGTCGTGTTCGAGGCGGGGCGGGTCCGGGCCGAGAGACGCTCCAAAAGTGTATCCCGGATTGGGGATCTCGCGTGACCGACTCCGAACTCCCGCGGAGCAACGAAATCGATTTTCGACTTGGCGCACCGGTGCATACCGCCGACGGCCATCACGCCGGCTCGCTCGTTCGCATCGTGGTGGATGCCGAAAGCTGGGATCCGCGTGCGCTGATCGTGCGGGAGACCAACCATTTCTCGGGACGGACGCTGGCCCCGGGCGCGGGAATACTCGTGAGCGAGGTGATCGTGCCGTTCAGTGCGATCGCATCGGCGAGCGATGACGGAATCCGCCTCACCCTGGACAAACGGACGACGCGGGCACTGCCGCCGTACCTCAGCTACCAGTACAAGCCGCTGGAGCGAGGCGACGGTCTCCGTTTTGCCGCGGCGCTCGCCGGTGGCTCACTGGGTGTCGGACCGATGTTCCCGCTCCTTCAGGAGACCGCGGACAAGGCGGAAGGCGACATCGAGATCCGCAAGGGCGAGAACGTGATGATCGGCCACGGTGGAGACAAGCTCGGCACGGTTCAGGACGTGCTCTTCGACGAAGGCGAACTGGTCGGCATCGTCGTTCGGCGGACCGGGCTCTTTGGCCACGACGTGGTGGTCCAGGTCCGTTTTCTCGATCGAAGCGACGACATGGCGCTCTTCCTCCGGATGACCCCGGAAGACCTCAAGCAGCTCACCGAGGCGCCACCCGAGACATAGGGCGGAGCTAAAGCGGCATGCGCCCCATGTATCCGGTGTCACGTGGGTGCCAGAAGCCGATCCTCTCCTCGCCGAGCCGCCAGCACAGGTAAATCGGGGCGCCGTCTCGAACCGAGGCGAAGTCAACGAGGCCCGTATCGGGGTCCCGAAGGATCACGGCGAGCCCTTCGATCTCCGCGGAGAGTCGCTGGGCGTCGAGAAACGGTCCCGAAGCCTTCATGGCCGCAGACGCGGACCCGTTGGATGAGAGCGGAGGGTGTTCCTCCTCACCTCCCACGGTCAGCGCGGCACGGTGCGCCCGCCGCAAGGCCGTGAGCAACTCCGTCAGCCGTGGGAGCAGGGCCGTGGCCTCGGCGTGGGTGAAAACGCGTTCCATGAGCAGGAACCATGCCAGACCCGCCCGCCGGCGTCGAGGTCAGTAGATGCCGAGCTCGAGCTGGGCCTCGTCGGAGGCCATCGTGCGTGGATCCCAGGGCGGCGTCCACACCAGGTTGATGTGCACGTCGCGCACGCCTGGAAGCGGCGCGCAGACCGCGTGCGCCTGGGTCTCGATGATCGGACCCATCGGGCAGTACGGGGTCGTGAGGGTCATGTCGATGGTGAGCAGCCCGTCGTCGTCGATGGCCGTGCCATAGATCAACCCGAGCGACACGATGTCGATCCCGATCTCGGGGTCGTACACCTCGCTGAGCGCTGCGCGAATCAGCGCGTCCGAGGCTTTCGCCTCCTTCAGCGCGGCGGGTTCAGTGGTCGAAACCGGTTCCGTGGTGCTCATTGCCCGTTCCTCGATGCTGGAGCCGCCGTTGCGGTGGTTGCCGTAAGCCCCTCGAGGAGCGCGTTCCACACGAGCGTTGCGCACTTGACCCGCACCGGGTACGCACGCACCCCGCGAAGCGCCTCGAGATCGCCGATGTCGTCACTCTCCGATGCCGACGAGGCGTCGCCGGTGAGCATCGCCCGAAAGCGCTCGGCGAGGGCCGCCGCGCCTTCGACACTCATGCCCGTGACCGCCTCGCAAAGCATGCTCGCGGACGCCTGACTGATCGAGCAGCCGCGCCCCTTGAAACCGATTGCGGCGACAGTCCCATTGTCGAGGCGATAGCTGAGGTCGATCTCGTCGCCACACAGCGGGTTATTCGCTTCGATCACGCGATCTGCAGGGTCGACCGCCTGATGGTGGCGAGGATTGCGATAGTGGTCGAGGATGATCTCGCGATACAGATCGTCGTCGACGGGCGTGGAACCGACTGCCATATCACCATCGTAGTCCAACGGTTCGCGCCCAAAACCTGAGAATGGAGACATGGCTCGCACTGACGTCCTCGCGCGCACCGGAAAACGAAGAGCCGATCCGGCGTTCTGGCTGCTGATCGGCCAGTTGATCATGTTCACCGGTGTGGCGGCGATCTTTCCGGTCGCCCCGCTCTACGTTGCGCACCGTGGCGGCAACTCAGTTGCTGTGGCGATCTTCATCGCAGGTCCGCTCGTTGCAACCACGCTCGTCCAGGTTCCGGCGGGACGGCTCTGCGATCGCTGGGGGCGCAAGCCTTTTCTCATCCTGCCGCGGCTGGTCTACGCGATTCTCGCGTTGTTCCTGTTCCTGAACATCGGAACGCTCCCGGTGCTCACCGCACTCCGCATCGGCATGGGCGCGTGTGCCGGCGCGTATGTGCCTGCGCTTCGCTCAGCGCTCACCGACCTCAGCGAGCCGGAGAAACGCGCGCAGCGCTTTTCGCAGCTCCAGGCATACGAGATGGTGGGACTGCTTGTCGGTCCCCTCATCGGGGGCGCGGCTGCGCTCTGGCGCGATTCCGCGGTGTTCGGCATTACCGGGCTTTCGATGTTCATCGGAATCGGCCCGATGCTTCGCGTGCCCGAAACCCGTGCGGAGCCAAGCGCTTCCGTGGTCAAGAAGGAGCGCTTCCGCTGGTGGCGTATCCGCGGCATCGTGGTGCCGATCGCGGCGCTCTTCGCCGTCGGCACGATCTGGTCGATGTACGACGTCGTGTGGCCGCAGTACCTGGCGGCGCGCGGTCAGGACCCGTTTATCATCGGGCTGTCCGTGAGCCTGTTCGCGCTGCCGATCCTCCTCCTGGCGCGAGCCGGCGGACGGCTGGCGGATCGCGCGGACCGGCGAAAGCTGGTCTCGGCGGGGCTGGTGGTGGTGGCCGCGTGCGCGGCGACCTATCCGTTCCTCCACATCCTCGCCGTGATCCTCACGGTCGGCGCGATCGAGGCCGTTGCCACGGTCATCCTCGAGCCCAGCCTTTTTGCGGTCATCGGGGACAGCACCCCGGAGACGAATCGGGGGCGCGCCATGGGGATCGGCGGCCTGTACCAGTTCAGCGGCATGGCGTTTGGCGCGGCTGTGCTCGGTTCGCTCTACGGACTCAATGCCGGCTTGCCGTTCTGGTGCGGCAGCGGGATCCTGCTGTGCGGCGCGCTGATCTGCGCGACGTGGCTGCCGCGACGCCCGCCGACATCGGCGCATGTGCCCCAGCCCGCCGCGTTCCAGATCCTCGAGCGTGAGCAGGCGTAGTGGCGCCGTGAGTCCGCGTTCTGGGAAGTCGCCTCCGGCGGGCCGGCGCCTGCTGCTCGGGCACGGTGCGTCGGGAACCGCAGAATCGATGCGGCCATGGGTGACGGAACTCGCCAAGCATGGGATTCAAGGAACCGCGC
>JBEKKP010000119.1:0-6645 GCA_050010655.1 Candidatus Dormibacteria bacterium
GCATTCCGATCTGGGTCGTCGGCGTCTGGCCGCGCCCGAAGTCGATGCGCCGCGTCCTTCGTTGCGACGGCGTCGTACCGCAGATCGAAATTCCCGGCAGGCCCGGATCGCCCGATGACATTCGCGAGATGCTGGCCTGGCTCGCGGAGCGTGGTCGCGCCGATCTCGATGTCGTCATCGATGGCGAGACTCCCGGCGACACGGCAGCGGCCGCCGACCACGTGCGCCCGTGGGCCGACGCAGGCGCGACCTGGTGGCTTGAGACCCGCTGGGAAATGCCGCACAACAGCGACGAGCGGATGGACCAGATTCGCGATCGCATCAAGGGTGGGCCGCCCCGCGCCTGAATGGCGCCTACTTCCGCCCTATTTCTGGACGTGCGCGGGCTCAGCACCCACGAACTTCGCGAGCTCAGCGATCGCGCGTTCGGCCGCACGGCGGGGCTGCCGCGTTCCGTCCCAGCCTGGTTCCCAGCGCACGCCGATGACGTCGAGACGGCGGGCGGCGCGATCCACCGCGAGATCGAACCTGGCGATCAGATGGTCGCCGTGGAGCAGCGGCATGACGAAATATCCCCACCGCATCGACTTGGGAACGTAGATCTCGAGTCGGAAATCGAAGTCCCAGAGCGCTTCCGTGCGGGCGCGATCGCAAATGAGATTGTCGAACGGCGACAGCAGCGTCGTTCGCGGCGCGAAGTCATCCGCCTCGATGCGGTCGAGCAGCGCGATGTCCTCGGCGTGTACGAACCAGTCGCCCCTGATATCGAGCGTGATGGGCACGATCACACCCTCCGCTTCCAGATCGACGAATGTGCCGTCGAGACCCGCGTACCTGCCGCGCAGAAAGTGCCTGCGCACCTGGTTTTTCGTCGCGATGCCGAGTGCTCGCAGCGAGCGGGTTGCCGCGACTCGGATGGCGTCACGCTCATCGGGCACGTCGCCTATCGGCGCGCCGAACCATCGGTCCGCATTCGCCCAGCGGCGACCACCGCCCTCGCGAGCGGCCGGCACGATCTTCCCGGTGAGCCATAACCATCCGAGGGAGTCGGATACCTCGCTACGCGCGCCCCACCCCGATTCGTACTTGTCCGCGTGCTCCTCGAAATCCGACGCGCGGACCGTCTCGGCCGTCGAGAGGCGTTGGAGAACGAGCTCGACGGCACGCGCACGCGACGTCATCCAGGTTGTCGTCTGATGCACGCCACTCAAGCGAGGAGGGAGTGCGGAATGCAGCGCGCGGTCGTCCGTCGGCACGATCGAAGCCTGGTGCGCCCAGTATTCGTAGAGGCGGCGCTCCTTCCAGAGCAGCGTGTCCACGAGCGTGCGGTCAAACGGCCCGAGCCGGCTGAAGAGCACCAGCAGGTGGTTGCGGGCGACGATCGCAGTGGGGTCGAGTTGCAGGCATCCGAGCGAGACAACCAGGTCGTGGATGACGTCCGTCGTCACACGCTTTGGGCGCGGACCACTCAAGCGCTGTGACGTGACCGCGAGACGGCGCGCGTTTGCGAGTGTCACCGCACGTCGCGGCGTGGAACGAGCGATCTGCGCTACCCCCAGACCTCGGCGGCCGTCTCGACGATGAGGCGGAGCTTGGCCACCTCCTCGTCGTAGGTGAGGACGTTTCCCTCCACGGTGGAGGAGAAGCCACACTGGGGCGAAAGACAGAGTTGCTCGAGTGGCACAAATTTCGCCGCTTCGTCGATGCGGCGTTTGAGGTTGTCCTTCGTCTCCAGCGTGCCGCGTTTCGTGGTCACCAGACCGAGGACGACGTATTTGTCTTTGGGCACATAGCGAAGCGGCTCGAAGCCTCCGGAACGCGCATCGTCGTACTCGAGGAAGAAGCCGTCGACATCGAGCTCACCGAACAGCGCCTCGGCGACGAAGTCATAGCCACCCTCGGCGGCCCACGACGACCGGAAGTTACCGCGGCACATGTGCGTCGTGATGCGCATGCCCGGCGGCTTGGCCGCAAGAACGCGGTTGAGGTTCCTGATGTACAGCTCGTGCTGGTGCTCGCGGTCGCCGCCGAGCGAGGCGATCAGCTCACGCTGTCGCGGATCGTTGAGATACGCGAGGCTCGTGTCGTCGAGCTGGAGGTACGTGCATCCCAGCTCGCCGAGCCTGCGCACCTCTTCCGCATATGCGGCGGTGAGGTCGTCCCAGAATGCATCGAGATCCGGATACACGGACTCGTCGATCGCGGCACGCCCACCGCGATAATGCACCATGCTCGGCGACGGAATCGTCAACTTCGGCGTGACCCCACTGCCCACTGTGTCGGCGAGAAATCGGAAGTGCTCGGCGAAGATGGTGTCGCCAAGACGGACGCGCTCGTTGATGCGCAATGCGGCCGGCGCGAAGTCGAGCGTGCCGCCATCGTTGAAGAACTGCACGTGCAACTTCTCGTCGGCCTGGGTAACGCCGCCGAGTTGATAGATGAAGTCCATGTGCCACGCGGCTCGACGAAATTCACCGTCGGTAGCGGACTGCAGACCGACATCGCGTTGCATCGCGACGACATCGCGTATCGCAGCGTCCTCAATGTCCCGCAGCGCCGCAGCGGTGATCGTCCCCGCCACTTTCTGCGATCGAGCCTCCATGAGCGCCTGCGGACGCAGGAGGCTTCCAACATGGTCTGCGCGAAACGGTGGCTCTAGGCGTCTGCTCATCGCGTGTTCTCGTCGTTCGTGATTGGCGCGGTAGCGTAGCCGAAGCGTAGGGCAATCCGGCTCAGCGCCGCGGGCGCCAGGGGACGGGCGTCACCGTGCTCAGCCTTGTCCGCTCCCTCGTTCGCGCCACCTAATTGTCGCGCTCTCTCGGTCGCTCCCAAATTCGCTGGGTGCCGCCCGTCCCCTGTCGCCTTACTCCCGTAGTGCCGGGTTGCCTTAGGCTTGCGCCGTGTCCGAGCCAACGCGCGACGACGCCTCTGCCGGCGGCGAGCCCCGCAAAGCTGCGGAACGGCGGATCCGCAATCGCGCGCTGACAATCGGTGTCAGCGTCACGCCGTTCGGCCTGTCATTTGGGGCGGTCTCGGTCGAGGCACATCTGAGCCTCATTCAGGTCTGCCTGCTGTCGCTCGTCCTGTTCTCCGGGGCGTCGCAATTCGCGCTGGTCAGTGTCATCGGCGCGGGTGGCTCGTACTTCTCGGCAGTGGGCACGGCCCTGCTTCTTGGCGTGCGCAACGGCTTGTACGGCGCCCGGATCAACGCGTTGTTACGTCCCACCGGGTGGCGTCGACTTTTGATGGCCGAGGTGACCATCGATGAGAGCACTGCGATGGCGGTGAGCGAGGCGCCCGCGGGGTACGCCGCCCGCGCGTTCTGGTCGACAGCGCTGTCCGTCTATGTGCTCTGGAACCTGTCGACGATCGTCGGCGCCTTGGTGGGCAACGCATTCGGCTCGCCCGCGACAACCGGACTCGATGTCGCAGGTCCGGCTGCGTTCATCGCACTGCTCGCACCGCGCCTCACGACGATGCGCATGCGCGCAGTGGCGCTCACGTCCGGCGTCATCGCGCTCGCCACGGTGCCACTCGTCCCGGTGGGAGCGCCAATTCTCATCGGCGGCCTGGCTGCGGTCGCATTGCTCCTCGTCTTCGACCGATGAAACTCTGGCTCGCCGTCCTCATCGCATCTGCAGGGTGCGCGCTCCTGAAACTGGCTGGCTTTGTCGTGCCGGCGCAATTGCTCGAGTCGGCTGTGGCAAAACGGATTCTCGAGGCGCTGCCGGTGACCCTGCTCAGCGCGCTCATCGCCGTATCGGTCTTTGCGACGGGCAGTCACCTGATGCTCGATTCGCGCGCGGCAGGACTTGCGGTGGCCTTGATCCTGGTGGCGATTCGGGCGCCCTTTCTCGTGGTCGTGGTGGCCGCATGCGCCACGGCCGCCGGCGTACACGCGCTCTAAGCCGATTGACTACACTCGTGGGCCTTTCACTTGAGGTATTCAGATGTTCAAGGTTGTGGTGGTAGCCACTGACGGCTCGGAGCCCGGAGACCTGGCGATAGCGTTCGGGAAGGAACTCGCGCTTGACCAGAAAGCGCGCCTGATCGTCGTGTACGTCGACGAACTGGTCCCAGGGCATGGTGGCGCGCATCACGCACAGGCACTCGAGCCCGAGATCAAGACCAAGATCGCCGATCAGGTGGCAGCGCTGAAGACCGACGGCCTGGACGCCGAGTTCCAGATCCACCAGGTCAAGGTCAGCGGACCTGCTCACGCGATCGCGGACGCCGCCTCCGAGGCAGGCGCGGACCTGATCGTTCTCGGCAGTGTTGGCAGCGGGCCGCTCAAGGGATTGCTCCTCGGGAGCGTCGCCCACCGCTTGCTCCAGATCGCGCCCTGCCCCGTCCTGGTCGTCCCCGCCCGAACGAGTTAGGGTGTCGCCGGCACCTCGCTGAGTTCCAGGAGGTGGCCGTCGGGATCGCGGAAGAAGCAGCGCACCTCGTAGCCGTGGTCAACCGGCGGCGTGAGAAAGACGGCACCGCGCTCCGACAACATCGCGTACAGCGCACGGCAGTCGGTGACACGGAAGGTCATCTCGCTGCTCACCCGATCTGGGTCATCCGGCGGCGTGAACGTGACCGTCGGCTTGTCCGCGGTGGGGCCGCCCGCCGTGACCAGCAGCAACCACGTTCCGGCCAGGCGGAACACCGCGCTCGTGCCGCCGTACTCACGGACCAATTCCGCGCCCACGACGTCGCGGTAGAAGGTCACGGATCGCGCGAGTTCGGAGACGACGAGCAGGTGCGTCAGCTCGGCCCCGCCCGGAAAACGCACGGTCTGTTCGCTCACGTCACCACCGTAGCAGCGGTGGTGGCAGGCCGTTCGCCGCGCGTGCATGATCGGCAGGTGGACGCCGCGGGATGGCGCGCTGCGATGCGCGAATGGGTCGTACCAGACGCCGTGCTTCGCGCCGCGCCGGTCTCGCCGTGGGGCTTTCCCTCCGAGCCGTTCCGGACACGCGCGGAACGGGCGACCCCTGGAGCGCTGAGCTTCGCCAACCGGCGAGCGCTTCACGTGTTGCCGGCCGGTGGCACCGTGCTCGATGTCGGTGTCGGCGCGGGTGCGGCGTCGCTGCCGCTCGCACCGCACTGCTCGCTGATCATCGGTGTGGACGCGTCGCCGGAAATGCTCGCCGAGTTTCAGCATCAGGCCGAGCGCGCCAATGTGACCGTGCGCACGATCAACGGCAACTGGCCCGACGTGTCCGCGCAGACGCCGATCGCCGACGTCGTCGTGTGCAACCACGTCGCATACAACGTCGGCGACCTCGCGCCGTTCGCGCTGGCGTTGACGGCGCACGCGCGCCGTGGAGTCGTCATGGAGATCACGAACAGGCACCCGACCGCGTGGATGGCGGACCTCTGGTGGGAGTTTCACGCGCTCCCCCGGCCGGTGCATCCAGATGCCGACGACGTGTACTCCGTGCTCCGCTCACTTGGGTTGCCGGTACGCCGGCACGCGGCCGTCGCGCCCCGCGGTGCCGGCGGTTTCGAGCGGCGCGACGATGCCGTGGCGGCCATCCGCCGCCGGTTGTGCCTCGATGCTGCAAGCGACCACGCCATCGCCGTTGCGCTCGGCCAGCGTCTCGTCCTCGAGGACGGGCTCTGGTCCACGAGGGGACCGATCGAGCCGATGGTCACCCTCTGGTGGGACGTTGCTCCGGAAATTGCGGAGTAGGGTGAAGTGGTGCACCAGCATTCGGAGCTGACCCACCCGCACGGACCGCCGTCGGACGCCGATCAGCGGCCGCTTGTGGTCTCCCTCTGCCTGATCGCGCTCTTCATCGTCGTCGAGGTGATCGCGGCAATCCTTGCGCGGTCACTCGCCTTGCTCTCCGACTCCGCCCACATGCTCACCGACGTTGCTGCCCTCGGCGTATCGCTGGTCGCGCTTCGCCTGGCTCAACGCCCACCCAAAGGCGGCTTGACCTTCGGCCTGAAACGCGCCGAAGTCCTCGCCGCCCTGATCAGCGGGGCAACCCTCCTCGTGCTTGCCGCAGTCCTGATCTTCGAGGCCGTCCTCCGCTTCATGACGCCACTCCACGTCCAGGGCGCCACGGTGATCGTGATCGCCTTGGTCGGAATCGTCGTCAACCTCGCCGTCACCTACGAGCTCTCCCACGCGAGCCGTCGTAGCCTGAACATCGAGGCGAGCTTTCGCCACATCCTCACCGACCTGTACGCCTTCATCGGCACCCTCATCGCCGGCATCGTCATCGTCACCACCGGTTTCGAACGAGCCGACGCCATCGCCTCCGTAGTGGTCGCCGCACTGATGGTCTACGCCGGAGTGAGATTGCTCGGTAAAGCCGGCCGAGTGCTCCTGGAAGCCTCCCCATCCGACCTCGACCCGGAGGAAATCGGCACCGCCCTCGCCGCCCACCCGCACGTCGTCAACGTCCACGACCTTCACGTCTGGGAACTGACGTCCGGATTCCCATCGCTGTCAGCCCATGTGCTGGTGCACCCCAAGGACGACTGCCACGCCATCCGCCTCGACCTGGAGCGATTCGTTGAAAACGAGTTCCACATCAAACACACAACCCTGCAGGTAGACCACGCTCCGGCGGAGTACTTGCACGTTGAAAAGCTAGTGCCGGACCGAGAACGCTCAACCCATTAGAGGGCTTCGCAGGCTCA
>JBEKKP010000120.1:0-6625 GCA_050010655.1 Candidatus Dormibacteria bacterium
GCGCAGCGCTGCCTACGCGGTGGTGGGGGTTGCGGCTGAGGTCGCGTTCACGGGTGCTCGCGATAGCGCGCTCCGGAAAGGCTGGTCCTTACAGGGGCGCTCGTATCTCTGGATGTTCGCGATCTATGGATTGAGCGCCTATCTATTTGAGCCGGTTCATGACGCTGTTCGGCATCGGCCTCTTTGGCAGCGGGCGGCCGCTTATTCCATTGGGATCATGGGGGTGGAGTATTTGGCGGGCACAGCGTTGCATGGTTCCGTGGGGGTTGTTCCTTGGGATTACTCCGGGCATGGACGGTTTGTGGTGCCGGGGGGTGCTACTCGGTTGGATTACGCGCCCTTGTGGGCGGTTGCGGGGTTGGGGTTGGAGCGGTTGCATGATGCGATGGATCGCGTGACGGTGGGGGAACGATGAGTCCTGTTCGTAAGGGTGGTTCGACGGCGAAGATCACGACGAAAGCGAAGCCGAAGGCGCGCAAGCGGCGGTTGCCGGCTGGAGCGCGCGAGCGCGCGCCGATCGTTGTCGAGCGACTGAAGGTGCTGTACGGGGATGCGCGTACGGAGTTGGAATTCGGGGATCCGTGGCAGCTGCTGGTGTCGGTGATCCTCAGCGCGCAAACAACAGATGTGAACGTCAATTCGGTGACGCCGGCGCTGTTTGCGCGGTATCCGACGGTTGCGGACCTTGCGGCGGCGGATGAGACCGAAGTCGAGACGATCATCCACAAGACCGGGTTCTTCCACTCCAAGGCGCGCGCGATTCGCGAGATGAGCCAGGACCTCGTGCTGCACCACGGCGGTGAGGTGCCACCGCGAATGGAGGATCTGGTCACGCTGCGGGGTGTCGGGCGCAAGACTGCCAACGTGGTGCTCGGTGTCGCATTCGGCGTCCCCGGATTCGCCGTGGACACGCATGTCACGCGCCTCACCGGCTTGCTCAAGCTCACCTCAGCGACCGACCCGGTGAAGATCGAGGAGGATGTGTGCAGCATTGTCCCCGCAAGTGAATGGACCGGCCTGAGCCTTCGCCTCATCCTCCACGGCCGGAGGATCTGCATCGCCAACAAGCCACGTTGCCCGGAGTGCGTCCTCAACGACATCTGCCCCTCTGCGGAACTCGGTCTCGCGAAGCCGGAAAGCGCTTCGCGACATCGAGGAGCGAAGGCTCGCTAGACTCACGTGGGATGCTCAGGGGCAGGATCGTGAGTCAATTGAAAGACGGGGAAGTCGCGACCCCCCCGCAGCCGGGTACGATGTTGGCATCGCAGTGATCCAGACGAGGGCCCGTAGCCAGCAGCCGGCGCCTCTCACGACCGCTTTCCCGGCCATCGTCCGTCCAGTCGGCGCCCCTCGGGCAACGACGCCGGCGCCGGTGCCGGAGCCATCGCACCATCACCTTCCCGCGTGGGTGAAGCGAGCGTATGCGCAGGCGCGTCCAATTCTCGGCGACCTGCTGGGCAGCCTCGAGGGCGAGCCGCGCGAGGAATTGCAGCGCGCTGTCGATGACATCACTGCTCGGATCAACACCGGAAAGTTCAGCCAGGCGTTCCAGTATCCCCAGCTGATCACCAAAGGCATGGAGCTGTACACGGAGCAGCGCGCATCGAGCGCCGAGCGTGCTCGTGCGGCCCATGCGCTCGATCTGCTTCGCCGTCGCGGCAGCGACATGCTGCGCGATGCCGGTCCGCAGCTCCCTCCGGAAGTCACCTCGCGGCTCGGCCGCTCGCTGCGCTCCGCGACGACTGCCGAGGAGATCACCGAAGTGGAGACCGAGGTGCGTCAGGCCGTCGAGTCCGCACGGTCCGTCCAGGACCGCAAGCGCGAGCGCGAGATCACCAAGACACGCACCAAGATTCAGCGTGCCGCGCCACGCGCCCAGGCACGGCCGGTCGAGACCACCGAGACCTGGCAGGACGTCCTTCGCCGGCTGCAGGAGCAGATGGCGCAAGAGGCAGGAGCGTGACCTCGGCCCCTCTAGCGGCCTCTCTGGATCCTGACAGCCTCGCGCCCGACGCGAGTGACCCCGAGATCGGCACGTTGATGCGCAACGAGGTGGTGTTCTGCCTCCCGAGCACTCCCGCGGACGCCGTCGCGAAGTTGCTTGCCGATAACATCCTCAGTGAGATCGTCGTGCTCGTCGACCGGCGTCCGGTCGGCTACGTGTCCAAAGAGGACGTTATCGACCATTTGATTGCAGGCGATATCGTCGTGTCCGGCAGCGACTTCGCGGTGCGTCCGCCGTCGACGAATGTGCAGGCGCGGAACATGCTGCATCAGTCGCCGCTGCTCGTCGATGAGCATCAGCGTCTCAGCGAAGTGGTTGCGCTGATGGCACAGCACGAGCGCCGGCTCGCGATTGTCACGCACGAGGATGAGACAGTCGTCGGCATGGTGACCCCACGCGAGCTTGCGGATTTCGCGCTCACCCGGCGGAGCGTCGTCCATGCCTGAGCTGGAGAGCATCGCCTCGCCGCTCGGTGCGGAATGTGACCCGGAGGACACGCTCGGCGACGTGCTCGAGGTGCTGCGTCTGCAGGACCCGGTGCCGTTGCTCGTGGTTCGTGGTGAGGTGGTGCTCGGGACGATCGGCCTCGAGACGATCGTCCCGTCGTTCGACGTGCTCGATCAGACGAGCGTTCGCGACGTCATGCGTCCAGCGCCGGAGATCGATCTCGGTGAGCGCATCGAGCGCGGCGCGGATGTCATGCGCCAGTCGGGTGCGGAGGCAGCGGTCGTCACCGCTGCAGATGGAGTCTTCTCGCGCCGGAGCGCACCGGTCGGCATGGTAAGTGCCGCGCATGTGCTGGGTGCCATCGCCAAGAACGTTATCGACAAAGCGCCGATGAAGATCATGAGTGGGCACCGCGACCTCGGGTTCAACGTGCCGATCACGCCATGCCAGCGCAACTGTCCGATCCGTCAGGACATCGCCACGTACATCGACTACGTCAGCCAGGGCCGGTACGTGGACTCGTGGGCTGTCATCCACGAGACGAATCCGTTCCCGAGCATGCTCGGCAGGCTCTGCAACCATCCATGCGAGACGGACTGCAAGCGCGGCTGGGATCCCGGCGAGGAGCCGGTGACGATCAAGTCGATCAAGCGTTTCTCCACCGACTTCGCCTTCCAGCAGGGGCTCTGGATCAACTACAAGATCGCACCTGCCAAGGGCAAGCGCGTTGCCGTCATCGGCGCCGGACCTGCGGGGCTCACCTGTGCGCTCGACTTGCGTGTGCAGGGCTACGACGTCGTGCTCTATGAGCGCGAGGCCAAGGTGGGCGGGCTGCTCAGCACATCGATTCCACCGTTCCGTTTCGACCATCGTCAGCTCCAGTGGGAGCTCGACATGATCATGTCGACGGGCATCGATGTTCGTCTCAACAGCAACGTCGGCAGCGGTCCCGACGACATCAAGACGCAGGATCTGCTCGACGAGTACGACGCCATCTTCTTCTCCATCGGAATGATGAAGGGACGCATCCTGCCGATCCCGGGCAGCGATCTTCCCGAAGTCACCGACGCGATGAGCTTCCTGCGTACGGTGTCGTACGACAAGATCCCCGACAGCTTCCCGATCGGCGGCAGCGTCGTTGTGGTCGGCGGTGGCGCGGTTGCGACTGACGCGTGCCAGTCGTCGATCAAGCTCGGCGCCAAGGATGTGTGGATGGTCGCGATCGAACCCGAGGATCGCCTCCCCGCGTTCGGCAACGAGCTGCACGAGGCCAAGGAGATCGGCCTGCACATCCAGTGCGGAGTCATCGTCAAGTCGATCGAAGGTGACGACAAGGGCAAGGTAAAGCAGGTCTCCTTCGCGCCGCTCAAGGACCTGGAGTTCGATCCGCTGAGCGGCAAGCTCATCTTCTCGTCGGTCAAGGAGCAGGAGAACGTCCCGCTCTGGACGGTCGCGGCCGATTACGTCATCTTCGCGTCCGGTCAGATCATGGAGCGTCCGGATGAGCTCGTCCCCGTGACGCAGCGCGGTCTGCTGTCAGCGGATCGCGGCGGCCACACCGGTGTGCCGAAGCTCTTCTGTGGCGGTGACTGCGTGCAGGGTCCGTCGTTCATCGTCGACGCGGCGGGATGGGGGCATCGCACTGCGCGCTCGATTCGCGAGTTCCTTGGTGAGGACATGCAGGCCGCCGGCGACCGCATCTATCAGACGGTCGTTGAGCGCACCGATGACCACCGCCAGTCCGAGGTGTTCGCGCGCGTCGAGCCGGGGATTCTCGAGGCCGACAAGCGCTACGACATGAGTGAGGTCGAGCAGTCGTGGAGCGATCAGACGGCGATCGTGCAGGCGATTCGCTGCTTCCAGTGCGACTCGGTGCATCACTACGACCAGACCGTGTGCGTGCTGTGCGGCGCATGCGATGACGTGTGCCCGGAGAAAGCGATCGATGTCGTCGTGTTCGGCGAGGATCGCGAACGCTCGTCGGGCGGCGAGACGCTCGTCTGCAAGACGTCGGGCGGTGTGCCTGGCGGTGGCGGTTACGAAGGCGAGATCTACATCAACTACGACCGCTGCACCAACTGCAGGATCTGCGAGGACCATTGCCCCGTCAACTGCATCACCTTCGAACGCGTGCGCTTTGTCGATGACACCATGCGTGTCGTCGAGCGCCCGGACCTGAAGATCGAACTGCCGCTCGTGGCGGTGGGGTAGCGATCGAGCCGCACGAGCGCTTCATGCGCCGCGCACTGCAGGTGGCTCGTGCCGCCGGTGCGCGCCGTGAGGTCCCGGTGGGTGCGGTCGCGGTCCGCGAGGGCGCGGTCATCGCGACGGCCGGCAATGCGATGGAGCGGCGTGGTGACGCCACCGCGCATGCGGAACTGCTGCTGCTGCGCCGCGTGGCCGGCATCGTCGGGGGCTGGCGTCTCGACGGCGTGACCGTGTATGCGACGTTGGAGCCCTGTCCGATGTGCGCCGGCGCGATGGTGCAGGCGCGCATCGCCTCGTGCGTCTACGGGGCGAGCGATCCCAAGAAAGGCGCCGACGGAAGCGTATACGACGTGCTGCGCAATCCGCGCAACAACCACCGGATCGAGGTGGTCACCGGTGTCGGTGCGGACGAGTCCGCGGCGCTGCTGCAGGATTTCTTCCGCGCGCGCCGCTGACGATTACGTAGCGGTGCCCGCGCCCTTGCGTGCCATGAGGTCGACCTCGTGGAAGCGAATCACCTCACTCGCCTGGGCCGAGTACCAGGAGTAGAGATGCTCGCGCGCCCAGCGCTGTGTGTCGCGGTGTTCGGGATTGTCGCGCCACGCTTTCACCGACTCGTCGTTCTCGAAATACTCCAGCGAGACCTCCTCACCGTCGGGGGTCTCGAAGCTCTCGATGGAGATGAACCCCGGGTGTTGCTGCACGAGCTCGTGGAGCCGAGCGCTGCGCCGCGAATACTCCTCGAGGTCAGCGTCGGGCCGGTTGCGCGATCGAAAGACGACCAGGATCATGGCCCAATCTTCACACAGCGGCTGACGCCAGGCGTCGTAGCGCGCCGCGGGCGGCGTAGTACCCGCACATGCCGTGGACGCCGCCTCCCGGGGGCGTCGACGCCGAGCAGATGAAGACGTCCGGATTCGGTGTCGAGTACGGATTGATCCGCGCGACCGGCCGCGTGAAGAGCTGGCGGAGATCGGTCACGCCGCCGGCGATCGCGCCGCCGACGTAGTTCGCGTTGTACTGCTCGAGGTCGGTGGTGCGCATGACGTGGCGCGCAAGGATCCGGTCACGGAATCCCGGCGCAAAGCGCTCCACCTGGCGTTCGACGGCATCCGTACGATCCAGCGTTGAGCCGGCGGGGACATGGCAGTACGCCCAGCCGGTGTGCTTGCCGGCGGGTGCCCGGGAGGCATCGAAGAGGCTTGGCTGGACGACGATCGTGAAGGGCCGATCGGCGTGCTCGCCGCGCCAGACGGCGGCTTCAGACTCCGCGATCTCTGCCAGCGTGCCTCCGACGTGCACGGTCGCGGAATCCGCGCAGGCCGGATCGGCCCACGGGATCGGGCCGTCGAGTGCCCAGTCGATCTTGAAGATGCCGGGTCCGTAGCGGAAACGGCGCAAGCGGCGGACGTACGTCGCCGGGAGCACCGGCGCCGCGATGGTCGCGACCTGGTCCGGGCTCGTGTCGAAGAGGACGATTCGCGACGGCGGGAGGTCGGACAGGGCGCGAACCGGGTGACTGGTCTCGATCCGACCCCCAAGGGTCTCGAGATAGCTGGCCAGCGCTCCCGTGATCGCCGTGGATCCACCCTTGGCGATGGGCCAGGTCTGGACGTGACCCGTGATGAGAAAGAGCAGTCCCACGGCGGCGCTGACGGGCCGCGTGAGCGGCAGGATGGAGTGGGCGGCACACCCCGCGAGCAGCGCACGGGCACGCTCGCCGCGAAACCATCTGCGGCTGAGCGTGCTCGCCGGGAGCAGCGCCGGCGCGCCAAAGCCGGCGAGCAGCAGCGGGTGGCGGGGGAAATGCGCAGGGCCGAGGATCTCCGCGATGAGCGCGTCAGGATGGCGGAGGAACGGGCTGACGAGCCGCTTGTATGCCGAGGCGTCCTGCCCCAGAGCGGTGGCGGTCAGCTCCAGGGATTTGCGCAGGATGACGGCCCCCTCGCCTTCGAGCGGATGGGC
>JBEKKP010000121.1:0-7962 GCA_050010655.1 Candidatus Dormibacteria bacterium
GGGAATGTGATCAACGGCGACATCCTCGGCTCGCCAAGCACTCTTCCTTGGGCCACCGCGTATTCGAATCCGGCGGCGATCCTGCAGAGCGGTTTCAGCCTCTGCACGCCCGGGCACTGCATTGCGTATCAACCCGCCGCGGTATATGAGGCGCTCGGCACCATCTGCATCGGCCTCGTCCTCCTCGTGCTGTTTCGGAGGAATGTCCGCGCGGGCGTGCTCGCGATCACGTACGTCGCGCTCTATGCGGTGAGCCAGTTGATCCTGTTCGAGTTCCGCAAGAGCGAGCCACCTGGACCGCTCGGACTCCGCGAGGCGCAATGGACGTCGATTGCGATCCTCGTCATCGCTGTACCACTGCTTTATCTCGTGTGGCGGCGAACCATCGGGCGACTCGAGAACCGCAGGCCCGAAGGACCAGCTCCCACGACGGAGCAGGCCGCGACAACGTGATCCAAGCGCCCCTGCTGTACAGCCTGATCGGCTTCATCGCGGATGCGTTGACGGTGCTCATCATTGCGCGCATCGCCGTGTCGTGGCTCGGGCTCAGCCCGTGGCACCCGGTGGTGAAGTGGCTGCGCATCATCGTCGACCCAATCCTCGCTCCGTTTCGGAAAATACTTCCCAATTTCAGCGGCATCGACTTCTCCCCGATCCTCGCGATCATCGTCATCTATTTCATCGCGCAGATCCTACAGAACCTCGTCTTCGGCTATACCACCGACCCGATTCAGGCGATCGAGTTGCTGGTGGAAGAACTTGTGGTCGACATCGCCATCGCCATCGCGATCATCGTGTTCGTGCGCATTCTGCTCGCGGTCTTTCACGCCGACCCGTGGCATCCGATGGTGCAGATGGTGCGCACGATGACGAATCCACTGGTCGCGCCCTTCGCGGGCCTCCAGCACGGCCGCTCCAGCGCGGGACTCGACTACGCGGCGATCGCGGCGCTGGTCATGTACATCGTTCTGATCATCGTGATCAAGATCGTCTTCGGATTACTGCTCGGGCCGATCTAGAAGCTCGCCGGTCAGCGCCGGGCGGCCGTGCGCTCGCGTTCGGGCGCGCGAACTCGACGCATTTCGACGCGGTATGCGCCGTCTCCGACCACCAACTCCACGGAGCGCTCGAGCGCGGGACTCGGGTCAACGGCGAAGTCCACGCTGAGCGAGATCTCGTCGACGCTCGTTCCCGAGTCCACGTGCAGGACCACCGCGCAATCACCCTGGTGCTCCTCGAGCGCATGCCGCAGCGCGCCGAGCCGGCCGATCTGGGACGCCTTGACGCTGATGTGCACGGTGCTGTCGCGGCGCCACGTGGCGAGACGCGGATCGTCATAGGCGTACACCGCCTCGGCGAGGATCTGCGGTGGCTCGAGTTCGACGCGGTCCTCTTCCTCTCCGGGAACCGGCGTGCTCCCTGTGCTTGCGGTGCGACCTGCCTCGACCTTGCCTCGCACCACGATCACGGCATCCGGTCGCAACGCAGCCACGCATTCCTCGAACACGCGAGCGAAGACGACAACCTCCACGCTGCCGGTCAGATCCTCATGAGTCCGTCGAGATGCGCGCCGAGCTCGTTGATGGTGGTGTCGACGCGCTGCTGCAACTCGCCGGCGATCCGGCGCAGCGGGTGATCGCTCAGATACATCCCGAGGAACTCGCGCTCCCAGCTGAGACGCTCATCCGCGGCGATCGCGAACGGCCCGTTGACGTCGCGGCCCTCGAGGTCGTCGGCCGCGTGCGACACCGGCTCGATGAGGACAACGGTCTCGCCGAAGAGCGACGTCTGGCCCGATTCACGCTCGCGGCGGATCGTCGCCGCGCGATCGATGGCACGGTCGAGCACCGCGAGCATCGCCCCGCGCTCGCCGAGTGAGTCGCATGCACCGCTGCGGATCAGCGCCTCGACGACACGCCGATTGAGGTCGCGGCTGGACACGCGCAGGCAGAGGTCGAAGAGCGAGGTAAACGGTCCTGCGGACTCGCGTTCCGCAACGATCTCCGCAGCAACGCGCTCACCGACGTTCTTGATGTGGCGCAGGCCGTACAGGATCTCGCCCTGTTCCTCGTCGCCCAGGCTGAAGGCAGATGCACTGCGATTCACATCCGGGGGCCGGACCACGAGGCCTCGCGCATGCGCGTCGAGGATGGACTGTTTCAGCCTGTCGAAGTTGTCCGCACGGCTGTTGAGCAACGCGGTCATGTACTCGCGCGGGTAATTCGCCTTGAGGTACGCGGTCTGATACGCGATCAGTCCGTACGAGATGGAATGCGCGCCGTTGAAGCCGTATCCGGCAAACAGCGCGATGAGTTCGAAGAGTTCCAGCGCGGTTTCCGGCGCCACACCGCGCGCAGCCGCGCCGCTGAGAAACTGCTCGCGCTGCTTGGCCATCTTGACCTTGTCCTTCTTGCCCATCGCGGCGCGAAGGATGTCCGCCTCACCGAGAGAGAATCCGGCCACGGCTGAGGCGATCTTCATCACCTGGTCCTGGTAGAGGATGGCGCCGTACGTCTCCTTGAGAATGGGTTCGAGCTCGGGGAGCATGTACGTCACGGCCTCCTCGCCGCGTTTGCGCCGCATCCACATCCCGGTGGCGCCACCCTCGATCGGGCCTGGTCGGTTCAGCGCAACTGCGACGCCGAGATCCGCCAGGCAGTTCGGCTGCATGTCGATGAGGATGCGTTTGGCGAACGTCGCCTCCATCTGGAAGATGCCGTGGCTGTCAGCCTTGCACAGCAGTTCGTACGTCTTCGTGTCATCGAGGGGGAGCCGATCGATGTCGATGTCGACCCCGCGATGTGCACGGACCAACTCCGCGGCCTCTGCGATGACCGTGAGGTTCGACAGCCCGAGCAGGTCGATCTTGAGGAGTCCGATCTTTGAGACGCCGTTCATGTCGAACTGCGTCACCGCAGTGCCGTCACCCAGCGTTGAGCGTTGCAGGGGAACGATGTTGGCGAGTGGCTCGGAGCCGATGACAACCGCCGCCGCGTGCGTCGACGCGTTGCGGCAGATCCCCTCGAGCCGGCGGGCGATGTCGATGATGCGCTTCGCCCACTCTTCGTGCTCGTAGAGCTCGTTCAACTCGCGGCTTTCTTTCAGCGCTCGATCGAGCGTGATGCTCACCACCTGCGGGACCAACTTCGCCAGCCGGTCGACGTCCGGAAGCGGTACATTGAGGACGCGTCCGACATCGCGAATCGCCGCGCGCGCCGCCATGGTCCCGAACGTGATGATCTGGGCTACACGATCGCGCCCGTACTTTTCCTGCACGTACGCGAGCACTCGCTCGCGCCCGACATCATCGAAGTCGATGTCGATGTCCGGCATCTGCACGCGTTCGCGGTTGAGGAACCGCTCAAAGATGAGCCCGTACTGGAGTGGCTCGATATCGGTGATGTGGAGCACGTAACTCACCACCGAGCCCGCGGCGCTGCCGCGACCGGGACCAACCCGTACACCGTCGGAGCGCGCAGCTTTGATGAGATCCCAGACGATGAGGAAGTACGCCGAGAACCCCGTCTCGCGAATGACATCGAGCTCCATGCTCAACCGCTCGCGAACCTCGTCATTGACGGCGTCCCCGTAGCGCTCCTGCGCGCCGGCCTGGCAGAGCTGGAGCAGATACGTGTCGGCGTTCAACCCCTCCGGGATCGGCGAGTAGGTTGGAAGCAGGTTCTGCCCCAAGGGGATCTCGACGTGGCAGCGCGCCGCGATGGCCACCGTGTTCGACACCGCCTCGCCGTACTCGGCGAATCGCTCGCGCATCTGCTGCGTGCTGGCGAGGTAGTAGTCCGGGCCGGACAGACGGAACCGCTTCTCGTCCTCCAGCCGAGCGCCGGTCTGGAGACACAGCAGGATGTCGTGCGCCTCGGCATCCTCCGGCTTGATGTAGTGCGAGTCGTTGGTGGCGACGAGCGGCAACCCGGTGCGCCGGGCGATCTCGACGAGGCCCGCGCGCACGAGCTCCTCCTCGGGGATGCCGTGGTCCTGCAACTCGAGAAAGTAGTTGTCGTGCCCGAATATCTCGGCGTGCTGGCGTGCAATCGCCTCCGCAGCGTCCATGTCCCCGCGGACGATTGCCTGCGGCACTTCTCCGCCAAGGCACGCGGAAAGGCAGATCAACCCCTCGGCATGTGCCGCAAGCAACTCACGATCGATGCGCGGCCGGTAGTAGAACCCCTCGAGATGCGACGCGCTCACCAGCTTGATGAGGTTCCGGTAGCCGGTGTTGTTGCGCGCGAGCAGGATCAGATGGTTGGGATCGCGGTCCGCGCGGCCCTCACGATCCGTCCGTGAGCGCGGCGCCATGTACATCTCACAGCCGATGATCGGGTTGAGCTTCGCCGCACGAGCCGCCGAGTAGAAATCGACTGCGCCGTACAGCACCCCGTGGTCGGTGATGGCGATGGCCGTCTGCCCCATCGCCTTGGCCGTGTCCACGAGCTCGTTGACCCGGGACGCGCCGTCGAGCAGCGAGAACTCACTGTGGGTGTGCAGGTGGACGAAACCGCCGGTTTCGATCTCCTCGCCGGTCTCTGATGTCCCCTGCACTGTGCCTCCTGGCTGCGGTCGATGGACGGCGAACAGACGTACGCTACCACTCCTCGGCGACCCGCCGCCGCTGGCACTGAGGGTACCGCTCAGCGGGTGCCGGAGGTCTCCGAGAAGTCGTCCGAAGCGGCCTCACCGGACCGTGTGAGCGCCACCACCGACTCGACGTGATAGGTCTGCGGAAACATGTCGACGATGTCGAGCGATTCGATCTCGTACGGACCTGACGCGACCAGCGTATGCAAGTCGCGCGCGAGTGTCGCGGGGTCGCACGAGACGTACACGACACGCTCCGGTCCGGCGAGCGCAAGCCATCCGTTGACACGTCCCGAACACCCCGCACGAGGTGGGTCGAGGATGACGACATCGGCCATCTCCGCGGCGCCGACGCGCGGCAACGCATCCTCCACCGGCGACAGCACGAAGTGCATGCGGTCGGACACGTCGTTGACGCGCGCGTTGAGCACGCCCAGTTGCGCCGCGCCGCGATTGCTCTCGATGCACACGACCTCGCGCGCGTCGGCGGCGAGATGGCACGCGAGCACGCCGATGCCGGCGTACGCGTCGACAACGCGCAGTCCGGCGTGCCCGCCGAGCGCATCGATGACGCACTGATAGAGCACGTCCATCTGTGCCCAGTTGACCTGGATGAACGCATCCGGCGTCACCCGAAATGTCATCCCACGCCAGCGAAGCGTCGTTGACGTCGTGCTGACGCGGCCGCCGTCCGGAAGATCGAGCCCGCCCTCGAGCGCGCCGCTGGCCAGACCCTTAGCGGGCTTCGCGTGGATGAGCAGCTCCTGGCCCTCCTCGCCCACCGTCAGGTGCAACGTGCCGAGCGCGTTCGTGGCGCTCGAGTTGAGCAGACCGCGCAGCGCAGGCAGTGCCGTCGTGATACGCGGGTGATGGATCAGGCAGTCGTCCACCGCGATCGGGCGCCAGCTTCTCGCCCGGTTGAAGCCGAGCGCAGGCGGCGTTGTCTCGGTGCCCGGAATGACATGAAACTCACCGCGAAGGCGATACCGCCATGGATCGTCGACCGCGTGCATGCGCGGCTCCGGGTGTGGGATGTGCTGCCGGTGCAACGCATCGAGGACGATGTCGCGCTTCAGCTCGACCTGATGCGGATACGTGATGTGTTGCAGCTGGCAGCCGCCACATCGGGGCACGTACGGACACGGGGGCGTGACCCTGTGCGGCGACGGCTCGAGGACGCGCACCACTTCCGCAAAGGACGTCGATCCCTTGCGATAGCGCACGGAAATCTCGACGTCTTCGCCGGGGATTCCACCCTCGACCAGCATCGTCGCGCCAAGTTCGTCATGCGCGAGGCACAGTCCACCATGGACCATGCGTCCGAGACGCACCTGGGCTACTGCTCCGAGAGCCGGTCGCGGAGGAGTCGGTTCACGAGCGGCATGTCGGCCTTGCCGCCTGTGGCGTCCTTGACGGCGCGCATCAACTGCCCGAGCGCCTGCTGCTTGCCGGCGCGGAAGTCCGTTGCAGCTGCGGGATTCGCGGCGATGGCGGCATCGACGAGCGCGGTGAGTGCCGCGGTGTCGCTGACCTGGGCAAGCCCTCGTTCGTTGACGAGTTCCTCAGGATTGCCGCCGGACACGTAGAGCTCGGCGAGCAGTTCCTTCGCCGTGGGACCGTTGATGGTGCCGCCCTCCACGAGACGGAGCAGGCCGGCCAGGCCGTCAACGCCGAGGCCGCTTTGCTGCAAAGGCATGTGATGTTCGTTGGCCAGCGCAGCGACGTCGCCGGTCTGCCAGTTGGCGGCAAGTTTGGCCGGAACACCTGCGGCCACGAGCGCCTCGAAGGTGTCGGCGTCCTCGCGCGTGTCGGTGAGCACCGCCGCGTCATACGGCGTCAACCCGTACTGCTGCTGAAAACGGTGCGCACGAGCTGCAGGCAGTTCCGGGAGCCCCTCGCGAACCCTCGCCACATATTCCGTGCCCAGGCGAAGCGGCGGCAGGTCCGGCTCCGGGAAATAGCGGTAGTCGTGGGCCTGCTCCTTGCTGCGCTGCGAGATCGTGCGGCCCTGTGCCTCCACCCATCCGCGTGTCTCCTGCACCAGCGTGCCGCCGGCATCGAGCACGCCCGTCTGCCGCTCGATCTCCGACTCGAGCGCGTGCTGCACGGCGCGGAACGAGTTCATGTTTTTGACCTCGACCTTCACGCCCAGTTCGGTCGCACCCGGCGACCGCAGCGAGATGTTGGCGTCGCAGCGGAACGATCCCTTCTCGAGGTTGCCGTCATTGACGCCGATGTACATGAGGATCTGGCGCAGTCGGACCAGGTATTCGCGCGCCGCCTCCGGGGTGCGAAGGTCCGGTTCGCCCACGATCTCCATGAGCGGGACGCCGCAGCGGTTGAGGTCGATGAGCGACGACGTGGCGCTCTGCAGCACGTCGCCCGCGTGATGCATCGTGCCCGTGTCCTCCTCGAGATGGACCCGGGTGATGCCGCAGCGAACCGTCTCCCCGCCCACCGGGAACTCGAGCACCCCGTTGATGGACAGCGGAAGGTCGTACTGGGAGATCTGATACCCCTTGGGCAGATCCGGATAGAAATAGTTCTTACGGTCGAATTTCGTGAAAGGCGGGATGTCGCAGTGCAACGCCAGAGCGGTGCGAACCGTGAACTCCACGGCCTGCTCGTTCATCGTTGGCAGCACTCCCGGCATGCCGAGGCACACGGGGCAGGTGTTCGCGTTCGGCGCGGCGTTGATGTAGTCCGCGGGGCACGTGCAGAACATCTTGCTGCGCGTGAGCAACTGCGCGTGCACCTCGAGCCCGATGACCACCTCGTAGCGCCCGGTTGCGGTTCCTGAGAGCGTTGCTGCCTCGGTCATGCGACCGCATCCGCGTATGGCGATGGCACCGTGTGGAACGTGGTCGCCTGCTCATAGGCGTGGGCCACTCGGAAGACCCGCGAATCCTCGAATCGCGGCGCGATCACCTGCAGTCCGACAGGAAGTCCGTCCACGAACCCGCAGGGCACCGACATGCCCGGGATGCCGGCGAGGTTGGCGGGAAGCGTCACCACGTCGCACATGTACATGGAGAGCGGGTCGTCGCGCGAGCCCATCGGGAACGCGACGCTCGGCGATGTCGGGCACACGATGGCGTCGACGTCGTTGAACACCGTCTCGAACTCCTGGCTCACGAGGGTGCGCACCTTCTGCGCCTGACGGTAGTACGCGTCGTAATACCCGCTCGAGAGCGCGTACGTGCCGAGCATGACGCGGCGTTTGACCTCGTTGCCGAATCCCGCATCGCGCGTCTGCAGGTACATGTCGGTGAGCGACGGCCGCTCGACGCGGTTGCCGAAACGCACGCCGTCATAGCGAGCGAGGTTGGACGAGCATTCCGCCGGCGCGATGATGTAGTAGACGCTCAA
>JBEKKP010000122.1:0-6526 GCA_050010655.1 Candidatus Dormibacteria bacterium
CAAAACGCGAGCCATCTGAAGATCTATCTCTCGGACAATGCGTCGCTGGCGGCGATCACCAATTTCGAAAGCCGCCTCAAGCACGATCCGCGGGTCATCTCGGTCACCTTCGAAACCAAGGACCAGGCCGCCCAGCAAGCGTCGCAGAACCCCGATATCGCCAGTGCTCTCAACGTTCTCGGCAGCAACCCGCTGCCCGCGTCGCTCAACCTCGACGTCAAGAAGCTCGCCGACCTCAGCGAGTTCAACAACGAAGCCAAGATGACGCCGATCGTCGACAGCACGACGCCCACCGACTACAACTCCGACGTCATCTCCAAGCTCAACACGGTGATCACGGTCATCGAATGGGTAGGGGCGATCATCGCGATCATTCTGCTGACCATCAGCATCGTGATCATCATGAACACGATCCGAACCGCGGTCTATTCCCGAAGAACCGAGATCGAGATCATGAAACTCGTCGGTGCGACCGACTGGTTCGTGCGCTGGCCGTTCATCCTCGAGGGCATGCTCGGCGGCTTACTCGCCGCGATCTTCTCGGGGGCGGTGGTCTTCGGGGCGTACCGGCTGTTCGTGCAGGCGGCCCAGGGCAATTTGCTCAGCGTGCCGTTCGACACGCGCTACACGGTCACGTTGCTCATCGTGTTGCTGGTCGGTGGTGTGGCAGTCGGCGCGTTCGGGAGTTTCCTTGGCGTGCGCAGGTTCCTGCAGGCCTGATCCCGCGGGCGCCTCGCGCCCAACAGCCCACTCTTGGGCGAGGACGTAGGGCTGGCACCGAGTGCCCCGCCGATATACTCAGAGCCCGTGGCCGAACGAGTTGACATCGCCATTCTCGGGGGCGGAATGGGCGGCTACCCCGCGGCGATTCGCGCAGCCCAACTCGGCCTCAGCGTCGTGCTGGTGGAGGAGGACAAGGTGGGTGGCACGTGCCTCCACCGCGGCTGCATCCCCGCCAAAGCATTGCTCCAAAGCGCCGCGCTCCTCGACGAACTGCGTCACGCCGACGCCTTCGGCGTCACGACTGGCGACGTCCATTTCGACTACGCGGTCGCCGGCGTCCGTCGGGACTCGGTGGTCAGCCAGCTGCACAAGGGCGTGCAGTTCCTGCTGCGCAAGAACAAGGTCACAGTTGTCAACGGACGCGGCCGCCTGGACGCGCCGGGACGCCTGCTGGTCACGCCGCCAACCGGCGATCCGGTCACGGTCGACGCAGGCGCGGTCATCATCGCCACGGGATCGCGCCCGAAACAACTCCCCGGCATTCCCGCAGATGGCGAGGCGATCCTCACCAGCGATGAGGCGCTGAAGATGAACCGCGTTCCCGCGTCGGCGATCGTGCTCGGCGCTGGCGCAGTGGGTGTCGAGTTCGCCTCGCTCTACCGCAGCTGCGGAACGGACGTGACCATCGTCGAGCTCCTTCCGAGCCTGGTGCCCCTCGAGGACGCGGCGGTCGGTGTCGAGCTACGCAAGCAGTTCGAGGCGCGTGGCATCACGTGCCTCACCGGCCACCTCCTCGATCTTGGCTCCGTCGAGCGCAACGAGGGCGGTGTCACCGTGACAGTCACCGACCAGGGCGGGAAGGAGCAGCGGCTCCAGGCCGAGATCCTCCTCGTCGCTGTGGGTCGGGCGGCCAACGTCGAGAACATCGGCATCGAGGGCACGGGGGTCGTTGTCGAGCGCGGCGTGATCCGGGTGGACGCGATGCTTCGAACCGGAGAGCCCGGCGTGAGCGCGGTGGGCGATGTCGTCGGCGGCTTCCAGCTCGCGCACAAGGCGCTCCACGAGGGCGTGCTTGCCGTCGAAGCGATCGCCGGGCGCAACCCGCACCCGCTCGATCCGCGCCTCGTGACCCGCACCACGTACTGCACCCCGCAGATAGGGTCGATGGGCCTGAGCGAAGCGGAGGCGCAGGCGGCCGGCTACGACGTCGCGGTTGGGGTGATGCCGTTTCGCGGCAACGGGCGAGCGCTGATCTGGGGTGAGACCGGCGGGTTCTGCAAGGTCGTGGCCGACAAGTCGGATGGGACCGTCCTCGGCGTCCACATCATCGGCCACGAGGTGACCGAGCTCATCTGGGGACCCGCGCTCGGCGGTCTCCTCGAAACGACCGCGTTCGAGATGGGCCATGCGGTCGCGCCACACCCTACACTCAGCGAAGTGCTCTCAGAAGCCGCCCTGGCCGTGAGTGGCGAGGCAATTCACATTTGAGCTGCGTGGGGGACGTGAGCACCTGCCGGCGGTGTCAGCTTCGTTCGGAGGGATGATCGACACGTGGCGATGACTCGAACCGAAACCAAGGCGCGCGCCGGCCTCGACGCGGAAACGCTCCGGCTCATGTACCGGCACATGCTCCGGTCCCGTCTGCTCGACGAGCGGCTCTGGGTGCTGAACCGCCAGGGGCGTGCTCCGTTCTGGATCTCGGCAGAGGGGCACGAGGCCGTTCAGGTCGCTTTTGGCATGAATCTGAAGCCGCAGTACGACTGGATCGCTCCGTACTACCGCGACCTTGCGCTCACGCTCGTGCTCGGCATGACGCCGAAGGACCACATCCTCTCGGTACTGCAGCGCGCGGCCGACCCCAACAGCGGCGGCCGCCAGATGCCGGCCCACTACGGTTGCCGGCGGTTGAACATCATCAGCACCGGATCGTCGGTCGGAACCCAGCTCATCCATGCATGCGGCATCGCGCTCGCTTCGCAGATGCGCGGTGAGGACGCGGTGACGCTGACGTCAATCGGCGAAGGGGGGACGAGCGAAGGCGATTTCCACGAGGCGCTGAACTTCGCGGCAACCAAGAAGCTCGCGGTGATCTTCCTTGTGGAGAACAACGGTTTCGCCATCAGCGTGCCGTGGCAGAAGCAGATGCCGACGCCGGATGTCGCCGATCGCGCGAAGGGATACGGCATCCCCGGTGTCATTGTCGACGGCTGCGACGCCATCGCCTGCTATCGGGTGGCTCGCGAGGCGGTCAAGCGCGCTCGGCGCGGTGACGGCCCAACCCTCATCGAGGCGAAAGTGCTCCGGCTCACATCGCACAGCTCCGACGACGACCAGCGTCGCTACCGCTCCTCCGAGGATCTCGAGTCCGACAAAGAGCGGGACTCCCTGCTGCGCTTCAGGGCGACCCTCGAGGAGCTCGGCGTTCTTGCTCCGGGTGACGCTGAGGAGATGCGCGCAGAGCTGGTGATCGAGCTCAACGAGTCGACCGAAGAGGCCGAGGAATCGCCGTTGCCAGCCGCCAACACCGCGATGCTTCATGTGTATGCGGAACCGGGTGACTGGCGTGGCTGAAAAGACATATATCGAGGCGATCCGCGACGGCATTCGCGAGGAGATGCAGCGCGATGATCGCGTGATGATCCTTGGCGAAGACGTCGGCGCCAAAGGCGGCGTCTTCGGTGTCACCGAGGGCTTGCAAAAGGAGTTCGGCGAGGCCCGCGTGCTCGACAGCCCGCTTGCGGAATCGCTGATCGTCGGCGTCGCGATCGGCGCGGCGATGAACGGGCTGCGTCCGATCGCGGAGATTCAGTTCCAGGACTTCATCATGCCCGCCGTCGACCAGATCATCAGTGAAGCCGCGAAGATGCGCTATCGCAGCAATGGCGATTGGGGTGTGCCGATGGTGCTGCGCTCACCGTTCGGTGGCGGCGTGCACGGCGCGCTGTATCACTCGCAATCGATCGAGGCGATTTTCGCGCATATACCCGGACTTCGCGTTGTGGTGCCGTCGAATCCGTATGACGCCAAGGGGATGCTCGTTTCGGCGCTACGGGACCCGGACCCGGTCCTGTATTTCGAGCACAAACGTTGTTACCGCGCCATCAAGGGCGAGGTGCCGGAGGGCGAGTACACGGTGCCGCTCGACCGCGCCCGTGTCGTGCGCGAGGGCACCGACATCGCGGTGTTCAGCTACGGAATGATGGTGCACAGTTCCCTGGAAGCGGTCGATCGCCTTGCAGCAGATGGGTTTTCCTGCGAGGTCGTGGACCTTCGCTCGCTGCGTCCGTTTGATCGCGACGCGATCATCACGAGCGCGAGCAAGTGCGGCAAGGTGCTGATCGTGCAGGAGGCGAACCTCGCTGTGAGCGTCGCATCGGAAATCGCTGCGATCATTGCCGAGGAATGCTTCGACAGTCTCGACGCCCCTGTGATGCGCATCGGCGGACCCGAGATTCCGGCGATGCCGTTCGCGCCACCGCTGGAGCAGTTCTATCTGGTGACACCGGACAAAATCGAGGCCAGGCTCCGCGAGCTTGCCGCGTACTGAATTCGAACACGAGGAAGCTCGCGAAATGGGACTGACCGTCACGATGCCGCAGCTCGGTGAGAGCGTCACCGAAGGCACGATCGCCAAATGGCTCAAGCAACCTGGCGATGCGATCGCCAAGTACGAGTCGATTGCCGAAGTGATCACCGACAAGGTGAATGCCGAGATTCCGGCGCCGGCCGACGGCGTGATGTCCGAGTTGATCGCACCGGAGGGCGCGGTTGTGCCGGTCGGTCAGCCGATCTGCTCGATCGACACGGCGGACGGCGCCGGCGCTGCCACTGATGGTGCCGCTGCTGCGACGCCGGAGCCCGTAGCGGCGACTGCGGTTGTCGCCAGTGTGCCGGCGCAGCCGGTGGCGGAGGCGCGTGCCGAGGTACAGGCTGGTGGCGAGTCGGCCGTTGCGCCGATTCAGGAAGCGTTCACCGGGACAGCTGCGGATGGGGCCGGCGCGGCTCCTGTCGAAGAAGTTGCGGAAGTGGCCGTCGAGGGCAATGGACAGGCGCTCGGGTATCACGTGACTCCGGCCGTGCGGATGCTCGTTCGCGAGCACGGCGTGGATCTGTCGCAGATCATCGGGAGCGGGATCGGGGGGCGCATCTCCAAGAAGGACGTTCTTGAGTACGTGCAGCGGCGGGATGCCGGTGCTGGCGGGGCTGGCTCTGGCGCCGCACGCACGCCGTCGGGGATGCCTGCTCCGGCGACTCCCCAGGCTATGTCGCCTACTCAGGCACCCCCGCCGGCGTCTTCGGTGCCGGTTGTGCCAGTGCCGACAACGGCTTCCGCTGGCTCGGCCTCCTTCACTGGAGCCGGGGGCGGTGAGGGCGATTCGGTGGTGCCGCTGACGCAGGTCAGGAAGGCTATTGCGGAGCACATGGTTCGGAGCCGGCAGACGTCGCCGCATGCGTATGTGATGGTCGAGGTGGACATGTCCGCCGTGTGGCGGATTCGGGATCGTGAGAAGGCGGCGTTCGAGGCGCGGCACGGGGTCAAGTTGACGTTCTTGCCATTCGTCGCTCGGGCCGTTGTTGAAGCACTGCAACGGCATCCCACGCTCAATGCGTCATGGAGCGATGCTGGCATCGTGGTCAAGCGGGCCATCAATCTCGGGATCGCCGTGGCGCTCGAGGACAACCTCATCGTCCCCGTGGTGCGCGATGCGGATCGGCTCAGCATCACCGGGCTCGCCACCACCATGGCGGACCTCGGCGCGCGTGCACGAAGCAATCACCTGAAGCTCGATGAGATTCAGGGCGGGACGTTCACGCTCAACAACACCGGCGCGCTCGGTGCGGTGATGACGCAGGCGATCATCAATCAGCCGCAGGCGGCGATCATGACCATGGACCTCGTTGTGAAGCGACCGGTCGTAGTGGGCGACGCGATCGCCATCAGGCCGATCATGGGCCTGGGTCTGTCGTTCGACCATCGGATCAACGACGGCCTCCAGGCGACGCGTTTTGTGACGACAGTGCAGAAGCTTCTTGAAGGACTGGACCCGTCGGGAACCCTCGTTTAGCCCGTCCTGGCTATCATCAGGAGGAACGATGATCGAGCAAGGCGCTTTCGATGCGTGGGGGCTTCGTACCCCGCCGGCCTGGGCGCAGCGCGCTCTCGAGAAGGGCATCATCGACGAGAGCAGGTTCCATGCCCTGATCCGGATCGCGTCTGAGGATCCGTCGATCCAGCGGCGCACTCCGCGGCATCCCGGAAGCTGCTCATGCCGACGCAGGCCGACGCGCTCCTGCACCCGCTGGCGGGCTTAGTCAGCTAGTCGGGCACCGGCGGGCTTGCGGAGTTCATCCCAGGGCACGTGTCGACTTAGCGAGGCGCCGACCTCGCTACCTATACGCCGACGCCGTCAGGCGCCCGCGTCCAGGTGCGAAAGATCGGGGTGGGGGCGATGGCGAGCATGCGTCCGCTCTCGTCGCGGGCCAGCTGCCAGCCACCTTCGTGAATCATCCAGTGGTGGCGATAGCAGAGCAGGACGAGGTTGGCCACGTCAGTCGTCCCGCCCTGGCCCCAGTGGACCATGTGGTGGGCGTTGGTGAAGCCCACCGGACGATCGCACTTTGGCCATTCGCAGCCACCCGCCCGCGCCTGGAGCGCTGCTCGGGCAGCGACACCTGGCAGGCGGAGCTCCCTGCCCACCTCGATCACCGCGGACTTGGGGCCGAGCAGGATGCGCCGGATCCCGGCATCACAGGCGAGGCGCTGCACGGTGGTGGCCGTGACCGCGCCGCCGTACTCGAGGAC
>JBEKKP010000123.1:0-6510 GCA_050010655.1 Candidatus Dormibacteria bacterium
ATGCAGTGCCCGGGCGTGCAGAGGCTGAAACCGCTCTGCAGGATCGCCGCCGGATTCGAATACGCGGTGGCCCAAGGAAGAGTGCTTGGCGAGCCGAGGATGTCGCCGTTGATCACATTCCCGATGCGTCCGATGGGCTGCCCCACGACTGCGAACAGCACGCCGCCATCGAGCGCGATCCACGGGTTGTAGCCGTACCGCCAGGCGCAGATCGCGAGCGTGATGAAGCCCACGATGATCGCCCCGAAGAACGCCATCCCGCCCTGCCAGAACGCAATGATGTTGATCGGATCGAGGATGTAGTCGTGCCACAGGTTCGGCTGCTGCACGACGTAATAGAGGCGGCCGCCGAGCAGCCCGAAGATGATCGTCCAGACGCAGATCTTCTCGGCCACCGCCTTGGGGAGCCCGCGTCTACGCGCGTACGGCAGCACCCCGAACTGATACGCGGCGAGGAACGCCAGCGCATACATGACGCCATACCAGTGGATGGGTATCGGACCGATATGCAGGACCGGATCGATGTTGATCGTGATGAAGCCGACGAGGCCGGGGCTAGCGGTCACGGCTGCCATCATGGGGGCTCCCGGCGGCCGCATGCACCTCGAGGATGCGGTAGCCGGCCTTCGAGCGAATCCGCTCCACGTGGTGCCCGAGACCAGTCAGCCACGCCGCGAGGGAGTCGGCGCCGAGATGTCGCTGCACCACCAGGGTCGCCGCAGCATCGGGCTGGAGGCGTCCGATCCAGGTGAGCAGCAACGCGTGCAGCGCCGGCTTGCCAAGCCGCACCGGCGGATTCGAGTACACGGCGGCGAACCTGAGGCGTTCGGGAACAGCGTCCGGTTCGGCCGGGACGACATTCCCGGCACCGGCGCGCTCGGCATTCCGCGCGCAGAGATCGAGCGCCCTTCGGTTCACGTCGACCGCCCACACGCGGGCATCGGGGTTGCGCAGGGCCAGCGTGATGGCGATCGCCCCATAGCCGCAGCCGACGTCGGCCAGTTCACCTGGGGGGATGGGTCCGAGGGTGCGAAGCAGGAGGTCTGTGCCGGCGTCGAGGTACCCGTGCGCGAAGACGCCACGGTCCGTGTCGAGCTCGAAGCTCAGGTCCGGAAGGTTGACCCGGAACGTGCGCGGGTGCGAGGCCACCTTCGGATCCGGGGTGAAGTAGTGATCCTGGGTCACCATCGCAGGGTAGTAGGCTGCGGCCGTGAGCACGTATGACGTGGCCGTCGTCGGCCTCGGCGCTGCGGGCGCGGCGACGCTGTATCAGCTCGCCAGGCGCGGGATCCGTGTCGTCGGGATCGATCGATTCTCGCCGCCGCACGTCTATGGATCGACCCACGGGGACACACGAATCACCCGCGAGGCAATCGGCGAGGGCGAGGCGTACACGCCGCTGGTGCAGCGGTCGCACGCGATCTGGCGAGAGCTCGAGGCCGAGACCGGCGAAGATCTGCTCACGCAGTGCGGCGGGCTGATCGTCGAGGACGCCGGTGGCGGGGCCGCCGGCCACCATCGCCACGAGTTCCTCGCAAGCACCATCGCCTGCGCACGCCGATACGGGATCGCCCACGAACTGCTCTCGGCGGCGGACATCAAGCACCGCTTCCCGCAGTTCGGGGTTGACGGCTCTGAATCCGCCTACTACGAGCCAACAGCCGGGTTTGTGCGCCCGGAACGCTGCGTCAGCGCGCAACTCACTGTCGCCGCCCGCCTCGGTGCCGACATCCGCCGCGACGAGCGAGTGCTGGGTCTCGAACGCTCGAGGAGCGGCGTCCACGTGCGCACCGACCGCGGCGTGCTCGATGCCGAGCGTGTCGTCCTGGCGGTGGGTGCGTGGGTGCATGACTTCGTCGGTGCCGACCGAGTCCAGTTGTTCAGCGTGTACCGGCAAGTGTTGAACTGGTTCGAGCTGCGTCCCGACGCGATCGACCACGGGCCGGGCGCGATGCCCGTGTTCATCTGGGGCCTCAAGGACGGCAACGCCTTCTACGGGTTCCCGGCGATCGATGGGACGCGCGAGATCAAGGTTGCGGACGAGAAACTCGACAGTCCGACGAGTGCCGATGCGGCGTCGCTCGACGTCGACCCCGACGAGCCACGAGCGGTCTACGACTCGCTGCTCAGGACGCGTCTTCCGGGTCTGTCATCGCGATGTGTTCGTGCTGCGCGCTGTCTGTACACGGTGACCCCGGACGCGAACTTCGTCATCGACGAGCATCCCGACCTCGAAGGCGTGCTCCTCGTATCGCCGTGCTCGGGGCACGGGTTCAAGCATTCCGCCGGCATCGGCGAGGCGATCGCCCAGCGCGTGACGGCAGGGTCGAGCGAGGTCGACCTGTCGCCCTTCCGGCTCGATCGATTTGCGGGATCCCCCGCGGCGGTTTAGACCGGCGGAGGAGTGGGGGCGGACAGCCGGTTGGCGATGACCGCCGTGCCGTACGCGCAGATCTCGGTCCACGTGCCACCCATCTCGGAAGTGTCGAAACGCATCCCGACGATGGCGTTGCCACCTTTGGCGGCCGCCTCATCGACCATCCGCTGGATGACCTCGTTGCGGCTGTTGGCAAGGTTGATCGTCATCCCCTTCAGCTCACCGCCCACGAGGGATTTCAGCCCCGCGCCGAACTGCGAGCCGATGTTGCGGGCGCGAACCGTGAGCCCGAAGACCTCGCCGAGGACTTCAGTGATCTGATAGCCGGGCAGGTCGTTGGCTGTGCTGATGAGCATCGGTGTGCCTCCTCGTGAACCAGACATGGATATGGGTGATTTCCTGCGTCAAGGGATACCCGCTGCTCACGGGTTTTAGGCCTCGTGTGCCCGGCCCGATGTCATACGCCGCCGGCGTGCTCACGGTCCGACTCCGCCCGCGCGGAGAACCATGCGAGGGTCGCCGGCAGCAGGAAGGGGACAAGCAGGAGTCGCAGCCAGTCCCACAGTGTGTTGCCCTGGAATCCGGTCCACCCCCAGCTCAATGCATAGCCGCCGACGACCACCACCACGAAGATCACCAACCCCGCAATCCCGACAGCACGCCAGCGGCTCTCGAATCGCCTGTTCGTGGCAAACCAGAGCGGGAGCGACGCGACGACGACTGGCAGCGCGAGCAGTTCCAGCCAGTCCCACAGCGTGTTGCCCTGAAAGCCGGTCCACTGCCAGTTGAGCGCGTAGCCACCGATCACGAGGACTGCGAAGAGGACGACCACAACGCCGAAGACAACGTGCCACTCCATCATCCAGCGCTGCCGCGTCCGGTACCAGATCGGCAGCGTCGCAAGCACGATCGGTAACACGATCACGTGGAGCAGATCCCACAACTGGTCGCTCGGCGTGACCCCCGTCCACGTCCAGTGGAACTCGTAGCCGCCGATCAGCGCGATCGTCAGCGCAACGACGCCGCACGGGAGCACCCATTTGATCAGCGGGGAGAGCGGTTGGCGTGTCGTGGCGCGCCCCTGTGCGAGATCCATGCTGGGAATGATGCAGCGCTAGCGACGGCTGTTGGCGACCGCCTGAACGAAGGCCGGATGCACGCCCCGCAACTGGACCCAGCGTGTCCCGAATCCATCCTTGGTCACGAAGCCTCTGATGCCGAGCGTTCGCGATTCCATGACACTCGTGACGATCCACGTGAGCAACGCGATTGCGGTGAGCGCGAGGAGCGCTGTGACGACAACCGTCCCTGCGGTGCCGCTCAGGACGATGCCCGCGACCGCCGCGAGGATGGCCGTCACAATCCCCGCGAAGAACCCCAGCGCTCCCGCTTGATGCAGGCTCTCCACACGCACCGCGATCGCCGACGTTACCGGCAGGCGACCCCGCACTTCCTGGTGTGTGAACAGATAGGCAACGAGCAGCGCCATCCAGCTGATGAGAAAGAGGCAGCCGACCCATTGCGGCGTTCCGGCGTAACGCCGTTGCAGGTTTGCGGTGGCAGGCTTACCGGTCACAGCGCAGATGGCCGGGAGGCGACCATCCTCGAAGTCAGCCGCTGGAATGACGACGGTATTCGGACCCCATCCTGGAGGCACCGCCGCCCTCGGCGCGTACACGTCGCAAGCCTACTCGCTCTCGAGTTGACCGACTCGGCTCGCTCTGCCGTCCGCGGTGCCGACCGTACAACCGGGACGTTTACGAGTCGCGCAGGAACCGAATGAACGGCCGATACGCCGGCTACGGCAGCCGCGGAAGACTCTTCGGACTCGGGGCCGTTATGGTTGTGATCGTCTTCCTTGCGGCGCTCGCCTTCATCGTTTTCGTTGCGCTGAACGTGTTCGGAACCCACTAACCAGCAGACGGTCGCAGCGACTACTGACCGACGCGACCGTCGACCCGTTCCCGAATCAGGTCGGCGTGTCCACAGTGGCGCGCATATTCCTCGATCATGTGCACCAGGACCTCGCGCAACTGGATCATCTTCCCGTCGGACTGTCTGCCCAACGTACTGAGATCGCTCGTCTTGGCAACAAATTGGTCCGAGTAGGCGACCTCGGTCTCCCACGCAGCCCACGCCTCCGCGACGACGGCATCATCGGCAACTGCACCCGTCCACGCTCCTTGGGGATCATCGGGCGACGAGAACTTCCGCGGCGCAACCTCTCCCGCCATCACGCGCCGGAACCAGGATCGCTCCACATCCGACATATGCCGGATGAGGCCCAGCAGGGACAACGTAGACGGCGGCACAGACTTTGTGGCCATCTGGGCAGCGTCGAGGTCGGCACACTTCATTCGCAACGTCAGCCGGTAGGCGCGCAAGTAGTCGATTAGCGTTGACCTCTCGTCAGTCAACTCGACTTCGACGAAACGCGGATCCTCAGCAGGATCCATCCACATGTCGGGATGCACAGTCGAGGTGGTCCATCGCGTAGGGACGGGCTGCTCGGGCGGTTCTTGAGAAGTCATCTTCCAATCTTCCCCGAACGTGCCGCGGCCTCGTCGGGATTGAGGAGCCAGCCACGCCATCGGGGCGCAGCGCGATCGGTTTCACGTGTCGCGGCGGCCTGTGACTGAGCCAAGCAACGTCAGGCGCTTGGTGACGGCTTGTTCACTGACGTGTCACAGCACGCGCCTAGGGTGGGACGAAGAACAACCGCCCCCTTTTACCGGGATACACAACATGCGGCACTCCCTCTCACGTCTTTTCCTTGTCGGTGGACTCGTGGCGACGGTGATGCTGGCCGGCCACAACACGGCGACCCGCACTGCCACCCCTCCCGGCGTCGCAGCAGCGTCGCCCGCGAGTGTCCACCAAGGCGCGGTGTTCCCGTCAACGCAGCCCGCGAACGGAACCAGCGCCGCCTCGCAGACCACCCAGCTCAGATTCGTCCACCTTGGCGAGAACTGGGGCGAGAACTGGGGCACCAACACCGTTCTGACCGCGGCACATCAGGGCGAAAATTGGGGCGAGAACTGGGGCACCAACACCGTTCTGACTGCAGCGCATCAGGGCGAGAACTGGGGCGAGAACTGGGGCGAGAACTGGGGCGAAAGCCTCTAAGAGCGTGCCCGAGGCTGGGTAGTCTTGAGAGCCACTGGGGCCGGCGGTCAGAGGTACGCCCGGATACCGGCGAGCGTCAACAGGGGGCTATGACCGGCGTCGGCGTGGAACTCGCGTTCTCGTAGTCATACGCGGGGTTGTAGATCGACGTGTTCGAGCATCCCGTGTCCTGATCGTCCACATACCACGTCCCAGCAACGGAAACCACCGTCCAGCGCAGATCGTACGACGGGCCGAGTCCCAGGTCCTCATGCACGTATGCCGTCGTTCCGCTCTCCGATATGAGCGTGAACGTGGGTGTCACCACGGTCTGACAGCGACAGAGAGGATCTGCCCCGCCTCCGCTGGCCGAGAAGGGATTGGCATTTAATCGCGCACCAAATCTCTCGGTCACCGGACACGGAGGGACGAGATAGCTGGAGCCGTTGCAATCACCTGAAAGGTGCTTCCCGCTCCCAGGATCGACGTTGGCAACATCCTCGACAGCAAGAACTGGGCTTGCCGCGCCCGACCCCACCACTGGCACAGAAGTTGGCGCGGGAGTCGGCGACGCGGTCGGAGAAGGGGTTGCTGTCGCGACGACTGACGCTGTCGGAGTGGATATCGGTGTCCCAACTGGCGCCGATGGCGTGGTCGTCGTCGCGCCGCATGCAGCCACCAGACCACACGCGCAGACGCTTCCAATCGCGACCGCGAACCTGAGCATCACCGCGTCCCTCGTGGCCTACGTCGATGGAAGACGAGCACATTATGTGTCTGTACGAACCTGACTGTGAAGCGATCACGCTGAGGCGATTACGACGCGACGATCACCCTGACGCGATCGCGGAAACTACCCGATCGCCCGGGCCCTTCGTCGTCAGGGCGGCGGGTCCACCACGGCATTGCCGTCGGCGATGTGGATGCGCCAACCCTCCTCATGCACCTGCCGGTGATGCGAACGGCATAACGAGACCAGGTTGTCGAGCTCCGTCGGCCCGCCGTCAGCCCAGTGGATGATGTGATGC
>JBEKKP010000124.1:0-6441 GCA_050010655.1 Candidatus Dormibacteria bacterium
GGTTGTCTTCAGACTGGTGAACGCCTCGGCGCGAATAAAGGCGTTCACGCTGGTCAGCTCATTGAGCTCGACCTGAGCCTGCGCGGGCTGCCCGTCGCTCTGGTTCTCGTTCGCCTGCGCGAGTTGGGAGGCGATCACCGCGTTGACGGCTGCCTCAATGGAATTGACCGGTACCACGTTCACTGCGCTGGAACTCGGGGGGACGCCGATAACGGCGGTGGTGCTGGGCGAACAACCGGCAAGCAGCATGCCGGTGACGGTCGCGCCGAAGACCGTCAACCAGATTCGAGTGTGCGACCGTTCCATGGTTCCCCCAACGCGACCAAACCCAAGTGCCGGACTACCGATGGGAAACACCCCCAAAAGGCTGTATCCAAAAACCCCGCCGGCCCTTCCAAGCGGTAGATCCGTCCGAACGCATCATGACGGACCGGCGACCGGATGTCAAAGTTTCGGCGACCCCGAAAAGGGTCAAACGCGTCAGGACGAGCCTGGGAACCGGTGTTCGTATTCGGAAGCGTGTCGAACTCCAGTAATCGCGTCGTTCTTCCCCAACGTGTCATTTGACTACGCACCGGGGGCCACGTAGAATCCTTCAGGGAACGGACTTCGGGGGGTGGCGCTGGGGCGTCCGGGTCGCCGTTCTACGGCTGTGTCGACAAGGGGGTTTGGTCGTGGGAATTGCGGAAGAGGCGCATCTAGCCTCGAGTCTGCCTGCAGAGGTGGGGTGGACCGAGCGAGACAAACCGGACGTCGAGCTCGTCGGCGAACTGCAGGGTCGGGCTGCTGCTCCTCCCAGCACCGTCGCGCAGAAGGCCGAGCGCCCGTGGGCGGTCATTCTCGCGATCACCACATTCGCCGTTGACATCTGTGCGGTTGTCGCCGGCTACTTCCTCGCGAAGCTGCTTCTCGACGTCTTCTTCCCTTTGAAGCCACCGGAGGAGACATTCTTCAGGGGAGTCGTTTTCGCGACCGTCGCTATCTGGCCGGTCGTCTTCGCCGTATACGGCCTCTACGATCTGCGAAGGCCGACCCATGCGACCGCTGAGCTGCGGCGACTGTTCAACGCCGCCGTGATGTCGGTGCTGCTGGTTGTGCTCGTCACATTCGAGGCAGGCACTGACCCGCGGCGGGAACTCATTCCAGCTCTGTTGATCGTGTGTCTCGCGACCGTCATCACCGGAAGGCTGATCACGCGGCGTCTCACGCACATTCTCAACGCACATGCGGTCACCAGCCAGCTCACGCTCATCGCCGGCACCAACGACGAGGCGCGGGCTCTTGCGCGCACCCTCATGCGTCGCCCCTGGATGGGATATCGCGTCTGCGGATTCGTCGAAGTCACCAGGTCCGGGCTCGAGGTGATGGACGGCATCCCTGTCCTCGGCACTGTGGAGGACATCACGCAGATCAGCACGGCACACAACGTACGTGCAGTGATCATCGCCGGAAGCGCGGCTGGCGGCGCCACCCTTCAGGCGATCGATTCAGCGCTACCGGCAGACGTGAATGTGCGTGTCTCACCGGGACTTCCCAACCTCGGAGCAGCGCGCGTCATCCTCGAGCCCATCGACGGGATGGCGCTGTTCTCCTTGCGCCGCCATCGTTTCTCACGGCGCCAGCGCGTACAGAAGCGATGCCTCGACATCGTCGTGACGTCGGTCGCGCTCGTGATCGGCGCACCGCTGATGCTCGGCATCGCGCTCATGGTCAAGGTGAGCAGTCCCGGCCCGGTGCTCTTCCGTCAGCGGCGTGTCGGTGCGCAGGAACGTGGATTCACCATCTTCAAATTCCGCACGATGGTGGTGAATGCTGACGCGCAGCGTGACGGACTTCTCGCGCACAACGAAGCGGACGGACTGCTGTTCAAGATGCGGCGCGACCCGCGTGTGACCAGAGTTGGACGGTTGCTGCGCCGCACGTCTCTCGACGAACTTCCTCAGCTCTTCAACGTTCTGCGCGGCGAGATGAGCCTGGTCGGGCCGCGTCCAGCCCTCCCCGAAGAGACCACGCGATACGCGGAATTGCAACGCGGACGTCTGCGGGTGAAGCCAGGTGTCACCGGCCTCTGGCAGGTGAACGGACGGCACGACCTCGCATTCGAGGACTACGTCAGGTACGACCTCTTTTACGTTGAGAACTGGTCGCTGACGATGGACCTCTACATCCTCGCCAAGACGATCCCGGCGCTACTCACCGCACGCGGTTCGTACTAGCCGCACGCCAAGACACCCGCGACAGGAGTCCTGAAATAGGACACGGGCGGGGCCGGTGAGCCCCACCCGTGCCTCGGTTAAGGGGGCGGAGTGTCGTTCGGGGGATTTGGTGTCGCGTCCGCGGGGTGACGATCCAAGGGGGCTTTTGGATCGCCGTATTCCGATGGTGCACCGGCGTCGCTCACAATTGCAAGGTCAAATCGACCCGCACGCACAATGCTGTCGAGATGTTCGCGGATTCTTAAATCCGTCTTAATACGCTGCTCGACGTCCTTCGATCTCGATCGTCGGCGCGGCGGGTGTCAGCCGAAACGCGTAATAGTCCACTGAGCGGCCGTCGTGGATCAGCGCTTCCTGCGCAACGAGATCGGTGCTGAAGTTCTCATGATCCGCAAGCTCCATCAGCGTCGGGACTTCCAGTGGTCGACCGACAAAAAAGAGCATGCGTCCGCGGTCCGTAAGGTACTGCCTGGCGTCGCGAACAAATGACGCCACGCTGTGCGTCTCGTGCGCAACAACGTCGCGTGCCGGCTGGACATCCAGCGCAGGGACTCGAAGGTGGGGCTCGTAGATGATCAGGTCGAATTGACCGATCACTTCGGTGAACAGGTCACCTCGTTGCACGTCGATTCGATCAGCCAGGCCACTACGCTCGACGTTGTTCTGGGCTGCAACCACGGCGTGCGGATTGATGTCGACGGCGACAACCCGCGCACCTTGCGACGCCGCGAGGATGGCGTTGAGACCGCTCGCCGTACCCATGTCGAGGACGCGGTCCCCATCCCTCACCTCGGCAAGGATCGCCTCGCCGAGCAGGTGCTCGACGCCGCTGATCTGATGGACACCGGAAGGAACGATCAACTCTTTACCGAAAACGACGAACCGCTGTTCGGTCCCATCGTCGTGCTTTGCGGTCCGGACTGCGGCTTCGTGCCATTCCCGGATCCGCTCGGCGGCCTGCGGGGAGACGACCGGCCGGTAGCCGGCCTCTCGGGCCGACTTGCTGTGTGCCGTATTCATGCGTTGCACGTTGTCTCCTGCCCTGGAGGTTCCTGAGCTGGGCTTCAGTGCTCTTCGCGAGCACACTCGTGTTGCGGCGCCCGTATTAGAACATCGAAATCCTCCCACCGCACGCCCATTGCGAAGTCAGTCGAGCGGCGCCGCCACGGAGGTCCCATCCCAGCGTGTGTGTCCCTCCCGCGCAAGGAGAGGGTATGAGCATAGGGATCGACGCGATACCCTCGTTGCATGAAGATTTCCCTGCCGCTTGCCGTGGCCGCGGCGGCAACCCTCGTGATCGTCCTCCTCGGACTGGTTGCAGGGGTGCTGCTCGCGCGCAGAGGCAGGGTGGGTCTCGCGCGGACGGTTGACACGACCCGGAGTGAAGAACGGCGCTCGGCCGCCTACCTCGAGGCGGCGATCGGCTGGCACGCCTATCTCCAGACCCTCCGCCCGCTGGCCTACCCGGAGGACCGCGTGGCGGTGAGACGGCAGCGAGATCTTGCCGGCGTGCTCCGCTCTCGAGCCCAGCTCGAGATGTTCGGGTCGGCGGCCGTTCAGCAGCTTCACGAGGAGACCCTCGATCAGGCGGTGACGCTGATCGACCTCCTGCGCTCGATGCCGGTGGATCCGCAGACCGGCCAACCCGACGTCGCAGGAGCACGGTACGTCCTCCGCTTCGTTCTCGCAGAGGTGGGTCGGCGGGTGGACGCGCTCGAGCGGCAGATGAGCCGAGAACTGGCGAGTCCCGCCGGGACCGTGTCCGAGCCGGTTGAGCTCACCGGCCGGCGGAGCGCTGCTCCAACCCCAGCCGTGCCCAGCAAGGTTGTCCCCTACCCGTCTGCGAACGGCTCAAGCGCTCAGCCACACAATGAACTCCCAACCGCCCGGCACGGCTGAAGGTGCCGGTCTCGAGACCGCCGATTTTCCGGAGCCGCGTCCCTCACAGGTCCGCGGAGCCATGCATCCGCTCAAGGTTGCAGCGTTCGTCGTTCTCTTCCTCATCCTGGCGCTCCTCGGGTTCGCGGTCTTCCTGGGGATCGCGGTTGGCGTCACGATCCTCCTCGCGCTGATCCTCCCAAAGCAGGGGCTCCTCGACCTGATCGCGCCGGTGATTGGTGTCGGCGTGGCGAGCGTCTGCTTTGGAGCGGTGTCGCGCTTTCGGAAAGGGATGCTCAAGAACCGCTACGGGCTCTTCCGCAGGCCGCCGAGAGATCCCGGAAAGCGTCTGGCCGACGGCGAGCCGCGCTACGACAAAGAACTGCACTAAACCCGGGAGGCAGCGGCGCGGCCCCGCCGGGGCCGCGCGCCGCCGTCACCAGTACTACCCGACGGGGAGGACAATCCTCTTGAAGACTGCGTTCGAGATGTCGGCGAACGAGGTGTAGATGGCGGCCGCCGCAGTGGCGAGGCCGAAGATTCCACCGATCTGAGTCATGCCACTACCCATCGCGTCATGACCCCAGAAGCCGATGCCCAACAGCACGAAGGTGATGGTCAGCAGGACGAAAACCACGGTAACGGCCTTGGTTCCCGCGAGCGATGCGACCGTCATGTAGAGCGTGAACAGTCCCCATGCCATTGCGTAGAGCCCAAGAATCGGGGTTGGATCCTTGGGAAGGGTGCTGCCGAACAACGTGAAGATGAACACGAAGCTGAACCAGAACGCCGCGTAGCTGCAGAACGCCGTAGCAGCGAAATGCGCGCCATTCTTGAAAGCGACCAGGCCCGCGACGAGCTGGCCACCTGCTCCAAACGGAATCGCCAGCGCCAGCACCACGGCGATCGACGATGACGGAATGATGCCCACGTTGAGCACCGACAGCAGCAGAGTCGTGAAACCGAAGGCAGCCAGCCCCAGCGGAGCCGGGCCGGCCCACAAATCGGGAGCCGCCACCACGGGTGCCGGCGCTTGTGTCGCCCCTGATACCTGTGCCATAGGTTTGTAGCCCTCCAATGAGCCCGGAGTGAGTCGTACTCCGGGACTGTTCAAACCGATCTGTCCCCCATCGCGACGGGTCTACTGTTCCTTGCTCTCCTCCTCCGTGGCGCGGCGCTGGAGGTCCGCGACGATGCCCGGGTCGGCGAGCGTCGTTGTATCGCCGAGGTTGCGGTTCTCGGCAATGTCGCGGAGCAGGCGGCGCATGATCTTCCCGCTTCTGGTTTTCGGCAGATCAGGTGTGAAGGCGATCCATTTCGGCTTCGCGATCGCCCCGATCAGCTTGCCGACGTGATTACGCAACTCGACGATGAGCTCGGTCGACTCGTCGTACCCGGAACGCAGCGTCACGAACGCCGAGATGGCCTGGCCTGTCTCGGGATCAGCTTTGGCGACCACCGCCGCCTCGGCAACGGCCGGATGGTCGACGAGCGCCGACTCCACCTCAGCCGTCGAGATGCGGTGCCCGGCAACGTTCATGACGTCGTCGACACGGCCCATGAACCAGAAGTAGCCGTCCTCGTCGATCCGGGCGCCGTCGCCGGCGAAGTACTGATCGCCGAAGCGATTCCAGTAGGTCTCCTTGTACCGCTCGTCATCGCCCCAGATGCCGCGCAGCATTCCCGGCCACGGCTTGGTGAGGGTCACGTAGCCGCCACCGCCGAGTGCGACCTGCTTTCCTGCCTCATCGACGACTGCCGCGCCGATGCCCGGGAGCGGTTTGGTCGCCGAGCCCGGCTTGAGCGTGGTCACTCCGGCAAGCGGCGCGATCATGATGCCGCCCGTTTCCGTCTGCCACCAGGTGTCGACGACGGGAGTGCGGTCGCCGCCGATGTATGTGCGGTACCACATCCACGCCTCAGGGTTGATCGGCTCACCCACGGTGCCGAGGAGGCGGAGGCTCGACAGGTCGTGCCCTTGTGGATGCTCGGGGCCCCACTTCATGAACGTGCGGATCGCGGTCGGCGCGCAGTACAGGACGTTGACCTTGTACTTCTCGATGATCGCCCACCAGCGGTCCTTGTTCGGGTAGTCCGGGGTGCCCTCGTACATGACCGAGGTGACGCCGTTGCCGAGCGGCCCGTAGACGATGTAGGAGTGGCCCGTGACCCAGCCGACGTCGGCGGCGCACCAGTAGATCGTGTCCGGCTGGATGTCGAACACCAGGTCGTGGGTGAACATCGCGTACAGGTGGTAGCCGGCCGTCGTGTGCTTGATGCCTTTCGGCTTGGCCGTCGTCCCTGACGTGTAGAGCGTGAAGAGCAGGTCCTCGGACTCCATGTGCTC
>JBEKKP010000125.1:0-6402 GCA_050010655.1 Candidatus Dormibacteria bacterium
CCACTTCCCGTCGGTGTGGTGCCACAACCAGATGGACGCCGCGAGGTTGCCGACATTGGTCACCACGCCGACGAACCCGTATGCCTTGGTGGGGTCGTGCGCCGGACGCAACTCGAGGACCATCTGATCGTCCTCGCCCACCTCGAGCGTGTGCAGATGCTTGCGCTTGCGGAGATCCCAGACATGTACCGCGCGTCCGTACTTCTTGCCGAGGAGCAACTCCGGCACCACGCCGTTCTCCACCATCGCCGGTGTTCCCCACTCGCTGGTGATCAGGCGATCGAAACCCAGGTGCCACCAGAAGTCGTAGGCCAGGAACTGCGGTCCGCGGTCCACTTCCCAGCGGCCGAGCACTTCGAAGGTGTCGTGATCGAGCCGGAAAATCCCGCCCGGACCATCGCCGTCGCTGGTACCACCGAGTGCGTTGACATAGATACCGTCGGGGCCGCAGTGCACCGTATGCGGGCGCGAGTACCCGGCTCGGCGCGCCACCTCCTCGGGCTCGATCACCTTCACGATCGATGGATGGAGCGGGTCGTCCTTGGTGTCGAGAATCGTGATTCGCGACGACCGCAGCCCGGGGACGATGAGATAGCGGCGCTCCACGTGCGCATGCGGCGCGTAGGGGCAGAGCGCTGAGCTGCACGCGTTCCAGCCGAAGTGGTGGAGTTCGTCACCCTGGTGGGGCAGCGCTACGCGACTGATGAGCTTGCCGTACGACGATGAGGCGGGATCGAGGTCCACAACGCCAAGGCCATCGGGCCGCGTGTCGCCCAAGGGCGTTGGCAGCGTTATGTACGCATGGGTCTCTCGGGGCGCCTCCGCGGCCGCGCGGGCCGAAGGGTAGAACGACTGGTCGGGTCGGAAGAAACTCACGATGGGCCTCCGCTTCTGGTTGGTGACTGATGCCGCGGGGCCGCGATACTACCGAATCTCTAGTGAACCCGTCAACTTTGTAAACAAGCGCCGTCGGACTGCCCTAAAAAAGAAAGACGCCTTGTGGTTAGAGGGCGCGACGCCCCGCGAACGCCCGAGCCATCGTGAGCTCGTCCGCGTACTCGAGGTCCGATCCCGCCGGCAGGCCGTGCGCAGGGCGCGACACCGTGACCGCGTGCCTGGCGAGTTGCTCGGCGACGTAGTACGCCGTCGCCTCGCCCTCCACGTCCGGGTCCGTCGCGATCACGACCTCGCGGATCTCGCCTTCGGCAACGCGCGCCTCGAGCTCGCGGATGCGGAGCTCGTCCGGCCCGATCCCGTCCATCGGTGAGAGCGCGCCGCCGAGCACGTGGTAGAGACCGTGGAACTCACCGCTCCGCTCCACCGCGAGCACGTCGAGTGCTTCCTCAACAACGCATAACAACGATCCATCACGCTTTGCATCCGTGCAGATGGCGCACAGAGGTCCATCGGCGATGAAGAAGCACCGCGAACAGGGTCGGACGCGCGTGTGCAGATCATTGAGCGCGCCGGCGAGGCGCTGGGACATGTCGGCGGAAGCGCGCAGGCAGTAGAAGGTCAGGCGCTGCGCCGTCTTCGGCCCAATCCCGGGGAGGCGTCCGAACTCCGCGGCCAGGCGTTCGACAGCCTCAGGAACGAGTGGCACGTCCCTCCTCCGGCATCACGCGTCGCGGGCTCCCGGTCAGATCAGACCGGGAGGAAGCCCCAGACCGGCGGTGAGCTGCGACATGTTGGCGGCAGCGGCCGCGCGTGACTTGTCGAGCGCGTCATTGATGGCGGCGAGAATCAGATCGGCGAGCAACTCGGCACCCTCCTCGAGTGCCTCGGGCTCGATCGCCACCGACAGCACCTTCTGGTGCCCGTCCGCCGTGATCGAGACGACCCCACCACCGGCTGTGCCCGTGACGGTGACGTCGTTGAGCTCCTCCTGCATCTTGGCCATGCGGGCCTGCACCTGCTGGAGCTGCTTCATCATGTTTTGCTGGTTCTTCATCTCGGACCTCTTCGGGGCAGTCTACGCACCAGTGCCGGATTTCGGCGCCCCGAACCTCGAATCGTCGTGGAGGCGCGTCGCCGTGACCCGGCTGCCCGCAAAGGTATCGAGGACCGCCTGGGTGACATCGCTCACCGATCCCGATGGTCCGCGCGGGCGCTCCTCGCCGGTGAATCGCGTCACCACCTCGATGGGACGACCCCCGATCGCCGACAGCGCCTCGGCGATCACACGGCGCTTCTCCGGGTCGCTGATCTGCTCGTGGTGGAAGCGTCCGTTCGTTCCGATCGTCACGGTGTTCGCGTCGGCGTCGACCGGCTTGCAGTCCCGGAGCACCCCGGCGAGGCCCTTGTTCACCCGCGCCACCGCCTCGATGGCAACGGGCCACTCGGCGGTCCAGCCGTCGAGCGTCGTGAGATCGCGCCGGCCGATCGCCTCGACGACAACTTCTGCCGTGTCACCTGCGGTCGGCGCGACGGCCGGATCGGCTTCGACCGCCTCCTTCGCGGGAGCTGCCACCCAGGCTTCAACCGGCCCGCGCCCAGGCGCGCCGGCTACGCCGCGTTCGAGCGCGGCCACACGCAGCGCGAGAGCGGCGATACCGGCGCTCTCGCCGTCGGCAGCCGGCGGGCGAAGCGCTCGGAGCAGGCAGACCTCAACGAGCAGGCGGGCGTCCACCGACTGGCGCAGATTCATCTCGGCCTCAGCCACGAGCTCGAGCAGCCGCAGCCAGAGACCGGCCGGGGCGATGGCCGCCAGGTCGCTGACGAGCGCAACCTCGTCCGGGCCGACCGACGCGCCTTCCGGGTAGCCGAGCGCGACCAGTTCCGCAGCCCTGGCAAGGCGCGCCACATCGCGAAACAGCTGGCGAGGGTCAGCGCCCGCGTCGAACGCCGCAGCCGCCGCGCGAAGCGTCCCGGCTGCGTCAGCGCCTGCAAGCGAGGTCACGAGCGCCCGCAGCATCGAAGGATCGGTGAGCCCAAGCGAACGCCTCGCCACGGCGATGGTGACCGGCCGCTCGCCCGCGCCGAGCGCCTGCTCGAGCAGCACGAGCGCATCACGGAGGCTCCCCTGCGCCGATGTGGCCAGCAACTGCAGCGCGTCCGGCTCGACCTGCCCGTCTTCCTTGCGTGCGACGTCCGCGAGCAACTGCTCGATCGCCGGTACCGGGACGCGGCGGAAGTCGAAACGCTGCACCCGAGAGCGGATCGTCTCCGGCACCTTGTGCGGCTCAGTCGTCGCGAGCACGAAGAGCACGTGTGGCGGCGGCTCCTCGAGGGTCTTCAAAAAGGCGTTCCACGCGTCCGTGGTGAGCATGTGCGCCTCGTCGATGATGTAGACCTTGCGGCGCAGCACCGCAGGCAGGTAGCCCACCCGCTCACGCAACTCGCGCATGTCATCGATGCTGCGATTGCTTGCTGCGTCAATCTCCAGCACGTCAACGGACGCCCCGGTGAGGATCTCCACGCACGGCGGGCAGACGTTGTCCGGCTCGCCGTCGATCGGCGCGTCGCAGTTCACCGCCCGCGCCAGGATCCGCGCGGTCGAGGTCTTGCCCGTCCCCCTGACGCCCGTGAAGAGGTACCCGTGCGCGAGCTCGCCGGAGCGCACCTCGTTGACGAGCGTCCGGGCGACGACCTCCTGGCCGACGAGGTCGGCGAAGCGCTGCGGGCGGTATCGGCGATACAGCGCGAGGCTCACAGTGAGACGCCCCACCACAGGTCGGTCAAACGGCGGTCCACGGCGCGCGACTCCTTCACGATGATCACCCGAAGCGGGCGGCATTGTCGCAATGAGGGCGGGTCGCCCGTGAGGGCGATCCGCCGGGAACACGAGGGTAGTCGCGCACCCCACGTCGTCGGCACGCCACCGGCGCTCACCCGTACGACCGGCTCAGACCAGGTGTCCCCACGGCACCCCCGGGGAACCGCTTACCGCTGCTTCCTTCCGGACCTGACGGGGTTCACGGGCCCGAGCTGCGCGGGACCCAGTCGTCAACGCCGGCGCGTCCGGAGCAGACCCAATGACGCGCCCCCTCGGTGGGGAATTCAGCCCCGCTATAGCGGATTGCGGGTACAGGGCACCGCTAACGCCCCGCCTAGCGCGACCACCGTCATTGTACCGGCACCGGGGAGGCCACGGCGATGCCGCCCGGGACATTGACCGGCGCTGTCTCAGGATCCGGCCAGCGCAGTGCCATGCGGGTCCCGGAGCCGAGGCGGGTTTCGACATCCACCACCGCGCCATGCGCCTCGACAACGCGCTTGACCAGGGCGAGGCCCATGCCCGTCCCGCCGAAGCGCCGCGTCGCCGTGTTGTCGACCTGGTAGAAGCGCTCGAAGATCCGGGGCACGTCCTCGGCCGGCATGCCAATGCCCTCGTCGACGACGTCGATGAGCACGCCGCCGGCGTCGCGCCATGCGCGGACGATCACCCTCCCCTGGCCATTGCTGAACTTCACGGCGTTGTCGATCAGGGCGCGCAGCGCCTGCCCGAGACGATCCGGGTCAGCGCGCATTGTCAAGCCCGGTTCGACGTCCACCTCCGTCGGGACGGGCAGCCCGCCCCGATGACGTTCACCGATCACGGTGATCGCGGCCCGCACGGCCTCCTCGACGGGCACGTCCGCGCGATTGAGCACGAGCGCCTCGCCATCGCCAACCGAGAAGTCGATGATCGTCTCGACGATCCCGTCGAGGTTGCGAGCCGCAACCTGGATGTCGCGCAATGCGTCGAGTTTCGGGGAGTCCTCCCACGTAGCCCAGCACATCTCGATGAGGTCGCTGAGGCCGAGAATCGCGGTCAGCGGGGTGCGCAATTCGTGCTGGACGGTGGCGAGAAAGTCCGTCTTCAACGTGTCGAGCTCGCGAAGCCGGCGCACCGACTCACGCTCCAACTCGTAGAGGCGGGCGTTCTCCATAGCCACTGCTGCGTTATTGGCGAGAATGGCCAGAACACCCTTGGCGTCCGGGTCGATTGGCGCCCCGTCCGACGGCACCATCACCGCGAGCGCGCCGACGGTCTCGCCATCGAGCGACATCGGCAGCACCAGCAACGATCCAAGGCCCTCGACCACACGCTCGACACGCTGCCCAGCCACCACCTCGGGCTCGGCCTCCCAGCCCTCGAACGTCTCACCGGCGCCCGCGAGCGGGTCGACCACACGAACCGCCAGGCGGTCCCCAACACGGAGCGCGATGGCCGCGGACGCCCTCGCACCGGCGATCGACGCTGCTGTCCGCACGACCTCGCGCTGCAACTCGGCCACGCCGCCCGTCGTACTCGTCAGGGCGCGAGCGACAGCGGCAACACGGTCGACAGCGGTTTCGACCGGGATGCGAGCGCTGGAATCGGGACCGCCCTTCATGTTCCGATCATACGGAGCGGCTCGCCGGCCTCCGTCGATGACTCAGTGACGACTGCCCCACAGGCGCATGGACAGTTTCGGCTCCTCCCCCCGCACGATGCGCCGGATATTCGGCGCGTGACGCACGATCACCAGCGCCGAGGCCAGGGCCGTGAAGACCAGCGGCACGGCGTCGTGCCGGCGGGCGCTCTCGAGCGCGGCGCCGAACGTGGCCGTTCCGGTGGCGGTCAGCGACCCCACCGACATCGTGTGGCTGGCCGCCAGCGCGCCGAGGCCACCGACGGTCGCCCACGCGGCGGCTTCGGGCGAGACGAGCACAAGCGCGCCGAATGCCGTGGCAACCGCCTTGCCACCGCGGAATTTCGCGAAAACCGGCCACGAGTGGCCGACACAGGCGGCAAGCCCGGCTGCGGCCTGCGTCGTGCGGTCCGCCCCCAACGCCCGCGCCACGCCGATTGCAGCGGCGCCCTTGCCGACATCGAGGGCGAAGGTGATCGCCCCGGCCCGTGCGCCGACGGTGCGCAAGACGTTGGCGGTGCCCATGTTGCCGCTGCCGAAGTCACGCACGTCCAGGCCACCGACGGCCTTCCCCACGATCAGGCCAAACGGCACCGATCCGATCAGATAGCCGGCGGCGCAGCTCGCCGCCGCAGCCGCGTTGCCAGCCATGGGCGGTGGAGTCTAGCCCCGGACGACGTCAGGGGACAGCAAAGCGACACCGGGCGACGGTCGGAGCTCGAATGTCGAGCCCCCATCGCTCGCCAGGGCCATGGCGCGCCGGCACTCGTCCGCGGCTGCACTGGTCACGAGGGCGGCGACTGCGCCGCCGAATCCGGCCCCCACCAGGCGCGCGCCGGCGCACCCACGCACGGACTCGGCGGCAGCGACCACGGCGTCGAGCGCCGGAGTGCTGACCTCGTGCAGGTCGCGCAGCGATTGATGGCTTGCCGACATGCACCGACCGAGCGCGGCCAGGTCGGCGTCGCGCAATGCCTCCACGGCGTCAAGCGCTCTCGTGTTCTCCCCCATGACGTGGCGCAGCCGTCGCGTGACCGCAGGCTCGAGCGTCGAGGCCTCGACCGCA
>JBEKKP010000126.1:0-6314 GCA_050010655.1 Candidatus Dormibacteria bacterium
GGACGGGTCGATGACTGCCACCTTCCAGGCCCCTGCTCCACCGCTCGGGTTCGTCGACGTGATGACGTCGCCCTCGACGTCAACGGCGACGCAGTTGTTGGGGTCGGGGCACGAGACCGAGGTGAAGCTGCCGGCGAGATCCGGAATAAAGAAGGACTTCCAGCGCGCCGACAGGTTGGTCGTCGGATGCGCCGTGGCGGATGGCGAGGTGTGCAGAGCAAGCGACGCGGCCACGACCGCAACGCAGATCACCAGTGCAGTGGTCGTGAAGACCGCGATCGCCTTCCACGGCGCGGAGGTCGAACGCTCGCGTTGTGCCTGCGAGGGAATCCGCTGCGCGTCGGAAAGCAGCGAGTGCATCTGTGCACGAGCGCGATCGTCGAACATCGTCGGCGTCATTGCGGATCGTCCTCGATGGCGTCCCACTGCATCTTCGCCGCGAGACGCCGGCGGGCCGCGCGGAGCTGTATCTCGACCGTGCGCGGCGAGCAGCCGAGTGCCGTCGCCGTCTGCGCAGTGCTCAAATCCTCGCCGTAGAACAGGACCACGGTTGCGCGCATCCGCGGCGGGAGTGTCTGTAGTGCCGTGTGCCAGTCCAGCGTGGCGACGCTTGGTTCCCAGGATTCACTCGGAGCGGGCTGCCAGGCGCGCGACAGACGGCGGAGCTCGCGTGCCCACGCGCGGCGACGCTGCATCGCGAGTCGCACCACCATCGTGCGTAGCAGCGGCCAGGCGGGACCATTGAGGTAATCCGGTTCGCGACGTATTCGCTGGACGAGTTGCAGAAACGCGTCGTGTGCGAGGTCTTCGCCCGCCGCGCCGTCGCCGGCCAGGACCGTCCCGAGCGCGACGAGTCGCTGAATCTCGGCGGCATACACGTCGTCGAGCGACGCGCTTTCGCCGCGCATCACCTCGCCTGCCGAATCGGCCGCCATCGCTTTCCTCACTCCAGCCAGGGCGAACGTCGCAGCGTCGCTCATCACGACCTATATATGCCGCCCGAAGCGTCCACCCCTTAGGAAGCGTCCACCCCTTAGATGGATCAGACCGGCGGGAATCCCCCAGCCGGCGCGCGATAGTGCGAGGCGTCGAACACCTGGTGGTGGATGTCTTCGGACGGGTGCGTCTCGACCGGTGGCCACCGTGCCCAGATCTCCGCGCTCTCCGCGTCGAACCCATCCACGAGCACTGGAACCCAGATCTCGTTCACGAACGCCTCGACCTCGACGGGCTTCGCGAACATCCGCCAGCCGCCGCCACGCGGTGTGTCGGTGAGGTGGGATTGCGGCCCCTCCATCGAGGCCTGGACCCCGAGCGCAGGATCTGTGTGGTCCGACATCGTCATAGCCTCCTCGAAAGCAAAGGGCGATGCCTCATAGTGCAACACCGGGAGACACAGACATGGACCTAATGACGGAGGCGTCGCACGTGACACGCAGCAATTCGTACTGGATCCCACTCGCCACGCTTGCCGCCGCCGCGACCCTCGCTGCCTGCGGCAGTTCGTCGCCGGCCGCAAGTTCGGGCTCCGGGTCGACGCCGACGCCCGCAGCCACAGCCCCGCCCGCAACTGCGGCCCCGACTGTCGCGCTGCCGACCACGACCACCGCCTCCTCGTCGTGCCCCTCAGGGAGCACGGTCGACTCCGCCCTGGGAACGTCGGGACTGCCGAACGCCGTCGGCATCAAGGGCGGCGGCTCGACCGAGCTTCCGGCAGGCGCCTCGGGAATCGTCTGCGAATACGTCGGTGGGACGTCGGGTGTGAACGTGATCATCGAGGTGATCCAGGGCATCCCGTCGTCGTACATCTCCGCATACAGTTCGAAGTTCCCGACGAACTTCAAGACCGTGTCCGGGCTGGGCGATGAGGCCCGCTCCTTCCAGACGACGATAACCGGCGGCAAAACCAACGAAGGTGTCGTGGCGGCGCAAGGCACGACGATCGTGGCAGTCGTTGCCACGGGGACGCCGGCGTCCCTGAGTCAGATCGAGTCGTTCGTCGGCTCGCTCCTGTAGCGCACTCGAGGTACCCGCTCGCGCCGGCGCCGCTGCGGGAGGCGGCGCTCCACGGCGTTCAGCACCTTCGCGACCGGCCGCCCGCCGGCGATGAGCCACGCCAGCGCGCCGCACGCGCTCCCAAGCGCTGCCCCGACAACGACGTCGCTCGGATAGTGCACCCCCACGTACACGCACCCAAATCCCACCACGACCACACCGGCTACAAAGATGAGCCCCCGCCGCCCCCACGCGAGGAGCCCGATCACCGCCGCCACGGCAACAAACGCGGTGAGGCTTGAGGGAAACGAGTTGTTCGGCGTATGCGGATACAACGGCGTGAAATGCAACACCACAAACGGCCGCGCCTGATACGTCACCTTCCCCAACTCATGACTGGCCCACTGCGTGACCACCAACCCAAGTAACCCCGCCAACCCAGGCCTCAACCGCCCATCAAAAACCCAAAACAGAAAGAACCCAATCGGGCAAAGCAACAGAAAAACGACGGTCGCCCCAATAACAAGAGGCGTCAGCCAAGGATTCGCAATGGCAAACGAATGCAAAGCCGAAGCGAGGCCATCACCAATATTCAGCATACGCAAACAATACGGACGCTAAGGCCCAAAGGTTTCCCGCCCAGCGAGACTTCTCGAGGAGTTAGATTACGAGCCCTAGCGCCGCGCAGCCTGCGGGTGGCACAGCGGGGGGAAGCGCCGGCGCGCGATTAAGCGCGACGGCGAGGGGTACCCGCTGTGACAGGACCCGCAAACCACCGACCGGTGCTGAGTTAGTAGCGAGTAACTTTCATGGAAAAGTCGAGCGCCACTGCCGAGTGTGTTAACGCACCGACACTGATGTAATCAGCCCCGGCAAGCGCATACGCGCGCGCGTTGGTCACCTGAACACCACCACTCACTTCAACGGTCGCACGGCCGCGAATCAACTGCATCGCCTCGCGTACCTGGCCGCAGGAGAAGTTGTCCAGCAGGATGTGCGATGCCTTGTCGGCAAGCGCCTGCTCGAGCTCCTGGAGATTGCTCACCTCGACATGGATCTCCATCTCGGGATACGCCTTGCGCGCTGCGCGCAACGCGGGTGTGATCCCACCGACAAGCGCGAGATGCGTGTCCTTGATGAGCACCGCGTCGTACAGGCCCATGCGGTGATTGACAGCGCCGCCCATGCGTGTTGCGTACTTCTCGATGGCGCGCAGTCCCGGCGTGGTCTTGCGTGTGTCGAGAATCTTGGCCTTGGTGCCGTCAACCGCTTTCACGTACTTGGCGGTCATCGTCGCGATGCCGCTCAGGTGCTGCAGGAAGTTGAGCCCAACGCGCTCCGCGGTCATCATGCCGCGGGCGGGTCCGAAGAGCCGCGCAACGATCTGGTCTGCCTGGACCTTCTCGCCGTCCTTGGTTTTGGGATCGAACTGGATGCGCTCGTCCACACGCTGAAACACGCGCTGCGCGATGCTCAGGCCTGCGATCACGCCGTCCTGCTTGCAAACGATCTTCCCTCGGCAGGTCATATCGGCAGGAATTACGGCCTGGGTCGTGACATCGCCAGCTCCGACGTCCTCGGCAAGCGCCGACTCGATGAGCAGGTCGATGCTCTCCGACGAAAGCGCCTCGGTGATGGGTCTAAAGGTGACGGTCAAAGCGTGCTCCTCTGTCCTTGTGCATGACGAGATCGCCATGCCATTGATCGCTTGCTTGGGGGAGATCAGAACGGAGGTGGCAGCCACGGCTCTCCTCGCGAGCCAGGGCCGCGGTGCACACCAACGATGCGGTCGAGGCAGCTGCGTGCAACTGCATCGTCGACAGCGTGGTGGCTCCCGCTGTCGCTGCGGCGATCGCCTCGCATTCGCGAGACGCGGCACGCAGACCGGACTCGTCACGAACCACGCCCGCGCCGTTCCACAGCGCGTCGCGCAGCGTGTTCCAGCCGTCACGAGGATCGAACTTCGACACGACCCGGCGCGCGCGCTCCTGCGCCGGCGCCGGATGACCGGGGGGTGATTCCGCCGCCCAGCCGAGTGCCGCATGCATCGCGCGCTGCGAGAAGACGAGGGATTCAAGAAGGCTGTTGCTTGCGAGACGGTTCGCGCCGTGCACACCGGTGTGGGCCACTTCGCCGCAGGCGAACAGGCCCGGAACCGTTGTGGCGCCATCGAGATCGGTCGTCACGCCGCCAACCATGTAATGCGCTGCAGGTGACACCGGGATCGGGTCGGATGCGATGTTGAGGCCGTATCGGGCGCACGTCGCGGCGATGGTTGGAAAGCGCATCGCGGCGCGCGCGCCGAGCGGGGAGCAGTCCAGGTAGACGCAGCGCTCGCCGGTGCGCTGCAACTCTTCCCAGATGGCGCGGGCAACGACATCACGACCGGCGAGCTCGCCGCGCGGATCGACGTCGAGCACGAAACGCTTGCCATCACGGTTGACGATCCATGCACCTTCACCACGCACCGCCTCGCTGATGAGGAACCGCGGCGCGCCTTCCATCGCAAGCGCCGTGGGATGGAACTGCGCGAACTCCATGCCCGCGACATCGGCACCGGCTGCGTATCCAAGCGCAACGCCATCGCCTGTGGCGGATTCGGGGTTCGTGCTGTTGCGCCAGAGGCGGCTCGCACCGCCGCTCGCCAGCACGACCGCAGCGGTTGAGAGCGTCGTCGTGTGCGATTCCGAGTGGTTCGTCGTGATCGAGACGCCGCAGGCGACACCGTCGGCTGTGGTGAGGATCCCGGTCACGTCGGCATGCTCGATGACCCGTGCACCGCTGGCGCGCACACGCCGGATCAGGGCAGTCTCGACCTCGAGCCCCGTGCCGTCGCCGCGCGCGTGGAGGATGCGCGGACGCGAGTGCGCAGCCTCCTGCGCCAGCAGCAATTCACCGTCCTGCGTGTCGAATGCGACGCCCCAGTCGATCAACTGACGGATACGAGCGGGGCCTTCCTCGACAAGCACACGAACGGCTTCGGGACGGCAGAGTCCTCGGCCCGCGGCCATGGTGTCCTCGTAATGCAACTCAGGGGAATCGCCATCGCCGACTGCGGCAGCAATCCCACCTTGCGCATACCGGCTGCACCCGTCATCGAGTGCGCCCTTGGTGACCACTGCAACGCGCGCATGTGGCGCTGCCGTGAGTGCTGCGGAGAGTCCGGCGATACCACTCCCGACGACGACAACGTCGTAATCCGTCGGTGTAGCGCCGTTGATCACGCGACTGCCCGCTCGCAGCAATTGCTACCGGCGCACATGGGAATCGGCGCAGCAGCGCATGACCCCTCCGTGTCGAGGCCCTCTCGCGTCTCGGAAACGCGGTGGACATTCGACTGCATGATGACCCGCTGCATGATCTCCCCTAGACGCCACGACCAACGGGCGCTGTGTCGACCCCCAGCCGAACGACATCAATCAACCGTGTGCTCCCTATTCTAGCAGCCAGTACGATTTGGTTTGTGGGGACAGCGGTTTCGGCCTCAGAAAAGTCGTCCGCCCTTACCACGGCAACGTAGTCAATGTCCAGTCCTTCCTTGTCCAGATGGGACCGAACAATTGTTGCCAGCGATGTCGCATCGCGTTCGCCCGCTTCAAATCGAGCCAGGGCAAGGGCAAGACTCGTTGGGATGGCCAACGCCCGCGCTCGTTCTTCGGCGCTGAGGTAGACGTTTCGGCTCGAGATGGCGAGCCCGTCCGGGTCCCGAACCGTTGGACACACAACGATTTCGACGCCCGTGTTGAGGTCTCGCGCAAGGTGGCGAACGATCGCGCACTGCTGCGCGTCCTTCTGTCCGAAATACGCTCGGTCCGGAATCCCTGCGACGAGCAGCTTGGTGACGACCAGGGCAACCCCGTTGAAATGGCCGGGGCGACTCGCGGCTTCGAGCCGCTCCCCCAACGGCCCGGAGATCGAGAGTCCGGTGACGCCATCCGGTGGATACATGGTCTCGACGCTCGGGACGAACGCCGCGTGCACCCCGGCGGCAGCGAGCATGGCGAGGTCGGCGTCGAGAGTCCGCGGATAGCGGGCGAAATCCTCGTGCGGCCCGAACTGCGCCGGGTTCACGAAGATGGTCACCACCACCTTCTCGTTCTCCGCTACCGCGCGGTCGATCAGCGATCGATGTCCGGCGTGCAGCGCACCCATCGTCGGCACCATCCCGACGGTCTCCCCCGCCGCGTGCCACGTCGCCGACCAACGACGGAGGTCTGCTGGAGTGGCGAGCAGCTCCGGGGCGTCAGTGGAAGGAGTGGGCATCGTCCGGGAAACGGCCTTCACGGACATCACTTGCGTATGCGCGGGCCGCGCTGACG
>JBEKKP010000127.1:0-5953 GCA_050010655.1 Candidatus Dormibacteria bacterium
ATGATCTGCTTGTTCTCCCCCGGATCCCTCGCAAGCAGCCGCCGAGCCAGCATCAGCCCATGCTGCATATTCGTCCCATACACATACTCGTTAACGGAGAGATGCGGCAAAGCAGCCGGCTTGATCTCCCGCGCCAGATCACTGAACCCAATGATGTGCAGCGTGTCCCGCGGATAAGCACTCCGAATCAAAGAATCAAGCGCCAGCGCCACTTTTTTAGCCGCATAGAAGTATCCGCGCAAAGGCATAGACCGGCTCATGTCGAGCATCAACACGGTCGCCGACCGAGTGAGTGTGTCGGACCGATGAACAACAAAGTCCTCGGGCAAGAGCCGAGGCACAGAGCGACGCGAACGAGGCTGAGCCGAGGACGGACGGGACCCCGGTGTAGGCCGAATAGTCCGGTTTGAGGCCGGAGCCGGGGTCCCGTCCGGCCGCAAGTCACTCGCACCCCCAGAATCCGCGTCGCGCCGCACGGCGCTCATGAGCGTCTCTTTGACATCGAGGTCAAAGACATCCCCGAATTCGTAAGGCTTCGTGTCCTCCTCGCGTTCGCCCCCTTGGCCGTGTCGCGATATCGGATGGTCTCCGAAGCGATCGCGACGCAACCGCGCGAAAAGATCTCCGAGTGCTTTTTGTCCGATGCGTCGCAGCCCGCGGGCGGTGAGGCGCATCCCTTCCTCATCACGCTCAATGAGCCCACGCTGCTCGAGTTGATCAGTCATGCGCTGCAGTCGCGAAAGGTCGCGCGCAGCGTTGTCACCGAGGACATCACGCAAGGCTTCCTCGGTGGCATCGTCGAGCGGCTCACCGCGGTACATCCCGCGGAGCCCGCGTTCCAGTTCCTCGATCGACTGGAGGCGATCCATCACACCCATCGCCTCATCGAACGGCAATTGCTCGTTACCGAAGAAGGAATATCGCTGGCCCAGATGACGGCGATCGGAGAGCAGTTCGAGGCCGCCCATCAACTCGGCGAGCTGCGCCTGCAGATCGGGATCGCCGAACGTCGCCGACATCAGCTCCTCGAGCTGGTGGCGCATCTCCGGCGACAGCGACTGCATCAGTGAATCCATGCGTGCCATCTGCGCCGCGAGCTGCGCGAGGAATTCATCGAATGTGGCCGGCGCATCCGGGAACATCGCGCCCCACTTCTTGAGGAAGTCCTCGTAGTTGTGCTGCAACTGCGCTTCCGGGACGCCCTCGAGCTTCTGGCGCACCAGCGAGTTGAGGTCTTTCGCCATCTCGCGCAGCGCGCTGATGTCCTGCTTGGACATCTGGCCCATCTGCTCGGACATCTGCTTGAAGTACGTGTTGACGACGTTCTGCTTGATCTCCTCGAGGAGCTTCTGGAAGGCCTGCTCCGCGCGCTGATCCATGAACTCGTAGCCCTGGAGTTCGCGGATGACGCCACCCGGTTCCTGGGGCAGATTGTCGAGATGCTCGCGCCGCTTCTTTGCAACGCGTTCGAGGATGCGTTGCGCGCTCCCGTCGGTTGCGTTCTTGAGCCGCTCGTCGATCCCCTGCCGCTCGAGCCGCAGCACGTTGTCGAGCTTCTCCTCGATGTCCTTGAAGACGTTGTCGAGGCTGTAGCGCTCGAGTTGCTGCTGGCGCTGCTTGCGGAGTCGCTCCATCAACTCCTCGAGCCCGGCGAACTTGCGCCCGTCACGGTCGCGCCACCCCTGACTCAGCAGACGTCGCAGCGCAGTCTCGAAATCCCAGCCGTGGAATACATCTTCGCTGAGCCGGTCGAACAGCGCGTCAGCGTCATCGCCGAGTGGATCCTGCGAGCCGTCCCAGACGCTGAAGCGGTGCTGTCGCACGACGTGCGTGCGCCGCGCCCTCGAAGTGTCGGCTACGGAGTCCTCATCGGATGCATCGCGGGCGGGAGCATCAAGGGGATCGTCCGGCCCGCCGCTAACCCCCATAGACCGCGCTTCCGTCGAGTGCGGTCTTGTTGAGGCGCTTGCCCAGGTGGAGGCCTTCGAGCACGAACTCGAGCACCGCCACGCGCATCGCGTCGGTATCCGGCTCACCAAGTCGCTGCCGCGCGCGTTCGACGCCACCAAGCTCGGTGAGCGCCTGCGCATAGTCGGCAACTGCGTGCTGGTCGCCCACTTCCACAGTGAAGCCGCCGCGGTCGAATCGCTGCACCAGGTCGCTGAACTCCTGCACCGTGAAATGGCGGCGGAAGACGTTGTTGCACGCGGTGCGCATCAACTTCTCGAGCACTGCGCCGTCGTCGCCGTCCTCCCAGGTTTCGAGCTCGATCTTGCCGGCGGTGGACGACGTGAGTGCGGGCAGGTCGCTGATGCGCGCCACGGCCTCACGCTCCCCGGTGCGCAACGCCCTGCGCAGTGCTCCGGCCGCGAGGTTCTCGTAGTTCGCGGTGGTCAAGCGGACCGAGACGCCACTGCGCTGGTTCACCTGCGGATGGCGGCGTGCCACATGCGAAAGCTCGGCGACGATCTCCTGCATGAACCCCGGGACCGTGACCGGCACGGGCATCTCGTCGAACGTCATCCGCTCCTGCTCGGCGATGGCGATCTCGTCGTCGATGGTGCGGGGATAGTGCGTGCGCACCTGTGCGCCGAATCGGTCCTTGAGGGGCGTGATGATGCGGCCGCGGTTTGTGTAGTCCTCGGGGTTTGCCGTCGCGACCACAAACACATCGAGCGGCAGACGCAATCGGTAGCCCCGGATCTGCACGTCGCGCTCTTCGATGATGTTGAGCAGTCCGACCTGGATGCGCTCGGCGAGGTCGGGGAGCTCGTTGATGGCGAAGATGCCGCGGTTGGTGCGGGGAATGAGCCCGTAGTGGATGGTGAGTTCGTCGCTGAGGTAGCGGCCCTCGGCGACCCGGATGGGGTCGACTTCGCCGATGAGGTCGGCGATCGAGGTGTCAGGAGTCGCCAGCTTCTCCGAGTAGCGCTGATCCGGGGTCAACCACGCGAGCTCGGTGGCGTCACCGTGCTCGGCGACGAGGTCGCGGCAGCGACGGCAGATCGGCTCGTACGGATCGTCGTTGATCTCGCATCCCGCGATCGCCGGGACCGCCTCGTCGAGGAGGCTCACCAGTGCGCGGATGAGCCGCGACTTCGCCTGGCCGCGCTCGCCGAGCAGCACCATGTCCTGGCCGGCGAGGATCGCGTTCTCGATCTGCGGGATGACCGAATCGTCGTACCCGCGGATGCCCGCGAACAGCTCCTCGTGGTTGGTGAGCTTCCGAATCAGATTGCGACGAAGCTCGGTCCTGACGGGCAGGACGCGGTATTCCGCGCGACGCAACTCACCGATCGTGGACGGGGCCTGGGACATCGCCTCCCAAGCCTACACCGGTACGGCGGATCGGCTGTCGTGCCCCGTCAGCGTCGCGTGCGCTCTGCGGTCGAGCGACTCCCGCGCCGCGGCGACGAGGCGGCCGGCAAGCTCCTGCTCCTGGCCGAAGTGGAGGTGGATGAATGACGCCAGCATCAGCGCGTCGGTCCAGCCCTCGCAACCGAGGGGTTCGCCGTCGCAGTCATGCATCGTGTATGCCGGACTGAGGCAGGCGCCGCCCGGCATGAGGTGGCTGAAGTGGAACTCGTGGCCGCGGAGGCGGGTCCCAGCTGGACCCAGCATCGACGCGGTCGCGATGCTGAGGTCGCGGTAGCCACTGTGCAGTGTGCCGGCCTCGAGCGCGATGTCGATCGGGATCAGTCCGGCCATCTGGTGGGTCTCGCCGTCGCTCGTCCTCAGCGACCGGGCGAGGTACTGCAGTCCGCAGCCCTCCGCGTAGACGGGCACCTGGTGGGCGCGTGCTCGGCGCAGTGACTCGAGGAACGGCCGGTTGTCGGCGAGCTTCGGCACGAATGCCTCGGAGATGCCGCCGCCGATATAGATGAGGCCGAGATCGCGCGGAAGAGCTGCGTCCTCGAGCGGGGAGAAGGTGACGATTTCGGCGCCCGCATCCTCGAGGAGCTCGAGGTTCTCTGAGTAGTAGAAGCAGAAGGCGTCGTCGAATGCGACGCCGATGCGTACCGGCTCCTGCTTGAGCGACGGGGCATATCGGCGCGCCGGCGGGTGCACCGCATGCGCGGCCTCCATGAGGCGCTCGATGAGGTCAAGGTCGCAGTGGCGTTCGACGGCGTGGCCAAGCTCTTCGATCGCCGCGTCGACGTGCGGGTTTTGCAGGAGCGGGAGCAGTCCCGAGCGCAACTCCGGGATGCGCACCGACTGCATGTGGGGAAGTGCGCCGAGCACGGGCATGCGCGCAAGCGACCAGACCGCATCCTCGATGACGCGCCGCCGGTAGTCGTTGGGGACGTTGTTGAGGATCACGCCCACCACGCTTCCCGAGTTGTCGAGTTGCCTGATGCCGAGCGCTGCGGCTGCCGCGGTCTCGCCGATCGCCCATGCGTCGATGACGAGGACCACCGGGGCGGCGATGATGCGCGCGACTTCGAGGGTGCTGCCCGGGAAGTCCGGCTCCTCCGCTGTCGGTGCGTCGGGAACCATGCCGTGGCCGTCGAGCAGGCCCATCGCGCCCTCAACGATGACGCGGTCGGCGCCGAGTGCGCCGTGCGCCAGCGAACGCCGGACGCCGTCAGCGCCGAGCAACCACGAGTCGAGGTTGCGGCACGGCCGGCGACTGGCGTGCGCGAGGTACGAGGTGTCGATGAAGTCGGCGCCGACCTTGAACGTCTGCACGGTGCGGCCGCGAGCGCGCAGTGCGGCGGTGAGACCCAGGCTGATCGAGGTTTTCCCGGAACCTGAACCCAGGCCACCGACCACGAGCCGAGGGATCCCGATCTCCTCGAGCATGAGGTGCCTCCGGATGCGCTCCGCCTACGAGGTCGAGGGCGCCTTGATCACTCTCACCGAGCTCATCAACCGCCGAGCTCGCACGCTCGACGCTAGCACCGGGTGCGGGGCGGGGCAAGTGCGGACTCTGTAACGACTGTCGCGGGGAGGCGGGCAGGCTCGATCCGTTGCGAGATCGATTTCAACCGCTCGATTGCGGATCCTGAGAATGCTCCTGCCTGCGCCGCTCTTGCTCGACCGCGAGCAGCAGTCGCGAACCATCGACAAGGTGAGCGTAGACGCGCTCTCCGCACGCGCAGCACTTGGCGATCGGGCGGCGGAACGCCGCTCGAGGGCCGGCCTCGGGCCGGAACTGCGGGAAGTGCAAAGGGACCAGCCTGTCGGCCCCACACGCAGGGCAAAGGATCAATGTGCGCATGATCCTGACGGATTAGCCGGTCCGTCGGGGTGTGAGCGAACGGTGACCGCAGGCCCCGCTTCAGGTGAGGGTCAGTAAGAAATCCTCGGGCTCGCGATAGGTTGCGCTCGCGGTGACGTGGCTGACCCCAACCTGAGGGTGTGTACGAAACGCATGGTCAAGCGCACGCTCCGGCGTGGCGCGCGTGTCATACGTGCAAATCACGGTTGCGGGTGATGACGAGAACGACAGATTGATCAGCGCTTCATATCGAAACCATTCGGCGAGCTCGGTGTCGGAGTGTTCGGTCCACAACGGCTCGCCAACGATCCGAGTCCAGGCAGCACCGCCCTCGTAGCGCTCCTTGACGTAGTTGCGATATCCGCTCGCGGCCCCCGAGAGAGGGCGATACCACGCCGTCACATCCCGGAAGTCGACATGGCATGCATTCACCCCAAGCGCGTCTTGGAGCAGGGCCGCATGCCGCTTGGTCGTGACTGCGAGGACGGAGTCGTCGCGCGCGATCCCCTCCTCCATGAATGCAACCAGCGGTGTCGTGTATTCGTCGTCAGATCCATAGGTGTGAATGCGGTGGTCCAGAAGACCGGTGGACGCCGTCATCGCACCGCCGAGGAGATAGTCGACGCTCACTCCGAGCGCGCTCGAAAGCGCGAGCAGTGTGCTCGCGCGCACCTCCCTGCGCCGGCCGGATTCGATCTGTGCGATCGCTGCCCAACTGAGACCCGAGCGGTG
>JBEKKP010000128.1:0-8622 GCA_050010655.1 Candidatus Dormibacteria bacterium
CGCGATCGACATGAAAGCGGTGGAGGCGACGCAGGCACTCAGCCTCAAGGCGATCGACCGCGAGCCGGATCTCGATGATGTCGGCTCCCAACTCGGACGTGGTGACACCGTCGATCGACTCACCAATAAGTGCGTCGACGCCATCGCGGAAGCGCCGTATTACATCCGGGACGACGTGCGCTTCCATGCCCACATTCTACCAAACATCTGTTCGCTGACGGTGAGCACGGGACCCAACAGGGACATCTGATCTCGGCTCGTGTTTTAGCCATTGACGGCAGTAACAGTACGGAGCGCCAGACCGCCTGTTGGCTCAGCTTCAAACACGCGAACACATCACATCTGACCGAGTGTCAAGAGTCAGCCGAAACGGCTGTCAAGCATCAACCGGAACCGTGTCAAGCGTCAACCGAAGTAGATGTAAAGCATCAGCCGAAGCTGTGTAAAGCCTCAGCCGAATGCCTTTTGTCAAACATCAGGCTTGGGAACACATCACATTTGCTGGGGAGGAAGGATTCGAACCTTCGAATGGCGGATCCAAAGTCCGCTGCCTTACCACTTGGCGACTCCCCAGTGGCATGTCGATCCTACCCGTGGTAGGTCACGAGGACGGCAATCTTCAGGCGGTCGCCCCGGCCCCAGCGTTCGCGGCAACAGCGGCACCCGCCGTGCCCTGCCGCTCCAACCACTCGCTGACCACCTCCACAAACTCGGCCGGCACCTCGAGCATGGGCACGTGGCCGGCACCGGCGAACTCGTGGTACTCCCAGTCAGGCCGCAGCGAGGCGACGTTCCGTGCCGAGGCTACGGGGACCAGGCGATCACGGTCGCCCTGGAGCAGCAGCGTCGGGGCCACGACCTCATCCACCCATCGAAAGACCTTTCGCTTCAGCGCCAGCGCGGCCACCAGCGAGCGCGTCGCCGCGTAGAAGGACTCGTGCCAGGCGGACTCGGCAAGCCGTTCGGCCTCCAGCGCGATATGCGCGTCGACGACGGTCGGCTCGATCCGGCTCGGATCCGCGCTCACCAGGCGCATCGTCTCGCGCACGAGGCTCTCCGGACCAAGGGCGGCGACAGCGCGGCTCAGTCGCTTGGCGCCCCACCGCGGGATGAACGCGGTGGCGATGAAGGTCCTCGACACACGGTCGAGCCGCGGTGGAAACTCACCCCCGGGCGCCGGCACCGCAGGGTCCACGAGCACGAGCGCATCGACCAGGGTCGGATGCAGCGCAGCGACCCCGAGCGAGAGCAGCCCGCCCATCGAGTTGCCGACCAGCACGATCGGACCCGGCGACAGCCGAGTGATCGCGCGCGTCAACAGGTCGACGTTCGCGGCGATCGTCGACCGCCGTCCCGCGAGCGGCGACCGCCCGAAGCCAGGGAGGTCGAGCGCGTAGACGCGGTGATGCGCCGTCAGCTGCGGAGCGACCGACATCCAGTTCAGATGTGCCCCGCCGAGTCCGTGGACAAGCAGCATCACGGGGCCGCTGCCCCCGAAATCGGCCACAAAAATGGGGCCTTCGATGTCGAGCATCGAGGATTGCATGGCATCCATCGTACGGACGCCGCCCGGAAGCTCGGCTCCGCCAAGCCCGTATACTCGCGGGTACATGGGTGACGGGCCCCACGCGGTGATCCTCGCCGCGGGGCAGGGCAAACGGATGCGCAGCGCTCTCCCCAAGGTGCTTCATCCGCTTGGCGGTCGCCCATTCATCCTCTACGTGGTCGATGCCGCCCGCGCGGCAACCGGCAGCGCGCCAGTGGTCGTCACGGCGTCGGGGGATGCACGACTGCGAGACGTACTGGGCGATGCGGCGATCTGCGTCGAGCAAGCGGCTCCGCTGGGCACCGGCGACGCGCTGCGGAGCGTCCCCGAAGCATTGCGCCATCCAGGCTCGGTCATGGTCCTGGTCGGCGACGCGCCGCTCATCACGGCGGAGACCCTCCAGCGCCTCATGGCGGCGCACGCTTCCTCGCCGCGCGCCTGCACGCTGCTCCTCGGCGTCCCCACCGATCCGTCCGGGTTGGGTCGAGTTGTACGCGACGACGCCGGGCATGTGCTCCGGATCGTCGAGGAGCGGGATCTGCCCCCCGGCGAGCCGGTGCCGATGGAGTGCAACGGCGGCATCTACGTGTTCGACGGGGCCCAGCTGTGGCCGGCGCTTGACCGCCTCACGAGCGCGAATGCCCAGGGCGAGCTCTATCTCACTGACGTCATCGAGCTCCTCACCGGGCCCGTCGAGGCGCTGGTCGCGCCCGATCCCGACGAGTTCATCTTCATCAACGATCGCCGCCAGCTCGCCGCGGCCGAAGCTGCCCTCCGCCGCCGGACCCTGGATGCCCTGATGCTTTCGGGGGTGACCATCGAAGATCCCGCCACCACGTATGTGGAACCCGGCGTCCAGGTTGGCCGGGACAGCGTCATCCACCCCATGACCACGCTCACCGGGTCGACCCAACTCGGAACGGAGTGCGAGATCGGTCCGATGGCGGTCCTGCGCGACGTCCGAGCCGGGCAAGGGGTGGTGATCGGCGAGTCCCGCCTTGAGGGCTGTGAACTCGGCGACGGGGTTCGGGTTGGACCGTACTGCAGGGTCCGTCCGAATACCGTGCTCGCGTCCGGGGTAGAGTTGGGGACGCATGCCGAGGTCAAGAACAGCACCGTGGGCGCCGGAACCCATATCAGCCACTTCTCGTGCGTGCTCGACAGCGACGTGGGAGAGGCGGTGAATATCGGCGCCGGGACGGTCACCTGCAACTACGACGGTGAGGCCAAGTACCGGACGACGATCGGCAACCGCGTCTTCGTTGGGACGAACTCGACCCTGGTGGCGCCGGTCCGCCTGGGCGACGGGTGCTACGTCGGCGCCGGCTCGTTCGTGGACCACGACGTGCCCCCAGGCGCGCTCGCGGTCGGCAGGAGCAGGCAACGCAATATCGAAGGATGGGCGACCCGGAGGCCGATGCAGTCATGACGGACTCGAACCCGTACGGCGAGCTCCTGCTCCTTTCCGGAAGCGGCAACCCCGAGCTCAGCGAGCGGATCGCGCGAGAGATCGGCGTGCAGCTTGCGGAATGCGAGATCACCCGATTCGCGGACGGGGAATTCGACGTGAAGATCCGCGAGTCCGTGCGCGGCCACGACGTCTTCCTCATCCAGCCGACGTGCAACCCGGTGAGCGACAACCTGATCGAGCTGTTCATCATCCTCGACGCGCTGCGCCGCGCGTCCGCGTCGCGCATCACCGCGGTGATCCCGTATTACGGGTATCAGCGCAAGGAAAAGAAGACCCAGGCGCGCGACCCGATCAGCGCCAAGCTCATGGCCAACATCATCGAGCTTGCCGGCGCGAATCGGGTCATCTGCGTCGACCTCCACGCCGAGGCGATCCAGGGCTTCTTCGACATCCCGGTGGACGCGCTTATCGCCACCAAAATCCTCGCCCGGCGGGTGCGCGAACGCCACGGCCACGACGTCGTGGTGGTGTCCCCGGATACCGGTGGCGTGAACCGTGCTCGCAACCTCGCGCGAATCCTCGATGCACCGATCGCCTTCATCGACAAACGGCGTCCGCGCGACGACACCGTCGAGGTCGTCAACGTCATCGGTGACGTCGAAGGCGCGGTCTGCGTGATCGTCGACGACCTGATTTCCACCGGCGGCACACTCGTCAACGCGGCGATTGCGCTGCTCGCACGGGGCGCCAAGTCCGTGGATGTCGTTGCAACGCATGGCGTGCTGAGCGACGGCGCTGTGGCGCGACTCCACGCCGCTCCCATCGACGAGATCTGCATCACGGACACGATCCCGTACCACAACGGCAGCCTCAGTTTCGACGACGCTCCCAAGCTTCGCATCCTGTCGGTCGCGCCGCTGATCGCCGAGGCGATCGTGCGTGTGCACGAGGGTCGGAGCGTGAGCGAACTCTTCCGGTGAGCGGCTCAGACCCTCCGCCGTCCCCGAGGCGATGACCCCGCTCATCATCGTCATCGTCGTCGGCCTGGTCATCGCGGCGTTTGCAGCCGCGGCGGAAACGTCGCTGACGAGCGTGAGCCGGATCCGGATGCGCAGCCTTGCCGAGGACGGCAACAAGCGCGCTCGCACGGTCACGCGCCTGCATGCAGATCCGAATGGGTATCTGTCGACGATCCTCACGCTCAACACGGTCGCGGTCATCGTCGTCTCGACTGCAACCGCACTGCTGATCGGCAGCTACTGGCGCAACATCCCGCAGGCCGTCGGCACCATCGTGCTCTCGATCATCGTGCTGATCTTCTGCGAGATCGCGCCGAAATCACTGGCGCTGCGCTTCAACGAGCGCGTCGCGTTGGTACTTGCCGGCCCGGTGCAACTGCTCACCCGGCTGCTCCGACCGTTTGTCGGCGGGCTAAGCGCGCTGTCACGCCTCATCGTGCGCGCCGCGACCAAGGGACACAGCGTGCGCGGCCCGTTCGTGACTGAAGAAGAGCTGAAGTTGCTGCTCTATGTCGGCGAGCAGGAGGGGATCGTCGAGCAGGAGGAACGCGAGATGATCCACGGCATCCTCGAGATGACCGACAAGACGGTCCGTGAGGTCATGGTGCCGCGTGTCGACGTCGTCGCCTCGGAGTCGACCGACGCGATCGCCGACGTCATCAAAGTGATCATCGAGTACGGGTACTCGCGGATTCCCATCTACGAGGACAACATCGACAACATCGTCGGTGTCGTCTACGCCAAAGATCTGCTCCGCCACGGTGTTGTCGGCGACGATCAACGACCGCTCACGGCTGTTGCACGCGAGCCGTACTACACCCCCGAGGCCAAGCATGTCGGTGAGCTGCTCCGCGAGATGAAGGAGCGAAAAGTGCATATCGCCGTGGTGGTCGACGAACACGGCGGCACCGCGGGCATCGTCACCTTCGAGGATCTCATCGAAGAGATCGTCGGCCCGATCCGGGATGAGTACGACATGCGCGAGGTCGAGGAGCTGCAGATCGTCTCGGACCATGAGGTCGTGGTGAGCGCCCGCTTCCCGGTGGATGACCTGAAGGATGCGCTCGACATCCAGGTCCCAGACGTGGAGGCGGACACGGTCGGCGGACTCGTCTACGAGGAGCTCGGAGAGATCCCGAAGGTCGGCGCGACGATCCAACTGGGCAACGCGACGCTCACCGTCGAATCGATCCGCCGTCAGGGGATCCAGACCGTCCGGATCACCAGTCCGCAGCCCCTGGTGCGCGAGCGTGGCGCGCGACCACTCGATCATGACGGCCACGAGGATCTGGATACCCAAGAGGAGGCGTCCGCGCACGCTCGCCGTCAGTAGTCCCCATCATGGTCGGATGCCGACCTACAGCGACGAGGGCATCGTCCTGCGCCGCATCGACTACGGTGAGTCAGACCGTATCCTGACCGTGCTGACGCTCGAGCACGGCAAGATCGGTGTCATCGCTCGAGGCGTGCGCAAGAGTCAGAGCCGGCTCGCGTCGCGCACCGACCTCTTCACGCGAAGCCGCATGCAACTCGCACGGGGGCGCGGCGAGCTCGACGTGCTGACACAGGCGGAAACCGTCGCCGCCACGCCGTTGCGAAGCGACGCGCGCCGCGCCGCGTGCGCATCGCTGTGCGCGGAGTTGACCGACCGCGTGCTCGAAAGTCATCACGCCGACCCCGAGATCTATGCGCTCGTGGCACGCGCACTGACGGCGTGCGCTGATCCCGAGCGCGATCCGCGTGCCGCGATTGTCTGGTTCGCCCGCCGCATGGTGGATCGGCTCGGCTACGCGCCGCAGTTGCACGACTGTGTGAGCTGCGAGCGGCGCTTGCCCGAGGAGCCGGCGTGGTTCAGCGCCCCCGGAGGCGGCCTGCTCTGCTCGCGCTGCGCGCCGGGTGACCCAGAAGCCATCGAGTGCTCGGTGCGGGTGATCAAGGTGTTGCGCGCGGCTCTCGCCCACCACCTCGACCGGCGCTTGCGCTCGATCGACGTCCTCCGTGCGATCGAAGGGCGGGGTGCGGTGAGGGTGCCGGTAGACTGACCCGCCATGGCTGAGGATCAGGCGCAATCGGACGTCATCGAGAAGCTCGTCTCGCTGTGCAAGCAGCGTGGCTTCGTCTACCCGTCGAGCGAGATATACGGCGGGCTCAACGCCGTATACGACTTCGGCCCGCTCGGTGTCCGCCTGCGCCGGAACATCCGCAACCGCTGGTGGCAATCGATGGTGGATCTCCGTGACGATGTCGAAGGCATCGAGTCGGCGATCCTCATGAACCCCGAGGTGTGGGTCGCGAGCGGCCATGTCGCCGGCTTCACCGATCCGCTCGTGGACTGCACGGGACCGTGCAAGAAGCGCTGGCGCGAGGATCACCTCGCGGATGAACGGCGCGCGCGTGGCAAGCCGGCAGACGCGCCCGGCTGCCCGGAGTGCGGTGGTGTCCTCACTGCTGCGCGGCAGTTCAACCTCATGTTCAAGACGTTCATCGGCCCGGTTGAAGAGGACGCGGCGCAGATCTGGTTGCGCCCGGAGACGGCGCAGGGCATGTTTGTGAACTTTGCGAACGTGGTCAACTCGACGAGGCGCCGCCTGCCCTTCGGTATCGCCCAGCAGGGCAAGGGATTTCGCAACGAGATCTCGCCCGGCAACTTCGTCTTCCGCCTGCGCGAATTCGAACTGATGGAGATGGAATACTTCTGCAAACCCGGCAGTGACCGGGAGTTGCACGAGTACTGGTGCGCCGAGCGCATGCGCTGGCACGTTGACGAGATGGGTGTGCGCAAAGCAAATCTTCGCCTTCGCGCGCATGCGAAGGCAGAGCTGTCGCACTACAGCACGGCAACGAGCGACATCGAATATCACTACCCATTCGGCTGGGGCGAGCTCGAAGGTGTCGCCGATCGCACCGACTTCGACCTCAAGACGCATATGGAGCACAGCGGGCGCGATCTCTCGTACTTCGATACGGAGACCAACGAGCGCTACGTCCCCTACGTCATCGAGCCGGCGGTGAGCACCGACAGAATCTTCATCACGCTACTCGTGGACGCGTACGACGAGGAGGAGGTTCGCGGCGAGAAGCGCGTGGTGCTCCATCTGCACCCGGACGTTGCGCCGGTCCAGGTTGCGGTGTTGCCGCTCTCCAAGAAGGCGGAGCTCACCGAGCCTGCGCGCCGGATCGAACACGAGCTGCGACCGCACTTCGCGACCATGTACGACGAGACGCAGGCGATCGGCCGCCGCTATCGCCGCCAGGACGAGATCGGCACGCCGCTCGCCATCACCTTCGACTTCGACTCGCTCAACGACCAGGCCGTCACCATTCGCGAACGCGACGGGATGTCACAGGTCCGGGTGCCCATCGAGGGACTCCGCGACGCGCTCCGCGACCAGCTCGACGCCGGTCGTGCGCGGGCTCGCGAGCGAGCGAACGGCGGGTAGCATCCAACCGTGGTGAGTGCTCGGGGTGACGCAGATGCGGTCGCCGCCGGTGTGCTCGACCTGCTGGCACTCGGCGAGACGCAGGACCTCGATACCGTCCTCGAGCGGATCGTGCGGGCGGCGCGGCGTCAAGTGTCCGCGCGGTACGGCGCGATCGGTGTGCCCGACGGACGAGGCGGTTTCGCCCGCTTCGTGACGTCGGGCATCAGCGAACGCTTGGCCGCCACCATCGGCGAGTTGCCGAGAACCCACGGCGTGTTGGGAGCGCTGCTCGAGGAGGGTCCGATCCTGCTCGACGACATCCGCGAGCATCCGCGCTTCTCGTACTACCCGGCGCATCACCCAACACTCACCGACTTCCTCGGCGTGCCGATCACGCACCGCGGGACCGTGCTCGGCAACCTGTTCGTCAGCGGGCACGCGTCTGGGCATTTCAACAGGACTGATGCGCGCAAGCTGGAAACCCTTGCGGCGTATGCCGGAGTCGCGATTGCGAACGCCGAGCTGTATGCCCGCTCGCAGCAGCTCGCGGTGGTGGAGGAGCGAAACCGCGTGGCGCGTGAGTTGCACGACGCCGCAACGCAGACGCTCTTCAGCCTTGTGCTCGCGGCGCGAGCGGCTGCGCTGTCGACACGTGATGAGGAGACACGCGCCACCATCCTCGGGTTCGAGCAGCGCACGACCGAAGCGCTGCAGGAGTTGCGCGGGCTCGTGCATGCGCTGCGTCCCAAGAGCCTCGAGCGTGACGGGCTCGCGGCCACGCTCGGTGACCATGCCGACGCGCTCCGCACCAGCGGCGCGGACGTGGTCGTCGATGCCGCCGACGGCATTCACCTCCGCCTCGAGACCGAGCACGCGCTGCTGCGCATCGCTCAGGAGGCGCTGCACAACGCGATGCGCCATGCGCCGGGGTCGCCGGTCCGCGTGACGTTGCGAGTCGCGAAGAAGACGGTGACCCTGCGCATCAAAGACAACGGACCGGGCTTCGATATCGATGCGCTGCCGCGCACGCGACGCGGTATGGGGCTTGCGACGATGCGCGAGCGTGCGCACGAAATCGGCGCGCAACTCGACATCCGCACACGTCCCGGTGGTGGCACCACTGTCACCGTCAGCGTCCCGGAGGTCTGACCGCATGACCACGGCGATCCGCCTGCTCATCGTCGACGACCACGCGGTGGTCCGTCAGGGGCTGCGCGGATTTCT
>JBEKKP010000129.1:0-5738 GCA_050010655.1 Candidatus Dormibacteria bacterium
GATGTCGAGATCAACCTTGATCGTCGCGGTCCACTTGCTCAACCGCGCCTGCTCCATATGACTTTCCAGCGCGCGCTGCACGCGTCCCGGTGGCATGGTCGGCACCGCATCGAGCACGTTCTCGAGCGGCCCGTACTGCTGCACGAGCGACATCGCGGTCTTCTCGCCAATCCCCGGAACACCAGGGATGTTATCGCTCGGATCGCCTTGCAGTGCTTTGAAATCGACAACGAGCGGCGGTTCGAATCCGTAGCGTTCGCGGACTTTCGCGACGTCGTAGATGATGGTGTCGCTGATGCCGCGCCGGCTCGCGAACACACGAATGTGCTCCGTGACCAGCTGAAGAACGTCGAGATCGCCGGTCAGGATGATGACGTCGAGCCCCGCTGCCTCGCCTTTCTGCGCGAGCGTGCCGATGACATCGTCGGCTTCGTATCGCGGGACTTCGATGATGGGGATGCCGAGCGCGAGCACGACCTCGCGAGCCCACGGAAACTGCGCGCGGAGCTCGTCAGGGGCACGCACTCGTTGCGCTTTGTACTCCGCAACTCGCTCGTGCCGAAACGTCGGACCTGCGAGGTCGAAGGCCGCGATCGCATATGTCGGCGTTGTGTCGTTGAGCGCCTTGAAGAGCATGGATGTGAAGCCGTACGCGGCGTTGGTCATCTCGCCACGGCTGTTGCTCAACGCCGGCATCGCGTGAAAGGCGCGATACACAAGGTTGTGCCCGTCCACCAGCAGCAGGGTCTCGCGAGCCACAGCGGACCATGGTAGCGACGTGGCGGGTATGTCCTCGATGGCGCACGTCGGGGGTTATGATCGATCCATGGCCGACATGGTGGAGATGACCGTCGACAGCATTCGGGTGCACATGCCGACTGGCCAGCACGTCGTCATCCTCAAGGAGAAGACGGCGGATCGCTACCTCCCCATCTGGATCGGCATCAACGAGGCCAACGCGATCGCGCTGAAGATCACCGGCATCACGCCGGAACGGCCGATCACGCACGACCTTCTCGCCAACCTGCTGAGCGCGGTCGAGGTCACCGTCGATCGAATCGTGGTCACGTCACTCAGCAATGAGGTCTTCTACGCGCGAATCCTCGCGCAGGTCGACGGACGGCGACTGGAGATCGACTCCCGGCCGTCGGATGCCATCGCGGTCGCAGTGCGCGTCGGCGCCGGCATCTTCGTGGCCGACGAGGTGCTCGACAAGGCGGGCGTCCTCCCCGAGGCGGACAAGGACGGCGAGCTTTCCGAAGCAGATCCGGAGAGCGAGGAGCGCCTCGCCAAGATTCGCGACTGGGTGAACACCCTCAATCTTCCCGACCTCGGGACCGGCGCTTCCGAAAGCTAGCCGCGGCTCAGCCTTTGAAGAGCGACCAGAATCCCGGGTCCTCGAAGCCAAGGCGCCACGCCGCGATACCCGCAAGACCGTAGGTCTTCACCAGCCCGATCTTCCGAGCGAGGCTGTCTGCGTCGTCGAAATACGTGGTGAGCGAGCCGTTGGGCGACACGATGAACGGCGTCTGCGAGCTGAAGTCGTAATCGACACGCGCACCGGGAATGGAAAGCGCGTTGTACAGGACGTTCGAGTACGCCGACGCGCCGCCGAGGCTTCCCCACGCTCGGCCGTAGAGCGGGACGCCGAGAAGCACATGCGCCGGGTTGAGATCGGGCAACGTTGCCTGGAGCACCGCGTTGTCCCAGTCCAGGCCCGCCACCGGCCCGGGCGTGCCCCCGTCGCCGTGCTCGTCGTAGGCCATGAGATCCACGTAGTCGGCCACTTTTCCGATCGCCGCGACGTCGTACGCGGCCGAGTACGGGTTCACCCCGGCGAAGTCGTGGGGCACGATATCGACGATCAGCTTGGCGCCGTGGGCGTGGACGGCTGTCGCCAGTTGGTCGATGAAGGCCGTGAAGGGAGCTTTATCCGTGGGGAGCATCCCCTCGAAGTCGACGTTGATGCCTTTGTAGCCGTCGTAGCGGATCGCGGCGACCATCTCATTGACGAGCACATTCACCGCGCTCGGGTTGTTCAACAGCTGGTCGGTCGCCGTTGGGTTTGTCGAATCATTGGCGAGGGAGGGCCAGATCGGCAGACCTGCGGCTGCGGCGCGATTCACCGCCGACTGGTCCGGGGTGCCGAGGAGGGTGCCGTTCGCCTGCGCCTGCCAGCCGGTCGGCGTCACCTCCGCGGCCGCACCGAGGTGGAATGCCAGCGAGGAGTTCGAGGCCGCGGTGTTGATCACGAAGGCGTCGATCGAGATGCCAGAAACGCTGGGCGCCGCCGGCACGGTGACCCGGCGCACGGTGTGCCGCGCAATGCCGATCAGCGAGAGGGTGAGACCCGGGTACAGATGCGCTTCATCAGCGGTGCCGATGGTCGCCGGCAGCGAGATCGAGGCAGGTGGGCTGCCGTGCCAGCTCACGCGGGCATGATTCCCGTCGATCCACGTGATCGTGGCGCCAGGGAGTGCCGCGGCGACGGCGGCCTGATCGGGAGCGTCGTCGAAGACGGCGTCGACCACGAGTCCGCTCACCGGGTCGATGTGCGCCGCGAGCATCGCAGCAGTCGCCGGGATGACGGTGAAGTTGATGTACTGGGTGGTCATCCCCGCCACCGCAACCGACAGCCGGTGGGTGGATGAAAGCGGCAGGGGCTTGACTGTGGCGAACAGGTCCTGATCCTGGGTGGCGAGCGTCAGGGTGTTTCCGTCAAGCGTCGCGGTCACGTCCGACACCTGGAGCGGCGCGCCGGTGGCGTGGAGCCGCAGGTCGAGATCTGGCGGAACGTCGGACGAGCCGGACCGGAGGCCGACACCACCAGCGGTGATCACGACGTAGCCATAGTTGGGGGGTGGGCCGAGCCCCGCGAAGCTGCAGCCGGAGACCAGCAGCGCCACGGCCAGGCACACCAGGCGGCGGTGCATCGCCTCAAAGTCTAGTCAACGAGATGCGCGACGGACCGCGCGTGGGCTCCCTCAGCCGATGGTCAAGGTCAATTCCGCCGTCAGCGCCGGGCTCCCAAAGGCCGCGAACCCGGCCGGAACGGTGGCAATCACGTGGATCTGGGTGCCCGTCGCCAGGCCTGCAGGGACGGTGAACGCATACTCGGAGCCTGCTTCCGCCGGCTGGTACCCGTTGGCTCCGGTGGCCGTGCCACTGGTGGCCTCCGGGATCGAAAGCCCCTCGCTCCCCGGCGGAAACACTGTCAGTTGCTCGTTGCTGGTCGCGACGCCGACCGAGACACAGGGGAGCAGCGCCTTGGCGGGCGGAGTCGGGACGACCGACGACGGGTTCGCGATTGACGTGGACGGCACCGACAACTGCGCATAGAGAAGGACCGTCGAGCCCGCGGAGACAACTTGCGTTGGCGCTGCGATCACCAGATGGAGCGCCGGCTCTTGCGGGTCGGCCGCCTGGGTCTCCTCGGCGAAGCTGATCGGCGGGGTCGAGCCCGTGATGGGAGTCGGCTGCGTGCACGAGGTGGTGGTGGTGGCCGCGCCGGGCGCGGCGTGCGGAGCGGTGGCGCCGATCGCGGAGCCGTTTGTGGGAAGGGACGCTCCGCCGAGTGTGCTGTGGTCGCCGACACGGATGGCAACGATGACAAGAACGACTGCCACCGCCCCGGCGACGGCGGTTGCGGGGAACCGGCGCAGCAGGCCGAGGTTGAACCAGCTCAGACCGATTGTCGGGCGCGACGGCCGTTCGGCCACGGGGAGCGTGGACGGGAGATGAACGGCGTGCGGCATACGGGCCTGCGGGAGCTCCTTGAGCGCCGCAATGCCGGCCTTGAACTCGTCGTAAGCAGCGGCGCAAGGCTCGCATGCCTGCATATGCGATTCGAACCGCGTCTGCTCCGCAGGCGAGAGTTCGTCCTCATACGCCGCCGAGAAGAGATCGTCGAGATGGCGAGGGGTCATGCCTGCTCCTCCGCGAATCCCGGTGCCGCGGCGGTTCCACGAAGTGCTTTCGCCAGCATCGACCGGGACCGGTTGAGCCGCGACTTCACGGTGCCGATCGGAATGCGCAGGGCCGTTGACATCTCTTCGTAACTCAAGTCATTGACATCGCGGAGGACGACAACCGCGCGGAAATCCGGGTGGAGTGTCAGCAGTGCTTCGCGGACGGCGGCAACTCGCTCCCGCGCTAACGCGCTCGCCTCGGGCCCGAGCGCGGGATCGGGCAGCTCGACGATGTTGCCCTCGGCATCCTCGAGCGGATCCGCGGGCTTGCGGATTGTCCGGCGCTGGACGTCATGACTGCAGTTGATTGCGACGCGGAAGAGCCATGCCCGGATCGTCTGCCCGCGAAGCACCGGGATCCGGACGTACGCGCGAAGGAACGTCTCCTGGACGACGTCAGCGGCGTCGGCCGGTGTCCCGAGAATCCTGAGTGCCATCGTGTAGAGCTCATCCTGGTGACGAGTGACAATTGCTGCAAAGGCATCGCGGTCACCGCGGCGTGCCCGCTCGAGGAGCGCCTCGTCGTCCATGCATTTGAGAGTACGCGCAGACTGGGGCTCCGGTTCCCGGCAGGAGCCGGTACGCTGTCCACCTGGCCGGGGTGGCGGAATGGTAGACGCAGCGGTCTCAAAAACCGCCGAGGACAACCTCGTGAGGGTTCGACTCCCTCTCCCGGCACGTTTGGCATCGCGGTATCGTGTGCGCGTGGACAGTCATACGAGCACTGAGGCAATCCGAGCCCTCCTCTCCGAGGTGGCAGAAACCCACCATCGCGTGTACCGGATCGTCGATGGCAACGACCCAGACTGGGCGTCCTGGTATGCGGACTGGCTTATCAATCTGTCTGAGCTCCCGTCACTCCTGGGTGCGCGTCCTGTGCGCAGTGAGCTTGTGTATCTCCTCGTGAAACTCGACAAGGAATTCACGGCTGCGCCAAGCGACGGTGGATGGGAGAAGTTCTACGCGCAGGAGCTTGTCCGGGCACTGGGCACTGGCGCGTAGCTGGTCCCAAGTCGGCGTGCCTGACACCAACCGAATAGGGGGCTGATCTCGTGGTAGAGAAGTCCGCGTCTCAGCAGATCGATGCGATTCTTGCGAAGTCCGGCGACTGGCGAGCAGAAAGACTTGCAGCGTTGCGCGCGCTCATCAAGAAGGCCGATCCCGATGTCGTGGAAGAGGTCAAATGGAAGAAGCCTTCGAGGCCGGAGGGCGTTGCTGTTTGGTCGCACGATGGCATTGTGTGCATCGGTGAGATGCTCAAGAATGCGGTGCGCCTGACGTTCCCGAAGGGCGCCCAGGTACCGGATACGAAGGAGCTCTTCAACACGCGGCTGGACAGCAAATCCGTCCGCGCCATCGACGTTCATGACGGCGACTCCGTGAACGAAGCTGCCCTGCAGACCCTGATCCGGAAGGCGGTCGAGGTCAACGGTAAGTAACGCTTTCCGGAGCCGCGGCATCGGCCGGGGGCGCCGATGGCGTTCCGATGTTATTGCCGTAAATGGCGAGAACCTCACACGGACAGCGTTTGTCCGTGTCGAGCGCAGCGGCGGCGGCGAACAGATGTTTGGTAGAATGTGGGCATGGAAGCGCACGTCGTCCCGGATGTAATACGGCGCTTCCGCGATGGCGTCGACGCACTCGTCAATGAGTCGATCGACGGTGTCACCACGTCCGAGTTGGGAGCCGACATCATCGAGATCCGGCTCGCGGTCGATCGCCTTGAGGCTGAGTGCCTGCGTCGCCTCCACCGCTTTCATGTCGATCGCG
>JBEKKP010000130.1:0-5669 GCA_050010655.1 Candidatus Dormibacteria bacterium
CCAGGCTGACAATCAGGTGAGCGTGAGTGGCACGTTCACCATCGCGGCCTGCCCGGGGTAGGTGATCTGACACCAGCGTCGACGGCAGGCCGGTGAGAGGGGAGGCTGTGCGCGCGTTCACCGGACTTGCCGGCACGGTGCGAACGTGTCTGCCTCGGCATCTCTGAGTGGAGTCGCTCCCCCACGATGTCGATCCCTCGGGCATGTGCCTCAGCGGGAACCACGATGAGCGGTCGCCGTGATCGGTGGGTGAGTTCGTGGGCGACGGTCCCGAGGAAGAGATCGCCGGTGGCGTCATGCACGCCATTGCCGACAACGATGAGATCGGCATCTTCCGCATCCGCCACACTGAGAATCGCCGTAGCAGGGTGACCTTCCACAACAACGATGCGATGGTCGACCGTCGACGCGGCGAGAGGTCCGAACAATTCGCTCGTGACACGCGAGCGAATGGGGCTTGAAAGGTAGCCGAATTCCCGAAGGCGGACCTCAGCCACTGTTGGGCTCATATCGTTACCACGAGTGGGCCTGAGCACATGCACCGCGACGATCTCCGCGCCTGTGGACAACGCCTCCTGGACCGCCCACGCCAGCGCCGCAGTTGATGCCGCGGAACCCTTCACTCCCACCACGATCTTCTTCGGGTTCATCCGGCGCACCTCAGGCTTGCCACGGTCTGCTTCGTACTCACAGTCAAGACCTGACTCAGCGAACTGTCCAGGGCCGTTGGTCACGACTTTGGAACGTCAGATATGCGGTGACGACGTGCCGATTAGTGCGCGACCATCACCGGGACGGGTGCAGCGTGAATGAGCTTGTTTGACACGCTCCCGACCAGCATGCCGGTCAACCCAGACAGTCCTCGCCGGCCGACGATGATGAGGTCGATGTCATGCTCGACAGTGAACGCAATGATCTTGCGCGGCACGTCACGGGTGGACGCCTGGAGGACGTGACCGTGGGCGTGCACGCCACTGGCTGCGACGACATCGATGGCGGCAGCGACGATGTGTCGTGCCTCGTCAGGTGTCTCGAGATCCGGACTCATGCCGGCCCTGGACGGAACGGCGTCGTGCTCGTGGACATGCAGAATCTCGAGATCTGCCCCCAACTTGCCGGCGAGATCGCCTGCCACGCTGATTGCCGCATCCGAGGACGGGGACCCGTCGATCGCAACCAAGAGTTTCTCGAACATGTCCACTCACTCCTACGTGGTGTTGCCGGCTGCACAACCGGCTGCTGCATGATCAGATCATTCGCGCGAACAGGGAGTCTTTGCTAGGGCACAAAGTCCTCGGCATCACTCCCCAGGCCCTTACTCGAGTGAATGGTTTGTGCCCGTTCGTCACGAGGGTTTTGGGACCTTAGCCCCTTACGGTGGCTGGGAAGCCACTTTCACCATAGACGCAAACCCACTGACACGGAGGAGCTGAAATGGTGCAGCAACTCGTCGCCACAATCCCTGAAACGCGAGGCGCAAACGGGGATCCATTTTCGGTGGCCGGTCGCAACGCGTTGGTCACGGGAGGTGCCAAAGGAATCGGTCACGGCATCGCCATACGCCTTGCACAGGCCGGCGCCAACGTCCTCATCGCCGATATCGATGACGCCGCATCAGGTGCGGCGGCGCAAGCCCTCGCAGGTGCGAGCGGCCGGCCGGTGGCCACGCGGCTCGACGTCAGCGATATTGCGTCCTGCGCGGCAGCGGTGCAACGGTGCGTTGATGAATTCGGCTCACTGGACGTGCTCGTCAACGACGCCGGCATTTTCCCGACGAGCTCGGTGCTTGAGATGTCGCCCGAGTTCTTCGAACGCGTGCTGTCCGTCAACCTGAAGGGTCTCTTCTACATGTCGCAGGCAGCCGGCTTGCAGATGGTCAAGCAGGGGCGTGGCGGCAAGATCATCAACATCGCGTCGATCGATTCGGTGCATCCGTCGATGCAAGGGCTTGCCGCCTACGACTCGAGCAAGGGCGGCGTGCTCAGCTTCACGAAAAACTTCGCCTTGGAGATGGGTCCTCATAACGTGACCGTCAACGCAATTGCTCCCGGAGGCATCACGACAGAAGGCACGTCGCAGCCGCTCGCAGGGATGACCGCCGAGCAGACGACCGCGATGATGGCGGCGTTCACCCAGCGTATCCCGCTCCGGCGTATGGGCCTGCCCGACGACATTGCCAAGGTGGCGCTGTTCCTGGCATCCCCCGCGGCGGATTACATGACCGGGGCACTGGTCATCGTGGATGGCGGCATGCTGCTGTCGTAGGAGAAAGGCGCCGGCTTCCTGGACGCGACCCGAGCAGGTCGGCTCCGCGTCACGGCAAGCCGGCGCCATCCTTGGTTCTTGGCGTCTCCGAATCCACGGCGATGCCATCAACGGCTGCAAGGGCCGCAACAAGTCTTCCGGCTCAGCGTGGCGGACGAGTGCGACCTGGCGAGAGCGAGAGCGCCTCCAGCATCGCGATCATCGGGTTCGTGGCACTCTCCGCGGCCAGTGCGACCTCTCGACGAAACCGAGCGATGGCATTCCGGCGAAGTGGCCCGACCTCCCGCTCGATGTCTTCGGCTTCGAGCCGCCACAAGAGCGACTCGGCTTCGAGGATGACCTCATGCGCAACGGACTCCGGCGCGAGCTGCATCGCGTCTTTGATGCTGATGTGCTTCCGCCCGTCAGCAGCGATGACCCACCAGCCCAATCCTCGGCGCCAGTCCTCCTCGAGGTGCAGAAACGATTCGTTCGCACAGAAGAGGTCGAGCGCAGGGACGACCTCCTCGCCGTCCGCTGGCGCGGTGGTTGTCATGGATCAAATATGCGGCTCGATGCGTCAGTCGCATACGGACGAATGGCACGAATCCTGTGGGTCTTAGGTCGGGAGAAATCGCAGAGTCGTGGTCGATGACGCCGGGTCAGGGGGTCAGGTACCGTTCGAGAGTCGGAGCGACCCATGCAATGACGGTCGAACGGTCAGCAGACGCCAGCGGTTCGATGCGGAGCACATATCGCGCAATGGCGAGCCCCACGAGCTGGCTCCCCACCAGCGTTGCGCGTAGCGCGGCATCCGGCGTGCCGAGCAGATGAGCGACGCGCTCGACCAGCGCTTCGCTCAGAAACTCGCGGAGCGTTTGCGCGGCGGCGTCGTGCGTGAGCGCAGATCGGAGCGTGGCGAGGAGCGGTTCACGTGTGGCTTCATCCTCCCAGAGCGCCAGGAAATAGAGGCAGAGCCGCTCGCCAAGCGAACCCCCGTCGCCACTGGCGATGATCGTTGCGATCGCCGCAGGGTCGAACGACAGGTGCATTGCGCTGCGGAACAGCGCCTCCTTGGAGCCGAAATGGTGAATGATGAGCGCCGGGTCGACACGTGCTCGCTTCGCAACACCCCGCAGTGTTGTTGCTGCGTAACCGCTTTCCCCGAACATCGCCCGAGCGGCGGCGAGGATTTCACCTCGGGTGTCACTGCCGGCGACACGCCGACCTCGACGTGGGGTCATCCCGTTCGACGTTGCAGCGTCGCGGCTCCAAGTCCGAGCGCCGAGGGGATACAAATCGCGACGATGACGAGGTCCTTGACCAACGAACCGGTCCACGCCGTCGACGCAGCGGCGCGAGTGACTCCGTCCACCGCATACGTGAGGGGAAACGCGTCAGCCAGACCCTGGAGGACTCCCGCCATGTTGTCTCGCGGTGCGAACAGTCCGCATACGAGCAGTTGCGGAAACACAACGGCAGGAAGCAGCTGCACCGCCTGAAACTCGGTATGCGCCAGCGCGCTGAGCCAGAGCCCAAGCGCCATACCCAGCAACGCATCGAGAACCCCGAACAGCGAGAGCACGATGACCGACCCCGAAACGCTGACGCCAAGTGGTCCGAGCACAACGGTGATGACCAGCGCCACCTGGACGGCAGCTACCGCCCCAAAGGCAAGCGCATAGCCAACGAGCAGATCGAGTTTGGCGATCGGCATCGAGAGCAGGCGCTCGAGCGTGCCAGTGCTGCGCTCGCGAAGCATGGCCACCGACGTGACGAGGAACATCAGCACGAATGGAAAGACGGCGATGAGGATGGGCGCGACGTGGTCAAAGATGAGCACCGTGCTGTCGAAGGCATATCGGAGCAGGATCATCAGCAGGAGGGGCACCACCAGGAGCATCGCTACGGTGCGTGGATCCGCCCGCAGTTGTGCGAGCACTCGACCGGCGGTTGCAGCGGTCCTCCTCGCGCTCAACTGCGAGCCTCCGTTTGGTGAATGATGTGGAGAAACGCCGCATCCATTTCGGCTTCACCGGTTCGCTGGAGCAGGCCGTGTGGTGTGTCGTCGACGAGCAGCCGTCCGTCACGGAGCAGCAGCACGCGCTGGCAGCGCATCGCCTCCTCCATGACATGGCTGGAGATGAGCAGCGTCACACCCGAGGCTGCAAGCCGCTGGAAGAGCGTCCAGAGATCCTCCCGAAGCACGGGGTCGAGCCCGGCGGTTGGCTCGTCGAGGATCAGGACGCGGGGCTCGCCGAGCAATGCGGTTGCGAGTGAGACGCGCGACTGCTGACCACCGGAGAGAGTGCTGACCCGAGCCTCGGCCCTGTCTGACAGCGAAACCTCCTCGAGGACCTGATCGACCCGTTCACGCTTCACGCCGAGTATCGCTGCGAAGTACCGGAGATTCCCGCGAACCGTGAGGTCACGGTAGACAGAGAGGTCTTGCGTGACATATCCCACGCGAGGACGGAGGGTCGCGGATCCCGCGGGCAAGCCGAGTACCCGCACCGATCCCGACGTGATTTTCTGGACACCGACGATGGAGCGGATCAGCGTTGTCTTCCCCGATCCGCTCGGACCAAGAAGGCCCGTAACGCTGCCCTCCGCTACCCCCATTGAGATCTCACCCAGCGCGCGACGACCGCCTCGGATCACGGTCAGCCGATCGATCTCGATAGAATTCACCGTACGGTGAATTATACTTGGAGGCACGTGGCTGGATGGGTCCGAGCGGCGCTCCCGTCATGCTGGGCGCGTGCGACACGCGACAGATGAGGATCTGAATCGCCTCGAGCCTTTGCTGGGGGCCCTGCGCCGGACGCCAGGGCTGCGGGAGCGCAGGCGCGGTTCCTTCTCGCGAGGATCGCGGGCATTCCTGCACTTCCACGCAGATGGCGGCGACTTCTATGCCGATGTTCGACTTGACGACCGTTTCGAGCGCGTGAAGGTGACGAACCCGAAGGAACACGAGGAACTCCTGTCAAGAGTTCGCGAGGTTCTCGACAGGAGTTCCGCGAGTCAGTAGTTCAGGAGGCCACCGCTCCACGGCCGGGATCCGAGCAGCGCAAACGACCGCGCTCAGCCGACAAGCGCCACGACCCGGCGATCCTCCCTGACCGCCTCGAGTTCCGGTTCGGTCGCGACACGTGCGCGCAGGTCATGGTTGAGCGTCGCCGCGCGTTCGAGCGCAAGGACCGCTTCCTCGGTCGTACCGAGGGTCGCGAACGTGCAGGCGAGGCTGAACCAGGCCATGCCTTGCGACTCAGCGGGAGCGTGCAGATATTCCGCGAATGTGATTGCGTCGCGTCGCAACGCGACGCCGCGCTCCGTCATCCCGTTGGCGACATACCAGTCACCCACGTGTCCCAATGGGTGCCAGAAGCCGCGAACGATGACCTGCAGCCAGAGAGGCCGGCCGC
>JBEKKP010000131.1:0-5968 GCA_050010655.1 Candidatus Dormibacteria bacterium
CCTGAATTCCAGGAACTCGGCGCGTCGCTCGTGGCCATCAGTCCGCAGGCTCCCGACCACAGCCTCTCGCTGACGGAGAAACACGCGCTCACCTTCGCTGTGCTGAGCGATGCCGACCAGGCGGTGATCCGCGCGTACCACCTCCAGTTCACACTGGCCGGCGACCTCGAGGACCTGCAGGTGAACGTCTGGCACAACGACCCGCGCGAGCACAACGCTGATCACACCCGCGCGCTCCCCGTCCCTGCCACGTTCGTCATCGACCAGGGTGGGATTGTGAGATGGGCGTTCGTATCGGCCGATTGGCGCGTTCGTGCCGAGCCGGCCGACATCGCGGCGGCCCTGCGCTCCCTCCGCTAGCATCGATAGTGGTCATGGTCCCACCTGTCGCCGATGACGCAGACGTTCAGACTTCGCACGGCTATCCGCAAGTCATCGTTCCTGTTAACCACGTCGAGCCGGTCCCTCGAAGGATCCGTGCCATCCTCGCCGGCGAGGTGGTCATCGACACCATTCGCGCGAGGTATGTGTGGGAGGCGCCCACGACGAGCAGGCAACGGCGGAGGGGCGGAACGGGACCGTACAGCTCTTCGGGCTGCGAGTCGGCGAAACGGACCGTCCGAGTTCCGTCCGAATTCTCTCGCAGGACGCGCCGCGCGGACTGGCGCGCACCGCTCGTTTCGATTGGCACGCCCTTGACTCGTGGTTCGAGGAGGATGAGCAGGTCTTCGTCCACCCCCGCGATCCATACACTCGGGTCGATGCGCTGAGGTCGACGCGCCATGTGCGCGTGGAAGCGGGCGGTGCAGTGCTTGCCGAGTCGTCATCACCCGTCATGGTTTTCGAGACCGGCCTGCCGACGCGTTACTACCTGAATCGAACCGAGGTGCACTTCCAGCACCTGATCGCGACGGACACCGTGTCTGCCTGCCCGTACAAAGGGCGAACCACCGGGTACTGGCGGCTTCGCGCAGGCGACGCAACGCACCGCGACGTGGCGTGGGTCTACGACTTCCCGACACACCAACTGCTCCCTATCGCCGGGCTGATCGCCTTCTACAACGAACGGGTGGACATCAGCGTGGACGGAATCCGTCTCCCCCGACCGAAGACGCACTTCTCCAGGTAACCGGCGCTGCGGCCTACGTCAGCACTCGAAACGCCAACGCTGTCGTCGTGCCGTACGCAAGATGTCCCATGAGATCGGGAGCAAGCTCAGCGAAGCTATATGCCCAAATCGGCTTATACAGACCGGCAAGCGGCAGGCTGACGTAACTGCTGGTCCACACGGCTGCGCCGAAGAGCGGGCCCCAGGCAACGCGCTCACGGGATGACGAAGCGGCGACGATGCCAAATGCCGTGCCCCACGCGATGCCGTATCCCCAGTGCATCACGTTGTTCGTCAGTCGAGCCCAGCGCTCGTCGAGAGGACGTTGCGTGTAGCCCTCGTAGAGGCGGCGACCGACCTGGGCCGGCGCTGCCACCGCATCCCATGTGCTTGCGCCGCCGAATTCCCACTGCAGCGGCGGCTGGTCACCTCCCTGCCGCCGAGATCGAGCGTAGCCGAGCACATCCATTGCCACGGTGCCGGCCGCACCCGCAAGAGCTCCTCGCAACAACGCTTGCACTGGCGTCAGGCTCATCGTCGGTCTCCCTCAGGATTGCTCGCTCAGGCCAATAGTGAGCTAAGTGCCGGTGCCGGCGATCGACACGCCACGGGCAGAGGAGCGACATTGACCTGGCCTAAGCGCGTACCGCGTTATCCTCTCGATCCAATGTTCCTGCGTGCGCTTGGGTGCTGAAGGTAGCGCTGCTGCAGGTTGCCAGCCCTGCGAGTGAAACGGTCGCGGCTCGTCGCGACCGCGTCGGGCAGATGGTCGCCGGCACCAGGGGCGCTGATCTCGTCGTCCTGCCGGAACTTTGGGGTGTGGGCTACTTCGCATTTGACGAGTACCACCAGCGTGCCGAGCCGATGGACGGCGAGACGGTATCCGCCGGCCGCGAGTGGGCTCGACAATTGGGCTGCTACCTGCACCTCGGCAGTTTTGTGGAGCGCGGTGCGGACGACCGGCTGTACAACACCGCGGTGCTCATCGATCCCGCCGGGGAGATCGCGCACACATACCGAAAAATCCACGTCTTCGGATATCGGTCTCGCGAAGCCGAACTGCTCACACCCGGCACGGATATCTCGGTCGCCGACACGCCGCTGGGCGCTGTTGCCGCCACCACGTGCTACGACCTTCGCTTTCCCGAGTTGTGGCGAGCGCTGATCGACGCGGGTGCACACGTCGTCATCGTTCCCGCAGCATGGCCGGCCGCGCGCCTCGAGCACTGGCGTCTGTTCACCTCGGTTCGTGCTGTGGAAGAGCAGGTCATCCTCATTTCGTGCAACGCGGTCGGCGAGCAGATCGGAGTCGCGCTCGGCGGTCATAGCAGGATCGTCGATCCGTGGGGAGTGGTGCTCACCGAGGCGGGCGACAGCGAGGGCATCACCTGGTGTGATGTCGACCCCGGAGCGGTGGCTCGGACTCGCGATGAATTCCGCGTGCTGCAAGACCGGCGGATGAGCATTTCGGAACGATGACGCCGCGATTTCGACTGATCGGCACGGACGCCGAGGTCAAGCTCGACTCTCCGCGGCTGATCATCGCGGGATACACAGGCCGCAACGAGGTCGCGGTTGCTGCGCACATCGCCGAGCTGGCCGCAATCGGCATCCCGCCGCCGGCATCGGTCCCCGCATTTTTCGTCCTCGACACGAGTCTTGTCACGTCCGATCCGGTGGTCACCATCAGCGGCTCGAATACATCGGGCGAGGTTGAGCCCGTGCTCATCCGGCACAAAGGACGCTACTACCTCGGCGTTGGGTCGGACCACACGGATCGCGACGTGGAACGGTCCGACATTGCCGCCTCAAAGGCCGCATGTCCGAAACCGGTTGGCCACCAGGTAGTCGCATTACCGGGTGACCTCGCCATGTTGGATTGGGACGCAATCGACGTCGAGTCCGATGTGGATGGCGAGCCCTACCAACGCGGCAGCCTTGCTGCGATGCGAACTCCGACCGATCTTCTCTCACGCATGGCCGCCACACTTGGTCAAGTTGAGGACGATCTTGTCATCTTCTGCGGCACGGTCCCGCTGCTGACCGGTGCGTTCCGTGCGGGGCGGCATTGGCGCATACAACTGACGCTGAACGCAAACACGGCACTGATCCACACCTACGAGGTGCTTCCGCACGATGGCTAAGCCCGAACACGAGTTCTTCGCGACCAACACGTTGGCATTCACACCCTGCGCCGGGAACGTCGACACCCTCACTGAATCCATCCTTGCGACCGATCCCGAAACCGGCGTTGCAAGCTCATTGATGCGCTTCGCGCCGGGCACCGACACCACGCCCAACGGCGTCCAGACACACGATTGCTGGGAGGAGGTATACATCGTCGAGGGATCGATCACCGATCTTCGGCTGAATGAAACCTTCACCGCGGGCATGTATGCCTGCAGGCCACCGGGCATGCCGCATGGACCGTGGCGTAGCGATGACGGGTGTCTGACCTTCCAGGTGCGCTACCCGGCTTGATCGTTCCGCGTCGTTGCTGACGCGCTGGTCACTGACGAGCCGGCAGCGTCAGATAGACGAGGACACTGTCAAGAGGACGGTCGTCGTGCAGTCCTCAATCCTCGAATCACGGCCACAGCACCGACAACGATGAGCACCAGCCCCACCCAGAGCCAGAACGTTTCCCCTGTCATCGAACTGCCCTTGAGCAGGCCGGCACCCTGAAAGAAAAACACGATGCCAACAAGGACTGCCAAAGCCCCGACAACGACCCAAATGCGATTCATCGCAGCAAGACCTCCAGTGTTTCGTTGATGATCAATCCGAACTAACGGCAACTGCGTCGTGCTCGACTTCGCCAGTCTCCTCACGCAACCACGCGGGAGCGTGTCGCGCGGCCCATCCTTTTGATATCCAGCCGCTGAACATCGAACGCAACGCCTCGGGATGTGCGAAGGCGAGAAGGATGTGGCCGATGACCGCGATGAAGATTGCAAGGGCCAGGACGTCGTGGACGAACGTCGCACCCATGCGCCAGCTCACCGGGAAGAATGGAAACCACCGCAACACGATGCCGGTGGCCAGCATGACCACGATGGCACCGCCGACGAAGATCGAATTGAGCTTCTGACCGGGGTTGAACTTGTCGACGACACGAGGCGCCTTGCGGCCGAGTGCCCACAGCCACGCGATCTCATCACGCGTCCATCGGTTGACCCGTCGTAGGTCGCGGCGCATGCCCGTGCCCCACGCCCCGATCACCGAGATGAGCAACGGAATCGGCAGGGCAATGCCCGTCCACACATGGATATTGAGCACCAGAGCGCGCCGGCCGACGATGCCGGAAAGCCCGGGGAAATAGAGGATCAGCGCCGTCAGCATGAGGATGCCGAAGAGCACTGCATTGGCCCAATGGGCGGCGCGCTCCACGCGGTCGAACCGCAAGATCCGCGAGACGGGTTGCGAGTGTGTGTCCATCGGGATGCTCATCCCGCTCCGCCCGTCAGCGCAACATCGGTGGGCCCGGTCGAGCCGTCGCGCCAGCCGTTGAGTGGATATCCGTTCTGTTCCCAGTACCCCGGGATAACCTCGTCGACCACTCGAATCGCCGACAGCCACTTGAGCGACTTGTAGCCGAACATCGGTCCCACGTACAGGCGAACGGGACCGCCATGTGCGGTGGTGATTGGAGCACCCAGCATTCGGTAGGCGACGATCACATCGGGCAAGTGAGCCTGGTAGAGCGTAAGGCTCTCGGAGTCGGCGCCGTCGTACGACTCAAAGCTGAGCGCGATGGCGCCTTCCTGCACGCCCGCCGCGACGAGGATGTCGGAAAGCTTCACGCCTTCCCACTGGACGTCGGGAACGCTCCATCCGGTGACGCATTGGAAGTCCTGCGTGAACGCCGTGCTCGGCATCGCCTTGAGATCCGCAAGTGTCAAGACCTGCGGTTTGTCGACGAGCCCGCTGATCTCCAGTCGGTAGGCCGACTCCGAGATGTTGGGATACGAGCCGGAGATCGAGTAGATGCGGAAGCCGGGCCACCAGGGGAACAGTCGTTGCAGCCCGGTGTCGAGTGCGCTCTCGAGCCGGGCGCCGAAGACGATTCCCGCCAGCCCGAGCGCGGTCATGCCGAGAAACACTCGCCGCCCGACCGCGATCGTGACTCCCGGCTTCTGGCCGCTTTCGTCCTCGGCAGTGGTGGTCACGTGGGATTACCTTTTCTTGGAAGAGAGACGCACCCCCTGACTCGTGGGCGCTCGCGATCGATCTTGAGCCGATTCCGGGCATGCGCGAACGGTCGAACGCGAATCGCCCGGGTAGATGAGGATACGGATCCGGGTGACACGGGGCTTACCGCCGGGGCGTTCGCCGACGTCACCGAGCGTCGCCACCGATGAATGACGGCCTCCGCTCCTGTCTAACGGGTGTTGGACGCAATTTGAGGAGGCGACGATGACCACGCTGAGCGGAACGACTTTCGACACTATTGGATCCATGACCTCTCGAGTGACGCAGCAAGTCCCTGACGATGAGCGCGCCACGCTCGAGGCAGCAGTGGGGGGCGATGAAGCGGCGTTTCGCGATCTTGTGGAGCCGTATCGCGCCGGACTGCACGCCCACTGCTATCAGATGCTCGCGTCAATCGAGGATGCGGAAGATGCGCTCCAGGACGCGCTGCTCAAGGCATGGCGCGGGCTCGGGCAGTTCGCGGGCCGCTCGTCGGTTCGGACCTGGCTGTACACGATCGCCACGCGCTCCGCGCTTGACATCACCGCGCGGCGGCCGATGCGCATGCTGCCGCTCGACGGCGGCTGGGAGATGGACACCGTCGAATGGGGAGAGCCGCTGACCGAGACGCTCTGGATCGAGCCGTATCCAGCCGACCAGCTTGGTCTC
>JBEKKP010000132.1:0-5541 GCA_050010655.1 Candidatus Dormibacteria bacterium
AAGGGTTCGACGATGCCGTGCACGTCGACGGTGTGATCCTCACCAAGCTCGACGGCGACGCTCGCGGCGGCGCTGCGCTCTCGATGCGCGAGACCATCGGCAAGCCGATCATGTACTGCGGTACCGGCGAGAAGGTCTCCGACCTGGAGCCGTTCGCGCCAGACCGCATGGCCTCGCGGATCCTCGGCATGGGTGATGTCCTCACGCTCGTCGAGCGCGCCCAGGAGCAGTTCGATCAGAAGAAAGCCGAGGAGATGGTCGAGCGGTCCTTCGCGGGCCGGCTGACCATGGACGACTGGCTCGCGCAGCTTCGCCAGCTCCGCAGCATGGGCTCGCTCGAGGGTGTGCTCGGCATGCTCCCGGGTGGCCGGAAGATGATGCAGCAGGCCGGCGCGGCGATGCCGTCCGAGCAGGACCTCGGTCGGATGGAGGCAATCGTGCTTTCCATGACCACCGCCGAGCGCCGTCATCCCGAGCTCATCAAAGGCTCGCGGCGCAAGCGCATTGCGCTGGGCAGCGGCACCACCATCGCGGATGTCAACCGTCTGCTCAAGGGTTTCGAGCAGATGCAAGGCATGTTCAAGAGCCTCGGCGGCAAGGGCACCAAGGGTGTTCGCGGCAAGGCTCGAATGCTCAGACAGCTCAAGAACATCGACCCAACCCAACTCGGACAAGCAGGATTCTGAAAGGAGCACGACATTGGTCAAGATCAGGTTGAAGCGAATGGGCACCACCAAACGCCCGGTGTACCGGCTGGTGGTTGCGGATTCGCGCAGCCCACGCGACGGCAGGTTCATCGAGTCGATCGGTTTCTACGATCCGCTGCCCAATCCGGCGGTGGTGACGATCGACGCGGAACGCGTGCAACTCTGGTTGCGCCGGGGTGCGCGCCCGAGCGACAGCGCGCGCCAACTGCTTGTCAAGGAAGGCATTCTCGCAGCGCGTCCTTTCAAGATCACGCCCCGCGCCGAAGTGGCCGCGGAGCCGGCGAAGGCCGCCGCGAAAGCTGAGGCTGCACCTGTAGCGGAAGCACCTGCGGCAGAGCCAGCGGTTGAAGCAACTGCGGCTGATGAGCCCGCAGCTGAAGCACCTGTTGCCGAAGAGCCTGCGGTTGAAGACACTGCTGGTGAAGAGGCCGCCGTTGTAGAGGCCGCCGCGGCGGAGCCCGCTATCGAAGGCGCTGACGCCGAAGAGCCCGCTGCCGTTGCGGAGGAGTCCGCTGAATGACCGACTACGCGGACCTCACTCGATTCATCGCCGAGCGAATCGTTTCAAATCCGTCGGCAGTGACCGTGGATGCACGTCCGCGCGGACGCAGCACCATCGTCACGCTGCATGTCGCTGAAGAAGATATGGGCAAGCTGATCGGCAAGACCGGTCGCAACATCGAGGCCGTGCGTGCAGTTGTGCGCGCCGCCGGACTCCGTCATCACGAGCGCGTGCAGGTGGAGTTGAAAGACCTGCGGTGACAACCGGCCGGCCGCTCGCTCCCGCAAAACTGCGCGCAGCGCAGGTGCTTCGCGCGCACGGCGTGCGTGGCGAAGTGCGGGTTGAGCCGATCGGCGGCGATCCCGGCCGTTTCACGCCTGGCACGAAACTCGAGACCGAAGACGGTGCGCGCACCCTCACGGTGCGCAGCGCGCGCGGCGGTTCGGGCAACGCGGTGCTGCTCAGTTTTGACGAGATCACCTCACCCACGGAAGCGGCGCTGCTTCGCGGCGTATACCTCTGCGTCGATGTCGACGCAGCGCGCCCGCTCGCAAAAGATGAATGGTTCGTCTGGCAACTCATCGGGCTCCGCGTCGTTGACACCGCCGGCACAAACGTCGGTGTCGTCGACGATGTCGAGGCTGGTGTGGGCAACGACGTGCTCGTCATCCGTGACGGCTCGACCGTGCATCGTCTGCCGATGGCGCGCGATTACGTGACGTCGGTGGACGTTGCGGCAGGGACCGTCACCGTCACGCCGTGGGCAGAGGAGACGGTGTGATCCGCTTCCACGTGCTCACGATCTTTCCCGAGGTGTTCCCGGGACCACTCGGTATCGGCGTGGTGGGACGTGCCCTCGACGCCGGCGACCTCGAGTTGCAAGTGCATGATCTGCGCGAGCACACCGAGGGCCGCCACCGCCAGGTGGACGACATGCAGTTCGGCGGCGGCGCGGGCATGGTGTTCAAGCCCGAGCCCGTGATTCGCGCGGTGCGCGCGCTCCGCGAAACCGAACCACAGGTGCGCTGCATTCTCTTGTCCCCGCAGGGACGGCGCTTCGATCAAACCGTCGCGCGCGAGCTGGCAGCCGAGCAATCCATCCTGCTCGTCTGCGGCCGCTATCAGGGCGTCGACCAGCGTGCGCGCGATGAGATCGGCGACGAACTCTCAGTCGGTGATTACGTGCTCAGCGGCGGCGAAGTCGCTGCGATGGCAGTCATCGAAGCAACCGCGCGGCTCGTGCCCGGCGTCCTCGGCTCACCCGAGTCGCTGGGAGATGAGACGTTCTCGGACGGCACCGGCGGCGGTTTCGAAGCGCCGCTCTACACACGCCCCGCGGCCTTCGAGGGCCGCGAGGTCCCCGCAGTGTTGCGGGAGGGAAACCACGCCGCAATCGCGGCGTGGCGTCGAAATGAAAGTACAAGACGGACCGGGCTGCATCGCCCCGATCTGATACGGTCTGCCCCAAGGCCCGGAGGAACAACGTGAATGTCATCGATCTGCTCAAACGCGAGCAGGAAAAACAGCAAGTCCCCATCCTGCGTTCAGGCGACACCGTGCGCGTGCACGTCAAGGTCGTTGAAGGAACCCGCGAGCGCATCCAGGTGTTCGAGGGTGTCGTGATCGCGCTCAAGGGCAAGGTCGGTCTCGCCACCAGCTTCACCGTGCGACGCATCGCCCACGGTGTCGGCGTGGAGCGGACGTTCCTCGTGCACGCCCCGCGTATCGACAAGATCGAAGTCCTTCGCCACGGCCAGGTGCGCCGCGCCAAGCTCTTCTACCTTCGCGAGAAGGTCGGCCGCCACGCCCGCATCCGCGAGCGCCGCCAGCCGATCGGCGGCTCGGCAATGACCCTCGAGCGCGCGGATGCCGATGCGCCGACGGAGGCGGACGTCGAGCCGGAGGAGTTGCCTGAGGTGCTCGACGAGCCGGAGGCCCAGGAGCCGGAGGTTATCGAGCCTGAGACGGCCGAAGTGACCGCTGAGGCAAGCGACGCCGAGGGTGCCGACGCCCCCTCGGAGAGCGACGGCGGAGCGTAGCCGGGGGTCGCGAACCCCCGAGCAACTTCCCCCGGCTCGGCCGCTCAAAGACCGGGTCGGTCATGCCGGCGAGGTGGCAGCACTGGCGTACCTCAAGGAACAGGGCTACCGCATCCTCGCGCGCGACTGGCGCAGCCGCCTCGGGCAGATCGACATCGTCGCCGAGGATGGCGAGACGCTCGTGGTCATCGAGGTCAAAGCGCGGCGTGGCACCGGTTTCGGGACGCCCGAGGAGGCCGTCGACGAGCGCAAGCGACGCAAGCTGCGCATGCTCCTCGAGTTGTATCGCGCGCAGTCGCACCGCCAGAAGCAGCCGTGCCGGATCGATGTGATCGGCCTGATGATGGACGGCGCCCTGACGGTGACCAAGATCGAGCACATCAAGGACGCCGTTCAGGACGAGTAAGCGCGGCGGGGTGATCCGCCGCCGGACGGGCTCCTTCGCGAGCGCTTGACATGTGACTAATCGGTCACCTATCCTGTGCAGGTGACTGACGACGACCTCGTGTTCAAGGCACTCGCCGACCCGACGCGTCGGTTCCTCCTCGACCTGCTCTTCCAGCGTGACGGCCGCACGCTGACGGAGCTGGAGTCGGAGCTGGACATGACGCGTTTCGGCGTGATGAAGCACCTGCGGGTTCTCGAGGACGCAGGGCTTGTCGTCGCCCGCCGATCGGGGAGAGAGAAGTTGCACTTCCTCAACCCGATCCCGATTCAACTGATCCACCAACGGTGGATCGACAAATACCGCGAGCGCCACGCGTCGGCGCTCCTCGACCTCAAAACCCAACTGGAGGGCATGGCATGACCACGACAGCGACTGCGATCGGGACCACCCAGGTCTACCGCGTCTACATCAAGGCGACGCCGGGCGCGATCTGGGACGCGATCACCAAGCCGGAATGGACGGAGCGCTATGGATACTGCGGCCGCGCCGACTACGACCTGCGCACCGGCGGCACGTACACCGGATACACCACGGCGGCGATGCGTTCCATGGGCGCTCCCGACGTCGCCATCGACGGTGAAGTGCTCGAGGCGGATCCGCCACACAAGCTCGTGCAGACCTGGCGGATGCTGATGGACGAGGGCATGAAGGCTCAGGGATTCACCCGCGTGACGTACGAGATCGAGGAGCGCAAGAACGGCGTCTCGCGGCTCACGCTCACGCACGAACTCGAAGGTGCCCCGCAGCTTGCGGTGCTCATGTCAGGCGGCATGGAGGACCAGGGCGCCGGCGGCGGCTGGAACTGGGTGCTCAGCGGCCTCAAGACACTGCTGGAGACGGGGGAGTCCCTCGACCCGGCAGGGCATCAGTGATCTGAATCCGGATTCGGCCCCGCGCGGCGTGCGCTGCGCGGGGCCTCCGGGCCCTCGGGTTCAGCCTCGCGAACGGCGGGCGGACTTTCGAGCGCGAGGCGTCTCGACCATGCGGACGAAGAGATCGCGAATCTCGTCAGGGCTCAGCTCGAGGGTCGCATCGCCGACACTGAACTCGAACTCCTGTAGCTTCGGCCCGAGCGAGGACCACGGGCGGGCGAACGTCCAGACCTTGTCGGTTCTCGCGATATCGACCACGCGCTCGCGTATCGCGTCGAGGCTGGCGGAGAAGCGGACGTGCATCATCGGGCTCTGGACGGGTTCGGGCATCACCTCGATTCCCGGGATGTCGCGGACGGCCGTCGCGATGGCGAGGGCGTGCCGGTAGTAGGCCGGCATTTTTGGCAGCCGCATGTGGAGCGCTGTTCGCGCAGCCGCCGCATATGGCCACAGCCCGAACGAGCGGCCACCATGGCGCGTCCGCCACACCGAGAGCTCCTCAATGACGTCGGCGTCTCCCGCGACGCAACACCCGGCGATGCCGCCGAGTCCTTTGTAGAAGGACACGTAGACGGTGTCGAACAGCTCGGCAATATCGGCGATCGACTTGCGGTGCTTGGCCTTGTAGTACGGCGTCGATTCCCAGAGCCGGGCCCCGTCGAGGTGGACGGCGGCGCCGCGCTCGCGCGCCCATCCGACCTGCGCGACCAGCTCCTTCCAGGAGGGGAGGGTGCCGCCGAGGGCGCGCTGCGGGAGCTCGAGCAGGAGCGCCGCAACGGGCTCGTGCACCAGCTCAAGACTTGCCAGTGAGAGTGGCTCGTAGTACGGGCCGACCGGTTTGCCGAACAGCCCGTGCAGATGCTGGTAGCCGCGCTCCTCGTTGGTCTCCATGTGACAGGCGGGGTGGTAGACGACGGTCTTGCGTTGCCTGCGGTCGGCGTGGACCCGCATGGTCGCCTGCTGCGCCATCGTG
>JBEKKP010000133.1:0-5464 GCA_050010655.1 Candidatus Dormibacteria bacterium
CCACGCGCCCAACGAGAAATTCACCCTCGACATGTACTTCAAAGGAATACGCGTTCTCGGCCGCCTCTGGGATGAGCTGGCCGCGTCGCTGGGGACGTCATGAGCAGAATCGAAGGCATCACCGCGCTCGAAATCCTCGACTCGCGCGGCAACCCGACACTGGAATGCGTCGTGACATTGAACGACGGTTCGGTCGGGCAAGCGCGCGTCCCGAGCGGCGCGAGCACCGGAGTCCACGAGGCCGTGGAGTTGCGCGACGGTGACCCGGCGCGTTTCGGCGGCAAGGGCGTGCTGAAGGCACTGGCCAACGTCGAAGCAGTCATCGGTCCCGAGCTGATCGGGTTCGATGTCACCGACCAGGCTGGGCTCGACCTGAAGTTGCGTGAGCTCGACGGAACCCCGAACAAAAGCAAGCTCGGTGCCAACGCAATCCTGGCGGTGAGCCTCGCGTCGAGCCATGCTGCCGCCGCATCGGCGGGCGTTCCCCTCTACCGGCACCTCGGTGGCGACGGCGCGCACCTGCTCCCGGTGCCGCAGTTCAACGTGCTCAACGGCGGCGCGCACGCGCAGACCCGTGTCGACTTCCAGGAGTTCATGTTCCTGCCCATCGGACTGCCGACGTTCCGCGAGGCGCTTCGCGCCGGAGCGGAATGCTTTCACGCGCTCCGCACGATTCTCCACGATCGCGGTTTCGGAACCGGTCAGGGAGACGAGGGCGGGTACGCGCCTGATCTCGACCACAACGAGGCCGCGATGGAACTGCTCGTTGAGGCGATCACAGCAGCTCATTACGCACCAGGTCGAGACGTCGCGATCGGGCTCGATCCCGCGACGTCCGAGCTCTACAAGGATGGTCGGTATGAGCTGCGCGGGGAAGGGATCACCCTCGATGCCGCGGGAATGGTCGATCGTTGGGAAGCCTGGGTGAACAAGTACCCGATCGTTTCCCTCGAAGACGGCATGGCGGAAGACGACTGGCACGGCTGGAAGTTGCTGACGGATCGCCTTGGCGGGAAGGTGCAACTGGTGGGCGACGACAACTTCGTGACCAACAGTGAGCGGCTGCAACGGGGCATCGACGGCGGCATCGCCAACGCGATCCTGATCAAGCTCAACCAGATCGGCACCGTGACCGAGACGCTCAACACGATCGCACTCGCGACGTCGCACAACTACGCAAGCGTGATCAGCCACCGTAGCGGCGAGACCGAGGACACATCGATCGCCGACCTTGCAGTTGCTGTGAATGCCGGCCAGATCAAGACCGGCGCGCCGTCGCGCTCGGAGCGTGTTGCCAAATACAACCGGTTGTTGCGCATCGAGCACGAGCTCGGAAGTGCGGCAACGTACGCCGGCACAGCGCCGTTCTTCCGCACGGTGCCGCAGCCGGCCTGACCGTGACCAGACGCGTCGACCCCTCCACTTCGACAGCGAGAGCGGGACTCGGCCGGGGAAATGCCGATGGAGCCGACCTTGTTGCGCCGCTGAGCCTCGCGTCGGTGCGCGCGTACGAGGACCTCGCGTCGGTGGACGAGGCCATGGAAGGCCGCGACGTATACCGGCGCTACGGCGGCGGCAATCCGCAGCGCCTCGAGGAGGCGATGATCGAGCTCGAGACCGTGGCGGGCCGGGCGGCGCCGGTGGCTCGGGTGACGTCGAGCGGGCAGGCGGCCTTGCTCCTCGCGACGACTCTCGTGGTGACACCGGCGCGCCCTCGCGTTGTGGTGGTGCGCCCCTGTTATGGCGGCACCGATTCGCTCATCGCGGGTCCGCTCGGAAACCTCGGCGTGAAGATCTCGACGGTCGACATCCCACCAGACGGGAGCGGGAATCACGGCGAGCTCGTCGCCGCCGTTCTCGGGCCGGATGTTGCCGCCGTGATCGCCGAGGTGATCACGAATCCGCTCATCGGGCTGGTTGACGTTCCCGCGATCATCGAAGCCGCGCATCAGGTCGGAGCCGCCGCCATCGTGGATTCGACGTTCACGCCCCCCATGCTCTTTCAGCCGTTCGCGCACGAGGCGGACCTCGTCATTCACAGTCTCACCAAACATCTTTCCGGGCATAGCGACGTGATCGGCGGCGTGCTCCTGGTCGATACCGGACACGAGGCGAGCGACTGGCTCGATGCCAATGCGCGCCTCCTCGGATGCACTCTCTCGCCCTTCGACTCCTGGCTCGCGCTTCGAGGCTTGCGAACTGCGGGACTTCGGATCGAACGCTGCACCGAGAACGCCGCGGCGCTCGCCACGTTCTTCGCGACGCGGCCGGAGGTCGCTGCCGTCCACTACCCCGGGCGGCGCGGCGAACGAGACGCGGCGCTCGCAGCCCGGCTGCTGCCGCGCGGCTGCGGGCCGATGCTCAGCATCGATCTGCGTGGTGGCGGATCCGCGGCGGGAGCCTTCATCCGCGGTCTCGACGGGATCCGGCTGGCGCCAAGCCTCGGCGATGTGGCCACGACCGTGAGCTATCCCACAAGCACCTCCCATCGATCGCTCAGTCCCCAGCAGCGGGCGGCCCTCGGCATCAGCGACGGTCTCGTGCGCATCAGCGCCGGCATCGAGCAGATCGACGACCTTCGGGCGGAATTCGACGCTGCGCTCGTCGCGGCCTCGGCCGAATGAGGCTCGAGACCGTCCCCGAAGTTGCCGACCCGGTACTCTAGGGGGGATATGGCACACGTTCGTCTCGCCAACGGCGGCGACCTCTCGGTGAAGCTCACCGTTGAGGAGATCACCGCCAAGCTCAATGCGTCCGGCGGGGGCTCGGGATTTGTCGAACTGCCCGGCGAGGACGGCCCTTTCCTTGTTCGCCCCGAGGCCGTCATCGCAGTCATCGCCGATCAGCGACGCGGTGCTGCTGGGTTCCGGGTGGCGCAGGGAGCCGAGGCCAGCTGATCGGCGTGTCCACGCCGCAGTACCCGGCGCAGCCGGCGTTGACGCTCGTGCCGCGGGCGATGGGGGAGACGATCACCGATCGCATCGGCAACACGCCGTTGCTGCGCATCCGGCTGTTCGAGGACGAGTGTCCCGACGTCGCCGTCTATGCGAAGGCTGAGTTCCTCAATCCCGGTGGCTCCGTCAAGGATCGCCCGGCACTGCGGATGATCGAGGACGGGGAGCGCTCGGGCCGTCTCGTGCGTGGCCGCATCATTCTGGACAGTACGAGCGGGAATACCGGCATCGCCTACGCGATGATCGGTGCCGCCAAGGGCTATCGCGTGCGGCTGGTCATGCCGGGCAATGTCAGCGAGGAGCGACGCCAGCTCGTCACCGCGTTCGGAGCGGAGGTCGAGTACAGCGATCCACTCGAAGGCAGTGACGGCGCGATCCGCCTGGTTCGTGCCATGTACGACGAAAACCCGGATGCGTTCTTCATGCCGGATCAGTACAACAACGACGCCAACTGGCTCGCGCACTACGACGGGACCGGCGCCGAGATCTGGGAGCAGACGCGCGGAACGGTGACGCATTTCGTTGCTGCGCTGGGAACGAGCGGGACCTTCATGGGCGTGACGCGCCGCCTCAAAGAGATGAACCCCGACGTGCAGTGCATCAGCGTGCAGCCGGCCGAGCCCTGGCACGGCCTCGAAGGCCTGAAGCACATGGAGACGTCGATCGTTCCGGGGATCTATGACGCCAGCCTCGCTGATGAGGACATCGGCGTGGAGACCGAGCCCGCATACGATCTCGCCCGCGAGCTCGCGCGGACCGAGGGCATCCTCGCGGGCCACTCGAGTGGCGCCGCACTCTGGGCGTGCGGCGAGATTGCGCGGCGAATCGGCCGGGGTGTCGTCGTGACGGTGCTCCCCGACGGCGGCGACCGCTATCTCTCGACGGGTCTCTACCGGCGGCCCGGGCGTTGAACCTGCGCTTCGCGACGATTGCACCCGCAGCTGAACATCGCATCCGCGATCTCGCGGCGGCTGCATACCCCCACGAAGGATGCGGAGTGCTGCTCGGGCGCAGAGACGGAACGCGCATGGTGATCGTCGATGTGACATCGGCTCGCAACATGTGGACGGAGCGCGCCGCAGATCGCTACGACCTCGATCCCGTCGATTTCATGAAGGCCGATCGCGACGGGCGATCGCGTGGACTCGACATTGCCGGCATCTGGCACAGCCATCCCGACCACCCGGCGCAGCCCTCGAAATTCGACACCGACCATGCGTGGGTCGACTACGTGTACATCATCTGTCGCACGACCACGACGGGCGCCGAGGACATGAACGCGTTTGCCCTCGAGGCTGAGGGAGCCCCGTTCGGACCCGTTTCGATGGACATCTCGCCCGTCCCCGGCGGGGGAAAATGAGCCCGGCCGGCGCCACTCGCCGGCGCCGTCGCGAGGAAGGAGAACCGATTGCCCCGGCAGTCGGAGTGGTCGCAATTGTCGGACGTCCGAACGTCGGGAAATCGACGCTGTTCAACAGACTCACCGGCACGCGACGCGCGATCGTCGACGCGTTTGCGGGACTGACCCGCGACCGTTTGTACGGCGTCGTGGAGTGGGGCGGGAAACGATTCACGATCGTCGACACCGCCGGCCTCGATGTGCCGTTGCCGAAAAATGCCGCGCCGGATATCGCTGCACTGACGCGTGCCACGCGTGAGCAGGCGCAGATGGCCATCACCGAAGCGGACGTGTGCTGCTTCATGGTCGATGTGCGCGACGGTGTCACCGCGCTCGACGAGGAGATCGCGCAGGCGCTCCGCCGCGGCGGACGGCCGGTGATCCTCGTCGGCAACAAGGCCGACAGTCAGGTCGACAGCTATCGCGCCGACGAGCTGTACCGCCTCGGGCTCGGCGAACCGCTCCTCATCTCCGCGTTGCAAGGCACCGATACCGGCGACCTGCTCGACCGTTTCGTCGCCGATCTTCCCGAGAACGGATCCGCCGGAACCGAGCCGTCGGTGGGCGAGGTCAGTGTCGCGATCATCGGCAGGCCGAACACCGGCAAGTCCTCGCTGCTCAACGGCCTTGTGGGCACAGAGCGAGCGTTGGTCTCGCCGGTTGCGGGAACCACTCGCGACGTTGTGGACACCGTGGTCTCACTCGACGGGAGGCAGATCCGCCTCGTGGATACTGCGGGCATTCGCCGCCGCGGCATCGTCACCGAGAACGTCGAACGCTACAGCCTGTTGCGATCGCTGCGCGCATTGCAACGCAGCGACGTCGGACTGCTCGTGATCGATGCTTCCGAAGGAGCAAGTGCGCAGGACCGGCACATCGCTGGATACGCCGTCGAAGCCGGCGCCGGTCTCGTTGTCGCGGCGAACAAGTGGGACCTCGTGCGACACGAGGACCGCGTCGACGCGGCCTTTCTCGAGAAGATCAAGGAGTCGTTCTCGTTCGTCCCCGGCGTACCGGTGCTGACATTGTCGGCGACCGAGCATCGCAACCTGAAACGCGTGATGCCCGCAGTGCTCGCCGTTGCCGACGCGCGCGCCATCCACATCCCCAC
>JBEKKP010000134.1:0-5460 GCA_050010655.1 Candidatus Dormibacteria bacterium
TGCGCACGATGCCCGTCGCCGCAACGATGCTCGCCGGTGCGTGGACGCACCGGGCTGGGGTCTGAACCTCTACCCCACCCGAAGGCCGGCCATGCCGCCGTCCACGCCGAGGAGCGTGCCCGTGGTTGCCGCGGAGAGCGGGCTTGCCAGGTACGCAATCGCGAAGGCGATCTCGTCGGCGGTGACCAGGCGGCCCATCGGCTGCCGGGCGCGCAGTGCCGTCGCTGCGGCCTCGGCGTCAGGGGCCGCGGCAAGCAGGCGTTGCACCCAAGGCGTATCCGCGGTCCCGGGAGTGACGGCATTCACGCGGATGCCCTGCTTGATGAAGTCAGCCGCCATCGCCAGCGTCAGCGAGCGCACGGCGCCCTTGCTTGCCGAGTACAGCGCCCGCTGTGGCAGGCCGATATCGGCGACTACCGAGCACGTGTTGACGATTGCCGCATGGCTCGACTTGAGCAGGAGCGGCAACGCCGCGCGGGTCACCCGGGCGATGCCGATGACGTTGACGTTCAGGACGTGATGCCACTCGTCGTCGTCGTTCTGGGTCACATCACCTGCCGCGCCGATTCCCGCGTTGTTGATGAGGATGTCGATCGCTCCGAGCGAGCTGCCGACGATGTCGATTGCGGAGTCGGTGGACCCTGGATCGGCGACGTCGCAGGGGACTTCCAGCGACGACCCCTGGCTGACGGCTGTGTACGCCCGGTCGAGCACCGCGACCGTCGCCCCACGCTCACGGAGTTGCGTCGCGGTGGCCGCGCCGATGCCACTCGCGCCACCGGTCACCACCGCGACCAGTCCTTCGAAATCATTCATGTGGTTGCACCCATTCGAAAGTATTCGGATCTACAGACGCGGATCGATGTGGATCTTGGGTCCCCCGGTTGCGTTCTCGGGTCGCCACCCCTCGAGGACGTCGCCGGTTCTCTCCAGGCTCACTGTGGCGGCGACAAGCGGTCGCGGGTCGACGTCGCCGGACGCGTATCGATCGATCGTTCCCGCCAACCCCTGCGACGCTGCCAGGATGCCGACAGCCGTCACGTCCTTGAGCACCATCGTGCGCGTGTCGATGACACTCGGTGTGGCAGAGATGCCGACGTAGACCACGCGCCTGCCCGGCTCGACGAGGTCGAGCGCGAGGGCGGGAAGTTCCGCTGCGTTGGTCGCGTCGATCACCGCATGCCACACGAGTTGCGGCAATTCGCTTCGCTCCCAGATCCCTGCGAAGCCCAGCGCGCGAGCGAAGTCGAAGCCCTGGTGGGAGCGACCCATGAGATGTACCTCTGCTCCTTCGCCGCGGGCGAACTGCGCGACGAGCAACCCGATCGTGCCGTTGCCGAGCACAAGGACACGTTCGCCAGGAGCGAACGCGGCGCTGCGCACCGATCGAAGTGCGCTGCCGCCCGGTTCGACCATCGCGCCCGCGGTGTCATCGACGTTGTCGGGCAGCGCCAGGAGAGCAGTCATCGGTACCGCGAGTCGCTCGGCCAGCGCACCCGGGAAACCACCGCGAATACCGATCTCGACCCGGTCTTCACACACGTTGTGCCGGCCGGACGTGCAGCGATCGCAGCGCCCGCACCCGATCATCGTGTCGCCGGTCACCCGCCGCCCCAGCCAGGCCGTGTCGACCCCCGGACCCACATCGGAAACGACGCCACTCCACTCATGGCCGATGCGCATCGGGTACTGCGCGTGGCCCTGGTGCAGATAGGCCATCTCGCCGGTCCAGAACTCGGCGTCGGTGCCGCAGACGCCTGCGCGGTGGATGTCCACCACAACCTCGCCGGCAGCGGCGATGGCATCGGGAACGTTCTGAACACTCCCGGTGTGCGGCCCCTCGACGACGAAGGCTTTCATCGATTCACGAGGCGACGGCGAAGCGGCTGCGACGCACTGCCATCAGGGCTCGACAATATAGGTGGTCGCAAGAGCGTCTCGTCCCAGTCAGCGGAAAGGTGGTCAAATGTGGCGGAGCTACGGAGCAGGCAGTGGTACGCGGGCAATGACCGCAACGCGTACATCCATCGGGCCTGGATGCGGCGCGGCCTTCCGGCGCACGCGTTCGACGGGCGACCGCACATCGCCATCGCCAACACCGCGTCTGATCTCACGCCCTGCAACGCCCATCTGAACGAAGTCGCCGAGAGCGTCAAGCAGGGCGTCTACGAGGCGGGTGGCATTCCGCTGAATCTACCCATGGTGTCGCTCGGCGAGACGCTCGTCAGGCCGACCGCGATGCTCTGGCGGAACATGGCGGCCATGGCGGCCGAGGAGATGTTCCGCGCCAATCCGATCGACGGCGTCGTGCTGCTCGGCGGCTGCGACAAGACCATCCCCGCACTGCTCATGGCCGCCGCGTCAGTGGATCTCCCGGCTGTCGTGATCCCCGGAGGACCGATGCTGACAGGCACGTTCCGCGGCCAAGCCCTTGGCTGCGGCACCGACGTCTGGCGACTCTCTGAAGAGGTGCGCGCCGGCAACTTGACCGAGAGCGATTTTCTCGAGTCGGAGTCATCGATGATCCGGAGCCGCGGGCACTGCAACACCATGGGCACCGCCTCGACGATGGGACTCCTCGCCGAGGCGCTCGGCATGGTGTTGCCGGGCCTCGCGGGCACGCCCGCCGCCGACAGCCGCCTGCTGGAGCATTCGCATGACACCGGCCGTCTCGCGGTCGAGATGGTGGCCGCGCAGCGGACGCCGTCAAGCCTGCTCAGCCGCGGGTCCTTCCTCAACGCGATCGTGGCGCTTGCCGCTCTCGGCGGATCCACGAATGCCGTCGTCCACCTGCTCGCCATCGCCGGGCGCCTCGGAATTCAGCTGACCCAGGACGATTTCGATCGGACCGGCTCCGAAGTCCCGCTGCTCGTCGACCTGCAACCTGCCGGCCGCTTCCTGATGGAGGACTTCTTCCGGGCGGGCGGGCTTCGCGCTGTCCTTCATGAGGTGCAGGACCTCCTGGATCCTGCGGCGCTCTGCGTCACCGGCAAGCCGCTCGTGGCGCACCTCGAAGGCGCGCAGGTCTGGGACACCGAGGTGATCCGCCATCGCGACGCGCCGATCCAGCCGCACGCCGGTATCGCCGTCCTGTACGGCAACCTCGCGCCGGACGGCGCTGTGATCAAACCCGCCGCCGCATCCGAGCGGTTGCTCCGCCACCGCGGACGTGCGCTGGTCTTCGACTCGATCGAGGACATGCACGCGCGCATCGATGATCCGGACCTCGACGTGGACGCCGACTCCGTGCTCGTGCTGCGCGGTTGCGGTCCGAAGGGATATCCCGGGATGCCGGAGGTCGCGAATCTCCCGATGCCGGCGAAACTCCTCCAGCAGGGCGTGCGCGACATGGTGCGCATCTGCGACGGCCGCATGAGTGGCACGGCATACGGAACCGTCGTCTTGCACGTGGCGCCCGAAGCAGCCGCCGGCGGTCCGCTCGGTCTCGTCCGCACTGGAGACTTCGTCATACTCGACGTCGCAGCGCGACGGCTCGACATCGACATCCCGGCAGAGGAACTTGCGTCACGCCGTCCCGACGCGGCGACGGTCAACGCTTACGCAAAGCCGCTTCGCGGGTGGGAGCGGCTCTACGTTGCGACGGTGCAACAGGCAAATACCGGAGCAGACCAGGACTTTCTGCTCGGCGCATCAGGCGACAAAGTCTCTCGCGAATCTCATTGACAGGGGAACAGACCACGATGCCCACACCGATTGCTGACGGCCGTCCGATTCGCTGGGGCATCCTCGGCGCGGGCGGCATTGCCGACACCGTCGGCGGCGACATCAACTTGACGAGCGGCAACGTCGTCACCGCAGTGGCCGCGCGCCACGCCGGCCGTGCGGCAGAGTTCGCTGCGCGCCACGGTGCCGCACGCAGCTACGGCGATTACGCGGCACTCGTCAACGACGATGAGGTCGATGTCGTCTACGTGTCCACGACACATCCGCACCACCGTGCGCAGTCCCTCCTGGCGATCGAGGCGGGGAAACCCGTGCTCATCGAGAAGCCCGTGTGCCTCAACGCCGCTGACGCGCGCGAGGTGTTTACCGCGGCGACACGCGCCGGCGTCTTTGCGATGGAAGCGATGTGGATGCGCACCAACCCGTTGATCCGCCTTGCGCAGCAGATGATCGCGGACGGCGCGATCGGCGAGGTACGCGGTGTGCGGAGTGAGTTCGGGCTCGGCCTCGCCTTCGACCCGAAGCACCGTCTCTATGAGCTCGCAAACGGCGGTGGCGCGCTCCTCGACCTCGGGGTCTACCCCGCAACATTCGCTTACCTGTTCCTCGGCCCACCGGACGAGGTCATCACCGCGGGCACGCTTGCTTCCACCGGATCCGATGACACGGTTGCGATGCAGTGGATGTACGGCAGCCACCCGGGCGCGCAGATCTGGACATCGGCCCCGATCTGGGCGCCGAATGAAGCGGCCATTCTTGGCACAAAGGGGTGGATCAAGCTCCTCCCCCAGATGTACCGGCCGGGCGGACTGGTCCTGCACAACGAGAGTGGCGAAACCCACGTCGACGATCCGCTCGCGGGCAACGGCAACGGCTATCAGCCGGAAATCGAGGAGGTCGAGCGCTGCCTCCGCGCGGGGCTGCTGGAAAGTCCGCTCATCCCGCACGCCGACACGCTGGCGATTCTCGAAATTCTTGACGACGCACGTGCCGCGGTGGGTGTGGTGTATCCAGGCGAAAAGGCGCGCTCATGACACCCGTACGTTTCGGTCTCGTCGGGTATGGGTTCGGCGCTCGCTATTTCCACGCGCCTCTGCTGGTCGCCGCACCGGAGTGCGAGGTGGTGGCCGTCATGACCTCATCCCCCGAGCGCCAGGCGCTGATTGCGCAGGAAATTCCCGGCACGCCGACCGTCCCGACGCTGCGAGCGCTCGTGGATGCGGGCGCGGAGGCGGTTGCGATTTCCACCCCCGCGGAGACTCACTCGGCCGTGACCGACGAAGCGCTGCGGCTCGGTCTCGCCGTCGTGTGCGACAAGCCGTTTGCGATGGATCCGTCGGCAGCACGCCTCACCGTGGCGCTTGCCGAGGAACGGGGACTCATGCTCAGCCCCTATCAGAACAGGCGCTGGGACTCCGATTTCCGCACTGTTCAGAAACTCGTTCACGACGGGGCACTCGGAACCGTGATGCGATTCGAGTCGCGTTTCGAGCGCTGGGCGCCGCAGCGCGGGCCGGGTCGCGCCGGAGGCGGCACGCTGCTCGACTTCGGGAGCCACCTCGCCGACCAGGCGCTCCTCCTCCTCGGTCCGGCAGTCGAGGTGTACGCGGAGTTGCGGCTGCGCGAATCCGGCCTCGATGACGACGTCTTCATCGCGGTCACCCACGCGAGTGGCGCTCTCTCGCAGCTGTGGGGCAGCTGGAGCCAGTCGGCTCCTGGACCTCGATATCGAGTCACCGGCAGCACTGCGACATACGTGCTCGGTCCCGCCGACAC
>JBEKKP010000135.1:0-5368 GCA_050010655.1 Candidatus Dormibacteria bacterium
GATCCCAGCGTCCGGGCTCGCGTGAACCTCGAATCGGGCACGTTCGTCGTCTATCGCCTTGACGAGGAGGGTGCCGAGGTCACGCTGCCGGTCGACGTCCCCGACTTTCCGCGGCAGGCGGCGGCCGCCGCGCGAACGGCAGTCGCGGAACGGCTCGCCAGCGTCGAGCAGCGCCGGATCCTCGGCGAGGGGGCGAGCCAGCGCGGCGTCCTGCGCGACGCCATCGTCGAGCGCCGCATGGGGAGCATCTGGTACGTCGACGCCGGTGGCGTGCCCGGGATGCTCCCGCCGGAGGAGCAGATCCCCGGCGAGCGCCTGGCCATCCGCGACCACATCAAGGTGGTCATCGTCGAGGGACGCCGCAAAGGACCCGACGCACTGGTGGTCGTGTCCCGGTCCCACCCGCAGTTGGTCCAGCGGCTCATGGAACAGGAGGTCCCGGAGCTGCAGAGCGGCCAGGTGGTCGTCCGTGCCATCGCCCGGGATCCGGGCCGCCGGACCAAGGTCGCGGTGGACGCCCCGGACGGCGATCTCGATCCCCAGGGAGCGTGCATCGGGAGAAACGGGGTGCGCCAGCGGGCGGTGACGTCAGAGCTCGGCGAGGAGCAGGTCCAGATCGTCGCGTGGTCCGCGGATCCGTCGACCTTCGTGATGAACTCACTGATCCCCGCCACCGCTCGCGGCGTCGAGCTCGACGCAGAGTCGCGGACGGCGCACATCTCGGTGGCCGCCGATCAACTCTCCCTGGCGATCGGCCGGGGAGGGGAGAACGCCCGTCTTGCTGCCCGGCTGACCGGCTGGCGGATCGACATCAGCGCCGACGACGCAGAGTCGGGCGGCCAGGACGAGGACGGCCCGCGCTGACCACGAAGAAGCCGCTCCGGACCTGCGCCGGCTGCCGGAAGGTGCGCGAGAAGGCCGATCTTGTCCGTCTCGCCTTCGTCGCAACCTCCGGGCGGGTTACCCTTGACCCCTCTGGCCGCTGTCCCGGAAGGGGCGCGTATCTCTGCCGGGAAACGGGTATCACCTGTTTACGCCAGTCCCGGCGGCACCGATCCCTGGCGCGCTCGCTACGGGTCGGGGATGATGTAATCGACGAGCCCGCCCTCGCTGAGGGGCTGCGGGAGCTCGTCATGGAGGAATCGACATAGCAACGGTCAAGAAAGTCACCCTGCCGGCAGGTCTCACGGTCGCTGAGCTCGCCGAACGCCTCGAGGTGTCGGGCGCCCAACTGATCAAGTACCTGATGAGCAACGGGGTCATGGCCGCGCTGAACCAGTCGGTCGACTTCGATACGGCGGCGCTTGCCGCAGATCACTTCGGCTTCGAAGCGGAGTCCGAGGAATCGGCGGCGGAGCAGTCCAACGGCAACGCTCCTGCCGAAGGCCGGCGCAAGCATCCCTTGATCGATCTCTCCAATGCCGCTCCTGGCACGCTGGTGCCCCGGCCGCCGATCGTGGCGGTGCTCGGCCACGTCGACCACGGCAAGACGTCGCTTCTCGACGCAGTGCGCAAGACCAAGGTAGCCGCCGGCGAGGCAGGCGGGATCACCCAGGTGATCAGCGCATACCAGGTCGAGCGCAACGGCCGCCTGATCACCTTCATCGACACCCCGGGCCATGCGGCGTTCACGGCGATGCGTGCCCGGGGCGCGGACGTGACCGACGTCGCGATTCTGGTCGTGGCCGCCGATGACGGGGTCATGCCGCAGACCGAAGAGGCGATCCAGCACATCCACGCAGCGGGCGTCCCGATCGTCGTCGCGATGAACAAGATCGACAAGGACGGGGTGAACCCGGATCGCGCGCTCCAGCAACTCGCCGAGCGTGGCGTCGTTGCCGAGCAGCCGTACGGTGGCGATGTACCCGTAGTAAGGACCAGCGCCCGTACCGGCGAAGGCATCGACGATCTGCTCGAAAGCGTGCTGACCGTCTCCGACATCCTGGTGGAGCCGAAAGCAGATCCGAGCGGCCGCGCCGTGGGGACGGTCATCGACTCGCACCTCGAGCGCGGTCGCGGGGCAATTGCCACGCTGGTGGTCCAGAACGGGACACTTCGCGTCGGCGACAACCTCGTCGCAGGCTCCGCGTTCGGCAAGGTGCGCGCCCTCATCGACGACACCGGCAAGCGCGTCAAGGAAGCCGGGCCGAGCACGCCCGTCGTGGTCACCGGGCTCTCCGACGTGTTGATGGCCGGCGAGATCTTCGAGGTCGTCGAGACCGAGCGCGGTGCCCGCTCCAAGGCAGAACAGCGCGGCTTCGCCGAGAAGCAGCGGCTCGCCCAGCCCGTCCGCCGCATCACGCTCGCGGACCTGGCCCAGAACATCTCGGAAGGCGACATGAAGTCGCTCAACCTGGTGCTCAAGGCCGAGGCCAACGGCTCGCTCGAAGCGCTGCGCAGCCAGGTCACGCAGATCCAGGACCCCACCGTCAAGATCAAGGTCGTCGGCGAAGGGGTCGGGGCGGTGAGCGAGTCCGACGTGAACCTCGCCGCGGTCACCGACGCGATCGTGATCGGGTTCAACGTCCGCCCCGACGACCATGCCAAGGCCGCCGCCGAGGAGCAGGGAGTCGACGTTCGCTTCTACGACGTCGTCTACCAGGTGACCGACGACATCGAGAAAGCCGTCAAGGGCCTGTACCAGCCCACGATGATCGAAGTCACCCAGGGCCGCGCCGAGGTTCGCCGCGTCTACCAGGTGGACGGCAAGCCAGCGATCGCCGGCTCCCACGTCCTGGACGGCAGGATCACGAGAAACGCGACGTGCCGCGTGCTGCGTGACAACAAGGAGATCGCCCAGAGCCGCATCGATGCGCTCAAGCGCTTCAAGGACGATGTCCGCGAGGTGACCCACGGGTACGACTGCGGCATCACCCTCGCCGACTTCAGCGACTTCCACGAGGGCGACATCCTCGAAGCGTTCACGATGGAGCAGCAGAACGCATGACGCTTCGCTCCGGGGCGCGCAGCCCGCGCCGCGAGCGGGTGGGCGAGCAGCTTCGTGAGGAGATCTCGGCGATGATGATCACCGGGATCAAGGATCCGCGCGTGCGTCTCGCATCGATCTCGCGCGTCCGGGTGAGCCCGGACCTGCGTGAAGCATGGCTCGACGTGAGTGCCCTCGGTGATGACGCGGAACGCCACGGCGTCGTCGACGCACTCGTCCACGCGGAAGGCTTCCTTCGTGGTCAACTGGGCCGACGGCTCGAGAACCTGCGGAGCATCCCCCGGCTCCATTTCGAGCTCGATGAATCAATCTCGTACAGCGTGCGGGTGAGCACGCTCCTCAGAGACCTCGCCGGCGAAACTCCCGCCGAGGCACCCGTGGAGGTTCCCGAGTGACCGTTGTCGCCCCCGCCGTGTGGCCGAGCCTCGAGGACGTGGTGGAACCGATCCGCGCGATCGTCGACGGTGCCGACGAGATCACGTGCCTGGCACACAAGGACGCCGACGCCGACAGCCTCGGCAGTGCCCTTGCCTTCGCGATCGCGCTCCGCTCCTTGGGGCGGACGGTTCGCGTGGTCGTGCCCGAGCCGCTGCCCCGCCTGATCGAGCACCTTCCTGGCTTCGAGACGGTCGAGGTCGGCGGCGCGCCGCTCGGCGACACGGTCTTCACGTTCGACTGCGCCACCCTCGGGCGGTTCGGCGAGCGGCGCGCAGAAGTTGAGCACGCCGGCACCGTGGTCAACATCGACCACCACATGAGCAATACCGGCTTCGGGACGATCAACCTCGTTGACGCGCACGCGAGCGCGACGGGTCAGGTGATCTACCGGCTGCTCCGTGCGCTCGGCGCACCGGTCAGCCCGTCGGTCGCCACCAACCTGTACGCGGCGCTGTTCACCGACACCGGCGGGTTCCGGCACGAGAACACCACTGAGGCCGCACTCCGGCTGGCGGCGGCCCTGGTTGCGGCTGGTGCGGACCCCGGCTGGGTTGCGCTCAAGAGCTACAAGTCGCGCTCTCTGGCCCAGGTTCGGCTCGAGGGCATGGCCGTTGCCGAGATGCGCTCCGAGCTGGGCGGCCGCCTGCTCTGGTCCGAGGTGACTTGCGCGATGCTCGAGGAGACGGGCGCGGACCTGCAGGACTCGGAGGGCATCATCGACACCCTCCAGAGCATCGGCACCATGGAGATCGCGATCCTCTTCAAGGAGACGCCTGCCGCCCGCACCAAGATCAGCGTGCGCACCCGCGAACCCATCGATGCGACCGACGTCTGCACGCCGTTCGGTGGCGGCGGCCATCGCCGCGCCGCGGGTGCCGAGTTCGCCGATTCGCTTCCCGTCGCGGAGCGCAAGGTGCTCGAGGTGGCTCGCCGGTTGCTCGACCCAGTACGGTGACCGGCGTCGCCGCGCCGGGCGCCGGCCCTCGTCCGGGGTCGGCCGTCGCGCGCAGAGGTGGAGTCCTCCCGCTCGACAAGCCCGCAGGGATCACGTCGTTCGACGCCATCCGCCAGGTGCGCCGCATCCTGGGTGAGCGACGCGTCGGCCACGCCGGGACACTCGATCCCACGGCAACCGGGCTCCTGCCGATCTGCGTCGGCCGATCCACGCGGTTCGTCGACTACTTCCACGCGCAGCCCAAGACGTACCACTGCATCGTCCGGCTCGGCGAGCGGAGCGACACCGGCGACACCGAGGGCGTCGTGGTCACCGGGGCCGACGCCGGCGGCGTCACCGCGGACCAGATCCGCGCCCAGCTCCTGCACTACATCGGCGAGATCGATCAGATCCCGCCGATGCACTCCGCGGTGCGCCACGAAGGCCGCCACCTGTATGAGCTGGCTCGCGCCGGCGAGGAGGTTGTCCGCGAACCTCGCCGGGTAGTGATCCACTCCGCCGAGCTCGTCGATTTCCGACCGGGAGCGGTTGCGGAAGCCGAGATCGTCGTGGTGAGCGGCAAGGGCGCCTACATGCGCGTGCTCGCCTCGGACCTCGGCGATGCGCTCGGGACCGGTGGATTGCTCGGCTGGCTCTCGAGGACGAGCTACGGGACGCTCCGGCTCAGCGAGTCGATCACCCTCGATGCGCTCGCTGCCATGGATGATCCCTGGCCCGCGCTGCTGCCACCAGACGTTGCCGTGGCCCACCTGCCGCTCGTGCAACTCGGACCGGCGCAGGTGCAGCAGATCCGGCGCGGCCAGTCGATCTGGCTGCCGCGGACGATCCTGCCGGACGTGGCAGGGGAGTGCCGGATGCACGACTCCTCGGGCGAGATGATCGGCATCGGCGAGCTCAACGGTGGCCTGCTGCGCCCGACCAAGGTGCTGGCCGGCTGACAGGCCCATGGAACTGCTCCATGAGTTTCCGGCGGCCGGCTTCGCCGGCCCCGGGTCGGTGGTGACAATCGGCAGCTTTGACGGTGTCCA
>JBEKKP010000136.1:0-5260 GCA_050010655.1 Candidatus Dormibacteria bacterium
TTTCTCAGCCCCGGGGTGGACGGCGGACCGTGGACCGCGGTGATGTCGGGGAACATGTCCCTCTACAAGAGCATCGCGGCGACCGTCGAACCCGCCGGCGGAAGTCCTGTGCCCTCCAATACCGAAGTCCTGAGCGGTCAGCTCTCCGAGTCCTGAGCCGGGGGCTGTACGGCCCTCCGTTTCTTCTCGGCGACCGCCGGAAGAAGGCGCTTGATGCCCGCGTTGTCGACGACCATGCGCTGCTCGCGTTTGCGGTCGCGCTGGCGAATACGTTCCCGCTCGGAGTCGGGGAGCTGCGGATCCGAATCCATGGAGCGCTCAGGCGCCGAGAGCGGCTGGGCCGTGCCGTCTGCCGCGAGCGATGGCGACACCCACCGCGGCAGCGGCTGCGAGCGTCACCACGGCACCACCGGCGATCGCCTGTACGCGGCGGTCGAGGCCGAGCGTCCGCACGCGCACGCCGAAGCCGGTCGCGTCCGCGATGGCCAGGGCCGCGGCGTAGATCTGGGCCCGCTTCTCGGGATCGATCGTCCACGCAGCGAGGGCCCCACCGACCTCATCGCCGGTATAGACGAGGCTCGAGACCTCCGGCGAAGCGGCGAACGCGACGATGTCGCCGTCGAGCGCCCCATCGAGACGGTCCTCGACGTTCATGACCCCGACCTCGAAAGCCGTTCGGCCGGCATCGGCGCCCCAAGGTGACGCCGGAGGGCCGTCAGGGCTCGGAAGGTGAGCAGCTTCACGGCCCCTTCGCTTCTGCCCATGATCTCGGCGATCTCCCGGTTGCGAAGGTCGCCGCCGAACCGAAGGAGGATCGCCTGGCGCTGGTCATGCGGGAGCTCAGCCACCGCGGCCCGGACCATTGCAGCGCGGTCGTTCTCCTCGGCATGCATCGCGGGGTCGGCGTCCGAGTCCGGAAGCATTCGTGGTTCGAGCTCGATCCATCCTGGACGGCGACGCTCGCGTGAGACCAGGTTGCCCGCGACGCGATACAGCCAGGCCGAATACGGAACGCCGCGCCACTCGAAACGCGGAAGCTCCTCCATCGCCTTGGCAAAGGTTGCTGCGGTCACGTCGTCGGCCTGCTCCATGTCGTGGGTGAGTGTGTACACGTAGGCGTGGATCTGGTCGACGTAGCGCTCGTAGAGCGGCGCGAAGGCCGCCCGGTCACGCTGCGCGGCCAGGATTTCCAGCCGCTCCTCCTCGAGCTCGACAGCGGTGCGATGCGCCATGGCTAGCGCCGCCTGCCTCGCGAAGGACGCACCCAACAGAAGCGTGGTTGTGCCATCGCGTTACGCCTTCTTCCCAGCGCCGATCAGCCCAAGACGCGTCCCGACCTCCTCGAATGCGAGCAGCGCGCGGTCGAGTTGTTCGTGCGTGTGGGTCGCGCAGACGATGGTCCGCACCCGTGCCCTGCCCCGCGCAACGGTAGGGAAACCGATGCCCTGGGCGAAGATGCCCCGCTCGAGCAGCATGTCCGAGAGCTCCATAGCAACGGGCGCTTCGCCGCACATCACGGGCGTGATCGGCGTCTCGCTCTGGCCGATGTCAAAGCCGAGCTCGCGGAGCCCGCTCTTGAAATGGCGGGTGTTGCTCCAGAGCTGCTCCATGAGCTGAGGCTCTTGTTCGAGGACGTCGACAGCGGCGATGCACGCTGCCACGACAGCCGGTGGATGCGAGGACGAGAAGAGGAACGGGCGCGATTTGTGGATGAGGTGATCGCGCACGACCTGCGATGCCGCGACATAGCCTCCGGCCACGCCGATTGCCTTGCTCAACGTGCCGATGTTCAGCGCCACACGCCCGTGGAGGCCGAAGTGATCGGTGGTCCCGCGCCCGTGATCGCCGAGGACACCGGTCGCGTGCGCGTCGTCCACCATCACGGCTGCCCCGTAGTCCTCGGCACGTTCCACCAGCTCGGGAAGCGGCGCGATATCGCCATCCATGCTGAACACGCCGTCCGTTACCAGGAGCACGCGCCGATATCCCTTTGCCCGCGCTTCACTGAGCGCGCGTTCCGCGTCGTCAGGATCGGCGTGCTCGTAAAGAATCCGATCGGCTTTCGTCAACCGGATGCCGTCGATGATGCTGGCGTGGTTGAGCTTGTCGCTGACGACGCAATCGCCCTGGTCGAGCATCGAGCCGATGACGCCGACATTCACGGCGTATCCGCTCTGGAACGTCAGTGATGCTTCGGTGCGCTTGAATACGGCTAGCCGGTGCTCGAGTTCCTCGTGCAGCGATTGCGTGCCGGCGATGGTGCGCACCGCGCCGGTTCCGGCTCCCCATTCCAATGCGGCGCGTGATGCAGCCTCGACGAGCCGCGGGTGCGTGTTCAGGCCGAGATAGTTGTTGCTGGACAGGCTGATCACCGCCTTGCCGGCGATGTCGACCTCAGGTCCCTGTGCAGATTCGAGCACGCGCAACGGACGGAACAATCCGTCGCGCCGCAGCGCCTCGAGATCCTCGTTCAACGACGCGTCGAGCGCCTGGACGGCTTTCGACGTGTTTGTGTTCATCGCCATCGACCAACGATACCCCGGGCGTCGCTACTCGGGCGCCAGCGTGACCTTGCCGCACTGACCGGACTTCATCAACTCGATCGCGCCATCGATTTCACGCATCGCGAAGCTGTGCGTGATCAGCGTGCGCACGTCGATCACGCCGTCCCGCACGTAGGCGGTCACCTGTTCCCAGGTCTCGGGGATGCGCCGGCCGGCGATCCCATACAGGCTCAAACCCTTCATGACCACGTCGGTGGAGAGGTCCACGACATCGGGCCCGTCGCCGATACCGAGGAGGCTGATCCAGCCGCCGGGCCGGACGAGACGGGTCGCGGATGCGACTGCGACGGGCGATCCGCTCATCTCGAGGACGCAGTCAATGGCGTCCCCCGCTTCACGGCGGACTGCGGCATCGACGGGTTCATCGGTTGCCTGGATGATCGCGTCCGCCCCCATGCGCTCCGCGAGTCCGAGCCGGTACGCGTTGCGATCGACGCCGATGACGCGCGACGCGCCTCGAACCTTTGCGACCGCGACCGCTGCGCAGCCGATCGGACCGCAGCCGAAGACCACGACCGTGCGCCCTTCGAGGTCGCCGTACGAGCAGGCGTGCACCGCATTGCCGAATGGCTCCATCGCGGCGGCGATATCGGGCGCCACGGCCTCGCCGACGGGCCAGAGGTTCGCGACGGGCACCGCGAGGTGGGTCGCGAACGCACCGTCGACGTCGACGCCGAGGATGCGAGTGTTTTCGCAGACATGGAAGTCGCCGCGGCGGCACTCGTCGCAGTGGCCGCAGACGATGTGCGACTCAACGGCAACCCGGGTCCCGATCGGTGGCCCCTCGACGCCGTCGCCCCAGGCCACGACCTCGCCGCAGACCTCGTGGCCGACCACCCGCGGCGGAACGACGCGCGCTGCCGCCCAGGGGTTCCAGTCGTAGAGGTGGACGTCGGTGCCGCAGACCGATGCCGCGGCAACGCGGAGGAGCACCTGACCGGCTGCGGGGACCGGCATCGGGACATCCCCGATCACGAATCCGGGCGCGGGCGTCTGCTTGAGGATTGCGAGCACGGCGCCGTGATTATGCGTTCGCGCTCCACCCGGTCAAACGTCTGCGCGGTGTCCGCTGGGCCCGGAGAGACTGCGGCTCAACGCGGCACGCACCTGCCGCTCAGAGAAAGGCGGGAGGACACACGCATGCTCGATGGGATTGACCGGCCGGGTCTTGGGCCGCGCCCTCGCCGGATACCGGTCGAGGACCTCAGCGTCTACGAGAGCCACGGCGGCCACACGCTGCGGCGGCACGTCGACACCCGGCCCGGCGATGAGATGCGCCGGATCCTGCGCGAAGGTGTCGCGGCAGCGGGCCGCTTCGTGAGCCGCGCAACAGCACAGCGGTGCGTGGACGTTGCCGTGACGCGCCGCAGCGCCGACATCGCGGCGTGGCTCGCCGGCAGGGACAAACGGGCGCCGTTCACGTTTGTCGAGGACATGGGCGAGGTGGTCGGCCACATGCTCACGTTCGCCGAGGTCAGCCGCGGCGTGGTGGTTCCCACGCAGGTGACCGCCGTGCGACTCGTGCTGCGCCGTAACGACGAATTGCCCGGCGGGTTCACGCTCGTGACCGCCTACCCAACCCGTTCCCCGCGTCGGGACAAGAGACACCAGGAGCGCTGACAATGAATGGCACCATCGATATCGACACCGCGATCGACAACGCCGCGACCGACTATCCGGCGCTCGCCCAGCTGCTGGCCGGCTACTACCACCAGGACTGGCGCCAGGATCACGCCACGCCCGATGCCGCGCTGCATGCGTTCGCCGAGAACGCTTCGGCTGACACGGTCACCGAAGCGTCGAACGACATCACGCGTCTCATCGACCAGGGCTTCGACGACGCCGGACTCACGCGAGTGCTCGCCGACGGATTCGACTGCAACTTCGTGCCCGACGCGAACGGCCTCACGTCCATCGGGTGGCTCAGCCACGTTCGGGAAGTGATCAGCTCCTCGGTTGCCGGCTGACCCGACGCATCACCGTGCCCGCGGCGACTCCGCAACCCGACGGAAGAGGGCCACGAAGTGGAGCAACGCCGTGGGCACGAGCGTTGGCAGCGCAATGATCAACGCGATGATCTCGACGGGTCCGGTGAAGAGCCGGACGATGTACAGCGTGAAGATCACGATGCCGGTGAACAGCGTGTTGCGCCGGCCCCAGACGGTGTAGACGAGCTCCGGGCGCCGGCCGGTGAGGAGGACGATCGGCGTCAGCAGCACCGGCCCGGCGTAGCGGACGACGATCAGCACGGCCAGCCAGAGCGGAAGGATCCCGAGAGCGCAGGAGCCGATTGCTCCGACCACGAAGTACAGAGCGTCGCCGAAGGGGTCCATCGCCTTGCCGAGGACCGTGACCGGGCCGTACCTGCGGGCGATGAATCCATCGACTGCGTCGAGGAGCCCCACCGAACCACCAACCGCGCCCCACAGCGCGAGCCCGAGCCGGCCCGGGAGCGTGAGCGTTCCGAGGAAGAGCACAGGGATACAGGCGTATCCGCGGATCGCGGTGAGCCCGTTGGGGATGCCGTAGCGATCGACTTGCGTCCCGTCGGGCGTTCGCAACAACGCCGCGCCGCCGATGACCCCAATCGTGACCGCCACCCACCAAACCGCGGTGGCGATGACCGCGAGCGTGATAGTGCCGTGTCCGTGGACGAGCGCGACGTCGATCGTCAGAGCCTCGCCGAGAACGAGCCC
>JBEKKP010000137.1:0-5015 GCA_050010655.1 Candidatus Dormibacteria bacterium
GACGCGCTGACGTCCTTCGTAGCCGGAAGCGATTCCGACTGCGCGGGCGCAGTCGTCATTGCACAAACCTTGTTCAGATTCCGGACTCGTGACGTATGATCGGCACGGTCAGCCACGGTGCGTGGTGTGGGAAGGATACGAGGTGGTATGAGCTACGAAGCGGTCTTGATGTCCAATTGCGCCGTGGGAGCTTTGCAACGCGCGACTGACGAAGTCGAGCGGCCTGAGACGGCATGAAGCGCCCAATCGCGTCCCTGGCGGTTGCAGTAGCGATCGGCGCGGCGCTCTGGTCGCCGGTGCAGAGCGGCGCGGCCGCTGCCGCTCCGGTCACGCATCGCGCCCTGCTCGGCCCGATGGCCGAAGCAGCCCTGACGGCAAATGCGCACGGGCATCATCTGCCTACCTCCTGGCTCGTCGGACGATCGTCGCGTCGGGGCACCACCTACGGGGTCTTTCTTCGGGGCAGCACCACCGCATATGCGATCGCCGCCACCGGCGCGGTCCCAGGCACGGTGTTGAGCGTTGGAGCCACGGCGGAGGCGACGCTTGGCGAGTTGAACGCCTTGGCCGCGATTCCCGGCATCACTGAAGTCGAGCTCGCGGGTCAGGCGAAACAACAGCTTGATGTGAGTGTGCCGGCGATACATGCCTCCGAGCCGGGTCACGCGGCTACCGCGGGCGTGCCGCACCTCTGGTCAGGGACTGGTGGCAGCCCCGAAACCGACACCGGCGGCGGAACCACGGTCTGGAGCGTACCGACATCTTCAAGCTGCTCGGGAGCCGGCTCGACGCCTGTGCTCTTCGCCGGGAAGGTGTACGACTACACGGGGGGCGGCCTCGAGACGTTCAACGCCGCAACCGGTGCAGAGATCGGCAGCCAAATCAACAACGCGCAACTGCCGGCGTTCGATGGAACCACTGAGTTCACCGTCGCCGCATGGGTCCTCAGCGCCCTGGCGAGCAACGGCACCACACTCTGGACGTGGCCCATCCCGGTCGTGCCCAGTGACGTCTCGCCTCCGATAGTCGTCAATCACAACCTTTTCATTGCGGTCGGGAACCAGGTCTACGCAATGCCGGCGGCAGGCAACGGCACGTCGACGAACGTCCCGACATGGAGCGCCAGCATCCCGGCGCCCACCGTCAACCTGACGCTCACCGCGGGGGACGGCTATCTGGTCGTCAACAGCGGCAATCAGCTGACGGCGTTCGGCGATACGACGGTGACGCCGTCCGCGGACGATGCGACCGCGTATCAGCTCGACGCCGCTCATGATGGCGACCAGCCGACCGACAGCATCACGGTACCCCTCGATTCCACACCGAAGTGGGCGGTGACGCTTCCGGGCCTGACGTCGTACCCACTGATCGCCAACAGGATCGTCTATGCGGCCGCTGACTCTGGAACAACGACGAAGAACAGCCTCCTGTATGCGTTCAACGCGCTGAACGGATCGACCGTGTGGGGGCCGATCAATCTCGGTGGCACACAGGACGACTTTTCCACCAACTTCGGGATCGCGTACGACAACGGCAGGATCTTCTCGGATAACAGCAATGGCGCCGTGGCAGCATTCGACGCAACCACGGGCGCGACAGTTTGGTCCGATCAGCTCAACACCGCGCATGGGCAACCCGTTGCCGTCAATGGCGTTTTGTACACCGGGGGCTCTGGCGATGGGAGCCAGTTCTTCAATGGCTCTGACGCCATTGGAGAATCCAGCGGAGTCATCCTCTGGACAGGTCCAGCGTCCGACCAGCCTGATTACAGCGCTCCCGCCGTGTCCACGACCGGGGTATACGTCTCAACCGACTGCTACGTTGCGGAGGACCTCTCCGTGGGAACGGTCACTCCTGCCGCAGCGCCCACGTTTGCCGGCGACACGGGGCAAGGAACGATCGTCGGTGTCGTCGATACGGGGATCGATCTGACAAATCAGGATTTCATGACAAGCAATGGCACGCGGATCCTTGATCTTTGGGATCAACCCGCGTGCCCCAACCCTCAGGGAAGTGGCGCCACCGAGTCCTGCCCCGTACAAACGGCGAATGCCGGGGGGTTCACGTACGGTGCCGAGTGCACGCAATCCATGATCAATAGCGGCACCTGCGGAGTTGAGAACGGATGTTGTGTGACCCACTTCACCTACGGGGCTACCTGCGAGTTACCAATTCAGCCGAACCAAGCAGTCAATCAGTTTCCGGAGGAGGACTGTGACGGCCACGGCACGCACGTCGCAGGCATCGCCGCATCAAATGGACGCGCTGCGCCGGCAGGGACCTATATAGGCGTTGCGCCGGAAGCAGATCTTGTGATTGTCAAGAGTGACGGCAACTTAGCGGACATTGTGGATGGAGTCGCGTACGTGTTTGCCGTCGCAGCCGCGAAAGGCGAGCCGGCGTCCGTTAACCTCAGCCTCGGAACCTACGAGGGCCCGCACGACGGAAGCGACATGTTCGAGACCATGCTCGATGCGCTCACTGGACCGGGCAAGGTGCTCACCGTCGCCGCTGGCAATGAGGCAACCAACAACCCCACGTATCACTATCACGCGAGTGCTGCAGTCGCAGACGGCCAGGTACGCACTGACGGGCTGCTGGTTGAGGCCATGCCAGTGTTCATCGATCTCTGGTATTCCGGCAACGCCTCCATATCCGCGGCGGTCAACGAGACCGGGTTCGGCCAGACACCGTGGGTGTCACCGGACACCACGGGTGTCTCGGGCGAGGGCGGCACGTGCATCCAGGGGATTCCGGGTAAGGATCAATTTGAGAATGATCAGGGCAACGTCATCGAGATCCTGTCGTGCACACATATGCCGAGCGACGGCATGAACGAGATCCAGGTCGAGATGTTCAACGCCAACACCGGCGGGAGCCTGGTGAACGCCGCAGGAGCGGTCTGCTCGGAAAGCAACGTCTGCCTCAACGGTTTTCAACTTCTGCTGCGCGGCAACTCGGCAGTCGCCGGGACCTACAACGCCTGGACGTTCGACCAGGGCGACTACTTCTTCTATAAGGGTGACGGCAACGATCGTTCCACACTCGACGAACCCGCGACTGCGCACGACGTCATCAGCGTGGGCAGCTACGTCACACGCAATTCGTGGCCGAGTGAGTCCGGAACGGAAAGCGACTCATCGGTTGTCGGCGCGATCAGCAGCTTCAGCGGGGAAGGCCCAACTCTCGACGGACGCGCCGGTATCACCATCGTCGCGCCTGGTGAAGAGATCGGATCATCGCTTTCGGCAGCGGCATCGACCGACATCACGAGCGACTGTCCTGCGCTGACGACTGCGGGATGCATATCCCCGGATGGCAACCACCTGTTCCTCCAGGGAACGAGCATGGCGTCGCCGCATACGGCCGGCGCCATAGCGTTGCTCCTCGAGCAGCAGCCAACGATCGATCCCGCTCAAGCCAAATCGCTGCTGGCACAGTCCGCGAACACGAGTCCGCTCACCAGCGGCGGGGCTGCGACAACGTGGGGTGCCGGCAAGCTCGAACTTGGCCCGGGTGTGCTGTCGATCAATGCAACGCACGGTCCGCTCGCCGGCGGCAACACGATCGATATCACGGGCGTCGACCTGCAGACCGGCGTCACCATGTCACTCGGCGGTCAGCCACTCACGCTTACCAACATCGGCACCAACCAGTGGTCGGCCCCGGCGCCGGCTGCGACAAAGCCCGGTCCGGTCAGCCTGACGATCACCAACCCGGACGGCAGCACCGCTGTTGATCCGTCGGCGTATTTCTATATCGATCCCACCGCATATCACGCGCTCGCGCCATTTCGCATCTGCGACACGCGCTCGACCGCAGGTGCGAATGAGTGCAGGGACAAGACGCTCGGGGCGGGCGGGACGGTGAACGTCCAGATCACGGGTGGTGCAGTGCCGACGACGGCGGAGTCGGTGGTGATCAATCTCACGGCTGTGAACCATGGCGACGGCGGCACCTACGTGACCGCGTATCCGGCGGGCGGACCCCTTCCGCTCGCGTCGAACATGAATCTCGCGGGTCCTGGCGTGCGGTCCAACCTCGCGATCGTTCAGCTCAGCACCACCGGTGCGCTCACCATCTATAACGCGCTCGGGAGCGTCGATGTGATCGTCGACGTGCAGGGGTATTTCTCGCGACCAACCGGCTCGGGGACGGTTCCCGGCGAATTCCACAGCATTCCGCCACTGCGCATCTGCGACACGCGTGCGAATCAGGACACTGAGTGCGCCGGTGCGATCAACGACCCTCTCGCCGGCGGCACGTGGCGCGACGTCGTGCTTTCCGGCCTCCCTCCTGGCGCTGCCGGGGGCACGCCGTCGATTCCGGCAGACGGCACGGCCGCGGCGGCGGTGTTCAACCTCACGGCGACGCAGGCAACTGAAGCGACATACCTCACCGTGGCGCCACCGAGCAGCAGTGGCGCTTGTCCAACCGCGGCGCCTGGAGCGTCCAACGTGAATCCGCAGCCGGGAACGAGCCTTCCCATCCGCGTCATCGCGCCGCTTGGTCCACACCATGACGTCTGCGTCTTCAACTCCGTTGGGAGCACCGAGTTCATCATCGACGTCAATGGCTGGTTCGGTACCGGCGCCGAGGCGACTGCCGGCGCGCTCTTCTACTCGGTGGCTCCGACTCGGATCTGCGATACGCGCCCCCTCTCGTCGACGGAATGCGCGGGAAAGACAGTGCAGTCGAATGCGGCAATCCCGATCCCCGTCGCAGGCGTCGGCGATGTTCCGACACTCGGCGCGTCTCCTCCGGTGGCATTGGTGGCCAACCTCACAGCCGTTGGAGGATCAGCTGCGACGTATCTCGCGCTCTACCCGAGTGACGTTGCACGGCCACGGGCATCCGATCTCAACCCCGCGGTGGGGGAGGTGATCGCCAACCTGTCCGTCGTTGGCATCGCCCAGACCGGAGCATTCGCCGGCGACGTATCCCTGTACAACAACGTCGGCACGATCAACGCCATCCTCGACGTCGCGGGCTGGTTCGAATAGGCAGCGAACGCA
>JBEKKP010000138.1:0-4994 GCA_050010655.1 Candidatus Dormibacteria bacterium
CAGCGTGGCACGCTGACCGCGCGTACTCCGCGTGCCAAGCGGCATGCGCGCGATGCGTCTGATTCGCGATGTCCGCTTGAATCGCAAAACCTGCGAACGACGCGAGACGCGCGACGCTCGCGACGTGACTGAGAGTGCAGACACGGCGGCAACACGGACGTACGACGGCATGATCGACGCACAAGGCGGATCCAATGGCGCCGGAAGCGGGGGCAACACTCGGGACGGCGAAAGATGTAAGCAGTCTGTGAGCGAAAACCTGGCATGCTCAGAACATGTCAGCGGCTGAGTCGACGGTGTCTCTTTGGGATCCGGCCTCGGGACGATTTGATGGATGTGCGCTGCGCGCTGCCGTGGTGGCGCGCGGCTGGACGGTGAGAGAGTTCGCCCGCACAGCCTGTCTGAGCCGAGCCTGTGTCTATCGGGCGATCGGTGGACGACCAATGAGCGACAGGGCGGCAATCCGCGTGTTCGAGACTCTCATGAAACGCGCGCCAATCCTTGTGGTTAGATGCCGGCACGCGTCGGCGCGCTACAGCGGCGACGAGGCGACGAGTCTCGCGTAGGACTGGAGCGCAGCACGTTGATCTGCCGTGTAGTAGCGGCGAACCATCTCGATACTCTGGTGGCCGAGAAACTGCTGCAAGTGAAAGATCGGCGTCCCAATGTCGACGGCACGTGTCGCGAAGGTGTGACGCAGCTTGTGAGCGTGGACGTAGACGCCGCTGCGCTCGCTGAGGCGTTGCATGAGCTGCTGCACGCCCGTGACGGTGAGCGGCAGCGCCCCAGGTCCAACCTTCTGGGTGATGCTGAGAAAGACCTCGCGAGCTGGGCTGGTCCGCTTTGGGTCGCGCTCGGTGGCGATGTACCGCTCGAGCCGCCGGGCAAGGCTCGTCGCCTCCGATGCGCCGCCGCCATGCGCCGAGAGCAGCGGCACGGTCCGGTCACGGCCGTTCTTGGTGAGGTCGGGGCTGTGGGCGGTCCGCTGCACCACCACGAACGGCGGTCGATCCCGTATGTGGAGGTCGTCGACCCGGAGCGCCACGAGCTCGCTCACCCGCACGCCGGTCGCGAGCAGGGTCTCGACGATGAGCCGGTCGCGGGTACTCTCGCACGCGTCGAGCACGCGCTGGACGTCCCCCGGGCCGAGCGCCTCCGGCCTTTTGTACTTCGCCTGGCGGGGCCTCGGGATGCGCTCGATGCCGGTGAGGCCGATCGCCTCGTATCCGGGTGTGCCCGCGCAGAACCGCGCCAGCGCGCGGAGGTAGGTTCGGTACTTGGCCACCGACGCTCCGCTGAGCACGCTGGCGAGATCCCCGAGGAACCCCTCGAGGCGTTCGACCGTGAGGTCCTCGAGGTCGCGGATTCCGACCTCGTCCCGCCAGAGAGTGAACCGGCACGAGGGGTTGATGAGGTAGTGCCGGCAGTTGCGAAGCGTAGTCGGCGACCAGTCGAGGGCGTGGCGCCGGAGCATCGCCTCGACAGCGTCCGTGACTGTGGGCCGTTGCCCGGGCAGCCAGGCCGTGGCGTCGGCGCGTCCGCCGGCAGGGGAGCTTGGTCCGTGTCGGCGCGGCGGGGTCGGACGCATATACGCCGCCACAGTTCCGAAACCGGCGGGTGGCTCCGAGTAACCGTCTTTTTTCAAGATCGTGGTCATGGTACCGAGTCACCGCTGCCCTTTGCACAAAAAGGCAACGGGCGACCCGAAGAGACAGCGTGCGTCCACGCTGAGAATTGAATTCAAAACTGGCCCTGGAAGGCCGATGGTGGAGCGGAGGGGATTCGAACCCCTGACCTCTGCCGTGCGAGGGCAGCGCTCTCCCAGCTGAGCTACCGCCCCGAGACCACGTCAGGCGAGGCGTTTTGCAGTATAGGCCGGGCGCTGGAAGCGCCTACGAGGCAGTCCGGGTCGCGAAGAAGGATTTCACCGCTTCGGCAAGCGCCGGCAGGTTGAACGGCTTGGGGAGCATTCCGTCCGCACCGGCGAGGCGCGCGGCTTCCGCTTCCTCGGACAAGGCGCTGAACATGAGCACCGGGGTTTGCGCCGTACCGGCGTTGGCTCGGATCCGGCGGCAGGCTTCGATGCCATCGATGCCCGGCATCATGATGTCGAGGATGATCAGGTCCGGGCGGTCGGTCTCGGCGATCCTGACCGCCGCTTCACCGTCAGTGGCAATCGACATCTCGTACCCCTCGAGGTCGAGGTAGCGGGAGACGACGGACACCACGCGCGGATCGTCGTCGGCGAGCAGAACGCGCGGCCGGGACATTGCCCACATGGTAAGCACGTGCCGCGGAAACGGATGCCTCGCGTCCATTCCTTTACAGGGCGGATTCCAGATGGGCGCAGCCGGCCGCGCGGCCGCCCCGGCACCCGCGGTGGCTATACTCGCCCGCAGGCATGTCGAGTACCCCGGCGTCCCTGGTTCTGTTCGGGATAGCGGTCGCTGCATACACGCTCGCCGTGGTCGCTTTTGTGCTCCATCTGGCCTTCCGCAAGCGGATCCTCGGCGACATCGGGATGGCCCTGGTCCTCATCGGCTGGCCGATCCATTTCGCGTCGATCTTCACTCGTGCGCTCGAGGCCGGCCACTGGCCGCTCGGCAACATGTACGAGTACTCCACGGGGATCGCCTTCGTGATCGTCACGGTCTGCGTCATCCTCATGGTCCGAGCCAAGATGCGACTCATCGGGCTGCCGGCGATGATCGTCACGGTGGCGCTGATGGGCGTGGCGTACATGCTCTACGTCCCGCCAGGCCAGCTGGTCCCGGCCCTGCACAGCTACTGGCTGACCATCCACGTGACGTCGATGGCCACGTCGTCGGCGATCCTCAGCTTCTCGTTCTTCTTCGGGATGGCCTACCTGGCGCGTCGCTGGGCTGACGGCCGTCTGCTGGCAGTCGCTCCCGCGGTGGCTCCGGCGAGCGTCAGCAGCAGCGGTGTGGCCACCATGACCATGGGCGGTGGCGGCGTTGCCACCCTGACGAGAGGTGGCGGCGGATCGGGCGGTGGTGGTGCCGGCGGCAACCACGCAATGGCGAACTGGTTGCAGCGCGCGCTCCCCAAGGCCGGATTGCTGGACTCGTGGAGCTATCGCTTCGTGATGATCGGCTTCCCCATCTGGACCTTCGGGGTGATCTGTGGCGCCATCTGGGGCGAGCACGCGTGGGGCAGATACTGGGGTTGGGATCCGAAGGAGACCTTCGCCTTCATCACGTGGGTGATCTTCGCGATCTACCTCCACGCCCGTGTGACCTACGGCTGGAAAGAGAAGCGCGCGGCCATCATCACGGCGTTCGGCTTCGCGGCAATCCTTTTCACGCTGTACGCCGTCAACCTCTGGATCGCGGGGCTGCACTCGTACGCTCGCGCCTGACGGGCCTCGGCGCCCGCCAGATTTCAGGGTTTTCTCGTGTTACTTCGTGGCGCGCACGGATGAAGTGCGCTCCTGCAGCCTCCATGGTGGACGCAGGCGTGCTCCCACGTTCCACCATGGATAACCGACGCGAAGAGAAGCGGAGGAGACATCGTCGCGGCTAACCGCGGCGAGCCCACCTCGTCTTCTTCAGCATTTTCTTATGCTTATGCTTGCGCATCTTCTTGCGCCGCTTCTTGATTACAGAACCCATCTGGCAAGGACTATAGCGGCCCGAGGCGAGCGAAGGCCTCGCGCAGATTGGCGGCGGTGGTCTCGAGATCCTGCGGAAGCACCTTGACGTCGCCGAGCACGGGCATGAAATTCGTGTCTCCTGCCCACCGCGGCACCACGTGCACATGGACGTGCTCCGCGCTCGCGCCGGCTGCGCTGCCCTGGTTGATGCCGATGTTGAAGCCGTCTGGATGCATCGCGTCGGCGAGGACGCGGATCGCACGCTGTGTCGCCGCGAAAATCGCGGCACCTTCGCCCGCAGTCAGCGCGAGCACTCCCGCGGCGTGGCGAATCGGGACCACCATGACGTGGCCGCTTGTGTACGGGTAGCGATTCATGAGGATGTACGCGAGTTCGCTGCGCTCCACCACCAGCGGATCGTCGCCGTTTGCGGCCGCGCAGAGAAAGCAACTCCCATCACTGTCCGGCGGTGCCCCGGAGACGTACGCCATGCGCCAGGGCGCCCAGAGGCGCTTCACGCGACGAGGCCAGCCGGCAGTGCTCTGCACAGGGAAGACATCGCCATCGTCAGAGCAGCGTGAGGGTGACCTCGACGTTGCCGCGCACCGCGTTGGAGTACGGGCAGCGCTGCTCCGCCTCGGCGATGAGTGCCTCTGCCTGCTCGCGATCCGGCAGCGACGGCAACGTGATCAACAGTTCCACAGCAAGGCCGAGTCGTCCGGCTTCGATCCGTCCGATGCCAACACGCGCCGTGACCACCGCATCCTCGACGTCGAGGCCCTTGCGTCTGGCGATGCCGAGCATCGCGTTCTCCCAGCACGCCGCAAATCCCAGTGCGAAAAGTTGCTCGGGATTCGTCCCGCGAGCGCCATCGCCGCCGAGCTCTGTTGGCGACGTGAAATCCACTTCCACAACGCCGTCGGAGGTTCGTCCATGTCCGCGACGCCCGCCCTGCACGGTCGCCTCTGCGGTGTAGAGAATGCGGGGTCGTTGCTCGGTGTCGCTCATGGCTTCTCCAGGAATCGCCGGCGGATGTGCTCGGACCATGGTAGGAGCGTCGGCTCGAGGCTCGCGTCTCGGCGTCTCAGCGAAGGTTGAGCCTGGCCGCGACCGAGGCGAGATAGTCGATGTGGCTGTCGGTGGAGGTCAAGCCGAGGCCCATCGTGATGACCGAAAGGTGGGTGCCGCCTGCGCTGCGCCACCCGTCGACCTCCGCCGCGAGATCGTCGAGCCCACCCCGAGGCAGCACGACATACTCCCGGCCGAAGGCTTCGACCGGTCGCCCGAGGACGTCGAGACGTGTTTGCATCCCTCCCCAGGCATCGACGGCATGTTCGAGCCCGCCGCCAAAGAAGAGGAAGCCATCGGCGAGCCGGGCGGC
>JBEKKP010000139.1:0-5142 GCA_050010655.1 Candidatus Dormibacteria bacterium
GCGCGAAGAAAATGCCCGCGAGTAGGTGGCTGCACCTTATTGCCCCTGCGGCGTGAGACGCCTCACATCGGGCCATCACGACGACGTACCATGCCCGCTTCGAGGCGGGTTTGCGCGGGCTATCGCTGACGCTTGAGTCAGCCGTCGACCAAACAGGCCGGCGACATGGGTGGCATCGCGCGATGTGACTTTGGGGGAATCAGGTGGGTGTCAGGCAGACATCGGAGTCCGGCGCGCCTGCGCGGTGGTGGGCTCCGCGCCCTCGACACGGCGGTGTTCTGGCGCTGTGCATCGTCTTCGCGCTCGCAGTCGCCGCGTGCGGACAGGCGCAGGCGCGCACCGCCGCGACGGCAAGTCCAACAGTCGGGGACTCGCCCGGCTCGGCGGATGGGCAGACCTCGCCGGTCGCGCCGTCGGCGACCGCCACTCCGCAGCTCACGCCCAGCGCGAGCGCAACCTCCAGCTCAGCGGGGACCGCGTTGTCCACACCCGGGCCATCGGCTGGTCCGACACCGTCGCCGACGCCGCCCGGAACGCGCAACAAATTTCTCTGGCCGTTCGCCAGCACGAGCATCTGGAACATGCCCATCGGCACCGGCGCCATGTACGTGCCGGCGCACATCGCACAGCCCACCGCGAAGACACTCATCTCGGACGAGGACATCATCGTCATGGATCCCACGGCGCCGATGACGCTGCTGATGCACAGCGGCGCCGGCTGGGGCGGCGGTAACCGCTGCACCGCAAGCGGTCCGTCGCTGATCTCGGTCCCGATGCCCACCGGCTTCGAGGTGCCCAGCAACGGGCACAACGACGCCCTGGCAGTCGTGATGCCGGACGGCCAGACAGTTGTCCAGGGGCAGCCGTTCGCACGCTGCACGCCGACTGGACCTGCCACGGTGATGGAACTCGCTCCGTCCGACAACCTTTACGGCGACGGGATCCTCGGCGCGCATGGCGGCTCTGGCCTCAGTTCCCTGGGCGGCACCATCCTCTTGGACCAGTTGGTTCCGGGAACGGAGATCCGGCACGCTCTCAAGGTCAACCTCGATGCGGCCACCGACCTCTATCCCAGTCCGGGGTTCCGCTGGCCCGCGATCCGCGACGACTCGTGCGCTCCCGGCTGCTACGGCGGCACCGTGCCCGCCCTCGAGATGGGCTCACTGCTGGCCATTCCGACGAGCGTCAACATCGATGCGCTCGGGCTCGAGACGGCACCGGGCCAGATGCTTGCGTGGACGCTGCAGAACTACGGCGCCTACGTAGCCGACAACGCCGGACAGAGCGCCTTCTCGATCGAGACCGCCGATACCCCATATGGATCGGTGGTGAACCAGTTCCAGCAGACCTGGGGGTTTCCGTTCCAGGCGCCCGCCGCGAGCGCGACGCCGTGGTCGCACGACATCAAGGTGATTCTCGCCAACCTCGCCGTTGTCGCCAACAACGGCCCCAACTCGATCGGTGGCGGTGGCAGCCCCTTGCAGCCACTCGCACCACCGATCGGGAATTGACTAGCCGAAGTACGAGCTGAGATCGCCGTTGGCCGCGTTGGCGGCGGCGCCGAGCAGCGGCAGGCGATAGATCTCCTCGATGGAGCGCAGGGTGCCGAACTGGTCACCGGTGATGGCGACGCTTCCGTGACCGGCAGCCTTGTTGGAAACCACGATCATCGGGATCGGTCCGCCCGCGGCCTGTCCACAGCATGATCCGGTGGCATCGGCGTCACCCTCGTCCATGCTCACGATGACAGTCGAGTTGTAGTCCTTGAACCAGCTCGACGCGAACACTGGCGCGAGGTTGGCGCGGGCCCACGCATCGCCCTGTGCAACGGAGCCGTTGTGCATGTCGTCCATCAGATTTGGCGTGATCCAGACGAAGTCCGGGGCGTTGGGTCCATCCAGCGTTGCCACGAGCGAACTGCTCCCGGGGTACGGAAGCACGTGACTCGCGCAATTGTTGTTCAGCACGTCGTCGAAGTACATGAACGGATCGTGCTTCTCTGCGTAGAGCCCGGACGTGGATCCGGCGTAGCACGGTGTGGGCATCGATTCCATGTATGCGGTCCACGGAATACCCGCTGCACTCAGCTGGCCTGGAAGCGACGTGACGTTGTACGGACCGCAATTCGGCGGCGTGCAGTCACCGACAACGGTCTGCGTCGAGCCGGACAGCAGCGCGACATAGTTCGGTGCGGAAGGATGGTCGACCCCGAACCAGGATGAGCTGTTCATGTACGCCTTGGCCAGACTGTCGAGATACGGTGCGCCTGACATCACGGCCGCGTAGCCTTTGTTTTCGTCCAGCACGATCAGCACGTGTGGCGCACTGCTCGGTGGAGGTGTTGGGGTCGGTGTCGGTGTCGGGGTGGGATTGGGTGTCGACGTCGGATTGGGCGTCGATGTCGGGTTGGGCGTCGGCGTGGCACCCGGTGTGCGCGTCGACCACGGCGTCGGATCCGGTCCTGTCACTCCAAGCGGATTCGCGTTGCCTGCGCTGCCGAGGAGCGCCGACGTGCCGGGAGTGGTGGACAGCTGGCCTGCGCCGAGATGGGAAGTCGGGTGACCCAACGCCGTCCGTGCGATGCTGATCGCGCTGATGGCGTCGCCGGCGGTGAGCGCAACCGTAGCCTGCGCACAACCGACGACGACGACCATCAGTCCGAAGGCGGACACCGCGAGAGGACCGCGACGCATCGGCGCATCACCGTGGCCACGACGTCGGAACGCGAAAATTCGATTCAATCGTGGGGCCATCAGGTACCTCCGTACCGGGCGTGACCGCGTGTCTCCACGTCATCGAAAACACAGCGCCAACCCGGTGGGCTCCGTTTGTGTGGAGCTCCGTGATTCGGGGCCTCGCTTTGCAGCGGGGTCGTTATGCGACGTGGCCGAGCCTACGCCGGACGTTTCTTTGGTTCACCGAGGACAACAGCGCCGTTACCGTGATGTGGCCAGACCACCAAGCGGCGCTAGAAAATCCCCACATCCGCGTAACGGCGGCAGCTGAGTGCCCCTGTGCGTCGTCACATTGTGTGGCCACATATGCTGCATCTCAGTTGCCGATCGGGGGCGCAAGTGGCTGCAACGGGGTGCCGCCACCACCAATAGAGAGCGGCCCGTTGTTCGCAACAACTGCGAGGTTGGCGATGATCACGTTGATGTCGTGCGACCACGGAGTGCCGTTGCCTGCCGGCGCCTGGAAGGGATAGCCCCAGGACTGCTGGAACTGGTTGACGACAGACCCGTTGGGTCCGTCCTCGGTCTCGATGGAGAACACGCTGCGCGCCGTGTTGTCAGCGACGTACGCGCCGTAGTTCTGCAGCGTCCACGCCAGCATCCGGCCCGGTGCCGTCTCGAGTCCGAGCGCATTGATGTTGACGCTCGCGGGAATCGCCAGCAGTGAGCCCATCTCGAGGGCGGGCACGGTGCCGCCGTAGCAGCCGGGAGCGCACGAGTCATGTCGCACTGCCGGCCACACGAATCCGGGGCTTGGGTAGAGGTCCACCGCGGCGTCGAGGTTGACCTTGAGCGCATGACGAATCACGCCGCCCGGCACCAGCTGGTTGAGGCGGACGGTCCCGCCCAATGAGCTGAGCCCGGAGCCACCGTGAGCGCCGAGGATGCCGTTGGTGTACAGGTTTGCCGAGGGAGCGAGCGCGAGCGAGGTTGCAGGCCCACCGGGGCTGCAGCGCGCGAACGGCTGTCCCTGGATGACCGTCTGGCCATCTGCCATCACCACAGCGAGCGCGTCATTGGCGCCATTGCTCGGGACGGTGAAGTCGCTCGGGATCGGTACCGACGTGAACGCGGACCCACTCGCTGTGCAGCGATTACCGCCTCCCCAGCCGGCGCCGTTGTGGGCCAGGAGTGTCAGCGGCGCAGTCGGCTCCATGATGATGATGTCCTGATCAGCGGTCAGCGTCTGCTGCGTGGGCGCGGCGATGTGCGCGGGCACGTACACAGCGTTGCGGCCGATGGGCATGTTCCAGATGCTGGTGCTGGCGAACGGCCAGAGATACTTGTTGCGGGTTCCGGGCGGTGGTGTCGGTCCAGGGGTCGGCACCGGCGTGGGTTGCGGTGTGGCGGTCGGGTTGGGCGTCGAGCTCGCTCCCGGAGTCGGGGTCGCTCCCGGTGCTGTGGATCCGGGCGTCGAGCTCGTCGCGCCGCCCCCCGGGCCGCCGGCTCCGGCGGAGCCATTCGACGCTCCAGACGCACCCGTCGATGTGGAGCCCTTGGTGTGCGTGCCTGCCCCAGATGCTCCGCGCGCAGCCGCCGAAGATCCGGGGGTGCCTGCGTTGGTCCCCTGGACACCGGTTGCCGCCGGACCGCACGCCGCGATGGCGACCATGATGCCGACCGCACCTGCGAGCAGGTGTCCGCGTTTCGGAGTGAGCAGCGTTCGTGCGCAGATGCCGGCGTCATTGCGTCTCGATCTGAGGTCCATGTGGTTTTCTCCATGCCGGGAGTCACCGCGTGCCACAGACGTCATCGAGGAGGCATCGGCAACCCGGCCGGCTCCGTTCCCAGAGCCCCGTGGCTTTGCGAGCCCGCCTTGCAGCGGGGGTGCGTTTGACGACGAGGCCGAGCCTACGCCGCGGTTTTCGTCCGTTTCCGGAGGGCAACCGGGCCGTTACCGATGCGTAGCCCGAGGCTCCGATGAGCGTCAGACGGGTGCTCGGAGCGCGCAAGGCGCTGGGTTCGCAAGCCTATTGAGCATAGGCCCCGGCCATCGCGTGCTACGGTCGCGTCCCACAATGTGTGTCAGGACGGGCGATGCGATGAGGATCAGGTGGTAGCGAGAGACGTCGCCGATGCTGCGCGATGGCTGGCGTCGTGGGCGCGATCACGTTCGCGGTGGGACCGACTCCTGCGCGGAGCGTCGCGTCGGCTGCGACGAGCCCACCGCACATCATGGTCATCGTCGAGGAGAACGAGGCCTACAGCAGCGCGCAGACGTCGTCACCGAATTACATCATCGGGAACTCGAACGCCCCGTACCTCAACAACACCGTGGCCGCGAACTACGCGTCAGCCACGAATTGGTTCGCCGTGCAGCACAACAGCCCCAACGACTACCTCGACCTGATCGCAGGCACGAACCTCGGGCTACCCAACGGCAAGCCCTATTCGTCACCGACGCTCG
>JBEKKP010000140.1:0-4629 GCA_050010655.1 Candidatus Dormibacteria bacterium
TACGGCTACTCGCTGCTCCAGGACTCAATGCCAGAGGAGGCAGGTCCGCCGTTCGAAGAAGGCCTCGCTATCGCGCAGCGGCTCGACAATCGTGACGTCATCCTTTACCACCTTTACGCGCTCGCCCTCCGCGATGCCATGCTCGGTCATCACCGTCGCGCGGCGCGACTGCTCGGTGCGGCTACGGCGGTGCAAGCCGAAATGGGGGCACGGCTGATCCCGATGATGGAAGCCCTGCTGCTCCAGGCCAACGACACCCTTTCGACATCGCTGGGGCAGTTGGCGTTCGAGTCTGAGATGTCAGAGGGACAATTCATGTCGCGGGATCAGGCGATCGCGTTCGCGCTTCGTAAGAGTGCACCGGACGATCGTGCACCCGCCGCCAAGTCTTCCGTTTCGCCGCTGAGCAAACGAGAGATCGAGATTGCCGGCTTTGTTTCAGAGGGCCTCAGCAACAAGGAGATTGCCTCCCGTTGTTTCCTCTCCGAACGCACTGTGGAGACGCACGTGTCGAACATCCTCAACAAGCTCGGCATCAACTCCCGAGTCGAAGTCGCCAGCTGGGTGACACAGGAGTTGCGCCTGGGTTAGCCCGGCTTGCGCTCCCGGGCGTGCAGCTCGACGACCACCACATCGAGGACTTGAGCTGAGGGCAACAACGCGATCTCAAACAGTCGGAGAACATCCTCGCGGCTGGAGGCCTCGACGACGCATATGAGCCGACCGTCGTCGGGGGTGAAGACTGCGCTAACGATGTCCGTACCCAAGCTCGAACCCAGAAGGCGTCGCTCGGCTGCGTCGAGGCTCTCTCGAATCCACGCGAGATCGCTACCAGCCCTGATCCGGAGCGTCACCTCGGCCAGGTAGCACGTGGACGTGCCCCGGCTTGAGATCTGGCGTGGCGGTCCGGTGGTCACCCTCCTAGTTTGGTGGCGCCTCCGTTAGAAATCGTCGGTGAGAGTACGGGTCGACCACGTAGAAACGGCCACTTCCTCGGTCGCTCGTCAGCCATCAAGAGGCGATGCTGGCTGAGGTGGCTTCGCGATGCTTCGGCCGGACGGATAAGCACTGATTCAGTTCGCACTCCCCGTCGCCGACAAGCCCCCAACGCACCGCGCAACCGCTCCCTACACACTCAAATTGCACGTCCGTCGGGGAGACAGGACTCGAACCTGCGACCCCTGTCCCCCAGATTAGTCCTCATTTCCGGATTGTGATTGAGTTCGAGTTAGAGGGCTTTCGTTGAGAAATGGTTGGAATGACGACTAGAGCGCGCGATATGGATTTCGTTGGAATCGCGTGGACGTGATGCGGGTATTAGGCACGCAGCGGACCACCGTTCTCAGCCCCTCGCCCGCACCTCGAAGTCGGCGACGGAGCTGATGTTGATGCCGCCATGCGCGCCGAGCGCGAGTAGATCGGCGTCCCCGGTGACCAGAGCATCGGCCGATCCTGTGATGGCTATCGCAAGGATCTGATCGTCATCAGGATCCCGGCAGACGTGTGGAACCTCAGCCGGCGTCACCACATCGGCGATGGCTTCGAGCTCGGCTCGCACCGCGGAAGCCCGTTCGCTTGCCCAGCCACAGGTATCCACGAGCACGTCCTCGAGCTCACCGAGGATCGCGGGGCCAATGATCAGCGTAAGGTCACCACGGAGAACGTCGTCGAGGAGACGTCGCGGGCGTCCGCCAAAGTGGAGCGCTGAAACCAGCACATTGGTGTCGAGAACGACTCGCACTCAGCGTTTTGCCTTGCGGCGAGAGCGGCTGCGGCGCGATTTCACGGCAGCCACAACGGCGTGCTCAGTCAGGGCACCGGCAGCCGCTCGTTCTTCTCCATAGGCAAAGAGCTGATCCCATCGTCTGCGTCGCTCCGCGTATTGGCGGAACGCCTCGCGCAAGAGTTCGCTGCGCGTCCGGCCCTCCTGGTGAGCCAGGCGGTCAACTTCGACCGCGAGCTCTGGCGGCAGGGAGATCGTCACGGTCCCGGTCGTGCGCATGAACGGGACGATAACACGAAGTCTTACCCAGTAGGCCGTCCGAACCGATCGGGCTCACTGTGACGACTCCCTCGCCGCTGTGTCGATTCGGATCGATGTGATCGCACGTTCGGGCGATCTCAGGAACCGAGCCGCTCAAACCTGGTATACCTCTCATCTCCGGCCACGGATCATGGTCCTGCGGCGCTGCTTCGCCCATCACAAATGGTCGAAGTCTTCATGTCATCCGCTCGATGCGCAATGCGTCAGCCCCTCGAGAGCGTTCCCTCGGCGGCGGCGGTGGCGGCTGGATCCCTCCCACCAGGACCGCGGAGGACGTACGAAATGCCCACCGCCAGTACGGCCCCTGCAGTGGGACCAACCACGTAGATCCAGAAGGAGGCGAAGTCGAGGCCGACGAGTTCCGGCCCGAATGATCGAACCGGGTTCATCGACGCCCCGCTCACGGGGCTGGCCCAGAGCCCGGCCAGGACGATGTATGCGCCCACCGCGAGCGCCGACAGCGGCCCCACGTTCTGGGCAGCGGAGGCGGTTCCTAGAATCGTGCTCACCAAGCCGACGGTGAGCAGTGTCTCTATCAACAGGGCCTGCCAGCCGCTGATCCCCGGGCCGGGCTGGGTGGCGCCGAGCCCACCGACGTTCCCGAAGACCGCCACGAGGAACAGGCACGCGAACGTGGCACCGACGAGTTGGGCCCCCACGTAGCCGGGGACGCGGCGCCATGGGAAGTCACCACGCATCGCGAACGCCAGACTGACCACGGGATTGAGGTGCGCACCGGAGACCTTGCCCATGAAGAGGATGACGGCCATCACGGTGAGGCCCGGGGCGGCCACCTCGGCGGATCTACTGACCGCGCCGTGGCTGACCGCGGCAACCACCCCTCCTCCAGCAGCCACCACCACCAGGAGGAACGTTCCAAACAGTTCGGAGAAGAGCCGGCGCCATTCTTGGTTCGGATCGCGGAACGCTGCAACTCGCCGAGCAGTCTCCTCGTCCACAGGACTCATTGGGGCGTCTTCAGCGTTGTCGACGCGGGCAACACGGTCTACGACCCATTGTTGGCGACGACCGTTCGCAGAGGGTTGCGCCACTTTTCTCCGGGGCCGAGAAGCGCATCCGCTTGTTTGGGTCCCCACCCGCCAGGTTTGTACGCATGAGCACGGCCATGCCGTTTGAGAACTGGATCGACCACCACCCACGCCGCCTCCACCGCGCCCTCGCCGGTGAAGAGCGTGTTATCGCCTGCCATTGCGTCCCCCAGGAGGCGATCGTACGGGGCTTCGGCGCCGCGGAGCTCTTCAAGCAGGGAGAACTCCCGCTGGACGCCTGAGCGTGCATCGCCCGAACGTTTCAGGCGTGCAGCGATGGCGATTGCAGGTCCGGGCTCCAGACGAAAGCGAAAGTAGTTCGCCTCGATCAACGCACCGGGCGTCTCCTCGAAGAGCCGCTGCGGCGGTGACTTCAGCTCGACGACCACCTCGGTCGCGGTCGCCGCCAGCCGCTTCCCTGCCCTGATGTACCAGGGCACGCCTTCCCATCGCCACGAGTCGATGTGGAGTCGAGCGGCACAGTACGTCTCAACGTCGGATCCCGCCGCGACGCCCTGCTCCTTCAGATATCCGATGTATTGACCACGGACGAGGTCGTCACGCGTCAACGGGCGCATCGACCGAAAGACCTTGAGCTTGTCGTTGCGCTGGTCGCCGGCGGCCATGCTCGCCGGCGCGTCCATCGCCAGCAGGGCCACGACCTGGAAGAGATGGTTCTCCACGACATCGCGAAGGCAACCGGTCGCATCGTAGAAGGCTCCCCGCCTCCGAACGCCGAACCGTTCCGCCATCGTGATCTGCACGCTCGCCACGTGGTCGCGGTTCCAGATGGGCTCGAGAAATGAGTTCGCGAAGCGAAAGTAGAGAAGGCTCTCCACTGACTCTTTGCCCAGGAAGTGGTCGATTCGGTAAATCGACTCCTCCGGAAATACCGAGTGCGCGACTCGGTTCAGCTGTCGCGCCGACGCGAGATCGTGTCCAAATGGCTTCTCGACGATGACGCGGCCACCATTGCCCAGACCGGCGACTCCGAGTTGCTGAATGACGTCACCGAAAAGCGCAGGTGGAATTGCCAGATAGTGCGCAGGGTGGCGCGATTTTCCGAGCGCAGCTTTCAGCCTTGTGAAAGTCCCGGCATCCTTGTAGTCACCGTCGACGTACCGCAACCTGGACATCAGCTGGTCGAAGGCGCGCCGGTCGTCGATACCCCCTGGGGCGTGTTCGATGCTGTCCCTGGCGCGAGCGCGCAGCTGCGCAACATCCCACCCTGAATAAGCGACTCCGACCACAGGGACATCGAGCACCCCGCGTTTGGTCATCGCAAACAGTGCCGGAAAGATCTGCTCGTGCGCGAGATCTCCGCTGGCGCCGAAGAACACCAGCGCATCCGAAGCGCCGCCCGCGCTGACCACAGGTGCCACGTCAGGCGCTCTTCTCGTTGTGACCGCCGAACTGTTTGCGCATTGCGGAGAGCAGACGGTCAGCGTAGTCGGCATCGCCCCGGGATTCGAAGCGGCTGAACAGTGCGGCGCTGATCACCGGCGCGGGCACTCCCTCATCGACCGCTGCGAGCGT
>JBEKKP010000141.1:0-4544 GCA_050010655.1 Candidatus Dormibacteria bacterium
CGCCGCCACCGAAGACATGTGGTGTGCGAGGTTGCAAACAGCTGGCAAAGAGCCGCGGACTCGGTCAAGTCCCCGGTAGTGGTGTGAATTCGGTGGAGTTCTCACAACGTCGGTGAGCTACGCGACCAATCCCTCCGTGAGCGGGTTGGTGAGCAACGGCGGACCGTCGGGGTGCATCACGCGAGCCATCGATTGCTGGCTGAAATGACGGCGTCCGTCCTGCCACTCGTCGTGCTGGTCCTGAAGCACCGCGGTGAACAAGCGCAACAGTGAGGCCGTGTTGGGAAAAATACCCACCACCTTGGCTCGGCGATCGAGCTCGGCGTTGACGCGCTCGATGGCGTTCGTCGAGGAAATCGAGCGCCAGTGGTCGACCGGAAAGTCCAGGTAGGCGAGCACGTCGTTCTCAGCGGCGCGGAGCTTGGCGGCCACGCTGGGAAAGCGCGGCTCCAGCACGGTGAGTGCGTGGTTGACGGCGTCACGGGAGGTTTCACGAGTCGGCTGCAGGAAGATCGACTTCACCACCGCGAGCACCGCCGGCGCATGCAACTTGGGAACGGCGCTCGCCACGTTGCGCAGGAAGTGCACTTTGCAGCGCTGCCAGGTCGCCCCGGCGAACACCTGCGACAACGCGCTGCGCAGCCCCTCGTGGGCGTCGGAGATGACCAGCTGTACACCGCTCAGTCCACGTCGCGACAGGCTGCGGCAGAACTCCAACCAGAACGCCTCTGTCTCACTGGCGCCGACCGCGAGGCCGAGCACGCTCTTCTCGCCGGTGTCACGCACGCCGACGGCCACCACCGCGGCCTGGCTGACGATGCGCGCGCCCTGGCGCACCTTCTCGTACGTGGCGTCGAACCAGACGTACGGGTATGGCTCATCAAGCGGTCGCTCACGGAACTCGGCGAGCTCCTCGTCGAGCAATGCGCAGATCCTGCTCACCTCGCTGCGACTGATGCTGCAGCCTCCCAAGGCGGCCATGAGGTCGTCGACCTTGCGCGTGCTGATGCCGAGCACGTAGGCCTCCTGGACCACCGCCAGGAGCGCTCGGTCGATGCGCCGGCGCGGCTCGAGCAGCGTCGGGAAGAAACTCCCCGTGCGCAGCTTCGGGATCTGCAACTCGAGACGTCCCGAGCCGGTGTCGAGGACCCGCTCCCGGTAGCCGTTGCGGTACGTGGTTCGTGATGCCGATCGCTCGTGCGGGCCGGCGCCGATCTGCGTTTCCGCTTCAGCATCGATCAATCGCTGCATCGCGTGTTCGAGGACGCGTCGCAACACGTCCGTGTCTGCACCCTGAAGTTGATCGAGCAGCGCCTGGTGCGTCATCCTGTTCTGGGCCATCGTGGGTCTCCTGGTTTGGGTAAGAGCTTCCAAGAGAACTCCGCGGTGGCCTGCTTTGTCTACCTCGTCGGCAGCGCTGGGTCCACCCCGGATTTACACCACACTACGGGACATCACTGACGACGCGATTTCAAACCGATAGCAGCGCCCCACCGACCCCTGTGCGAGCCCTGGGCCGGGTTTATCGTCCTTGGCGCAATGCCGGTACCCCCGAAGTGGTTTTATCACGCGGCCGAGCCGCGAATCGCCGGTTACGTCGGTCCTGATGCGGCCGCCCTCTGGGTGAGTAGCCGCTTCTGGTTTCTGGTCGCCTGGGTGCTGGCTGCGCCGGTCGGTCTTTCGTGCCTTCTCCTCGCCGAAACCCCACGTGCCCCGAGCGCCCTCTGGGTAGCCGCTGGCGCTTGCTGGATCGGGGCTCTCCCCTTCGGAACGCGATCGCTCGTCAACGCGGGCGCAGCTACTAGGTCCGCGTCGGCGTTTCTGTCCGAGACCCGTGGCTACCGCATGGAGGTTTCATTGCCGATCACTCCGTTGGCCTCCCAGTGGATCCACGCGGTGAGGAGGGCAGACGCTCAACACGAGGCGCACGTTCAACTCGCCCAGACGGCAGGTATCACCGCAGCGATCGACCAGTTGGTGGAGCGTCGACGCGCCGAGCGGCGGTTGTGGTGGGTGGCGTTGGCTGTGGTGGGGTTCCTGCTTGGGTTCGTGGTCGGCGTTCTTGGTGCATTCGCGGTGGGGCAGACCCAATCGCTCGGTGTTTTCCTTGTCTTCGTCTTCGCGACCGGTTGCGCGTGCGCCCTTCCCTACTTGCTCCGTCCGCGGTTCGAAGGCGCCTTCGCCCGGTACCGAGCTGAGATCGCTGCGGAACTGGGTCAGCGAAATGGCGGTATGGGATCCGCCACGGCGTAGAAGCGCCACGGTCAAAGGGGCAGTCATGCCCTCTGACGACGCTTCTCATCCAGCCCTGCAAGCTCAACGCAGCCAGTCGGTCCGTTGTGATCTCAGGCCCACCCAATTGGTCTGCGGAGTCGCCCACCTTTGCCGTCTCCACAGGTTGGTCTGGGACCCCTACGCGTACCCCTACGGCGTTGACAGCCGGCACCGTAAAGCGGCACACGAAGTCACGTTCAACGGGTCCGCCCAATACGCAACGGCCCCCGGTGGCACCCGAAAACGCTCCGACGGCGCCCTCAAAAACCGCTGGGGGGAAACCCTCGTCCGGGTTCAATTCCCGGGCCCGATACCTTGCTAAGTAAGGGATTTCCGGCAGAGCGGCCAGAGCTCCTTCAAGGGCCATATAGCCGAAAAGGGGCAATGATGCCCATGGCTTCAGGCCACGACGTGCTCCTCGGACGACAGAACGGCCACGCTGATCGGGTAGTGGGTCAGATTGACGGTGTGCGCCAAGGATGGCGACGGGCCCGTCAATCTTCCGGACGCAATCGGTGACGCCATCCGCTATCGCAGGCCGAACTCGGAGACGTCAGTCGGGGGCCCCGGTTTCGCCCATGCTCAGGGCGTAAAGTCACTACCCATGAGCCGATGGCAGCGACACCTTGGGATAGCCCTGCTGCTCGGGGCAGCCATTGTGATGGTGTTCTACGAGTTCTCCCTTCTAGGAACACAGCCAGCAGTGGCCATAGCACTCCTCCTGGGCATTATCGGAGGCAGTACGCTCGGTTCGGCGCGCAAATCCGGATCAACTGCACCCTGACGCACGACCCTCGGGCGGGTGCGGGCCTCGCACCTGCCGCGACCTCACACAAAGGCAGAACCCGCGCAGTATGCTCGGAGCTCGCGCTCCGGATCCAGTGGATCCGTGAGGTGGGTCCGTCGGGCTACATGGACCCCGCGGTGCTTGATGAAGATCGCACCGCCGCGCTGCGCGTCATCAGGCGACACCAACAGAGCCGGCCTTTGTGCATGATTCGTCGACGATGGACGCCAGGACGAAGTGGGTGATCGCGATTCTTCTGTTCCTCGTGCTCGTCCTGCTCGTGATCGGCGGCATCATGGCGATCGCAAGCCCACCGGACGCTTGCTGCTGATCGCTTCGTGATCGACGGCAACCGCGAGTCGCTTCGCGCCACGCTCGCGAGCGAGGGATTCATTGCCGCCGACGAGGAATCGCAGGAACTGCTTGCGTACGCCGGCGGCGATCAGGGACGCCTTGATTCGGCTGTTCGTCGTCGCCTCACTGGTGAGCCGCTCGCATGGATCACAGGGCGAGTCACGTTCTGTGGCATCGAAATACACGTCGATCCGGATGTATACGTGCCACGCTGGCTGACCGAGCCACTGACGCGACGAGCGGTCGAACGGTTGCCGGAGCAGGGGATCGCGATCGACCTCTGCACCGGGAGCGGCGCGATTGCCGCAGTGTTGCGAGCACGCCGTCCCAAGACGCGAGTTGTCGCAACGGATATCGATCCCCTGGCGGTCAGGTGCGCAGCCACAAACGGCGTCGACGTGTATCTCGGGGATCTGTTCACACCGCTGCCTATTGACCTTGAGGGTCGAGTCGATGTTGTCGTGGGCGTCGTGCCGTACGTCCCGACACCTGAGCTCGTACTCCTGCAGCGCGACACGTTCACGTTCGAACGACTGCTGTCGTACGACGGGGGCCCGGACGGTGCCGACATCCTGCGGCGCGTCCTGGTCGATGCGCGGCGATTCCTCAAGCGCGGTGGTGCCCTCCTGCTCGAGGTCGGCGGCGACCAGGCCGATCTCCTCCAGGGCGATCTCCTCCGCCTTGGATACGTCGACGTAAACATCCTCGCGGACGAGGATGGCGACGTTCGCGGGATTGAGGCGACCCTCGGGTAGTACAGGTCGCGACACTCGTCTCGCAAGCGTCCCGTGACGCTACCATCGGCCGTGCCCATGCGTACGTCGCCGTTCGCCATCGCCAACCTCGCAGTGATCGTGGCCATCGCCGGTGCCACCCTCGCCGCCGTGGGTTCGGGCCGCCACACCGACTTCACGGTGGAGACGAAGCAGCTCGAGCAGCGGTGGACGGAGATGAGTCAGGAAGGCATCGCGCCGAGCGCCCTGGCTCCGCTCGAGACGACGCTGAGGACGTCCTCATACCAGGCACCGTGGTGGTCGCCTGCATGGTGGAACGACCCCGGCACCACGTTCATCGCCAGCCTCGAAGCGGGCACCGATGCCGTGTGGAACCAGGCGATGGCGAGCGCCCG
>JBEKKP010000142.1:0-4526 GCA_050010655.1 Candidatus Dormibacteria bacterium
GGGTCATCGAGGATGGGGCGCAACGTCGCCTCCGCCTCGACATACAGACCGAGTTTCAACTGCGCGTTGGCGAGCGTGTCGAGGCAGGCGGCGTCGAGCGTGACGTTGTGCCGCGCCGCAAACGCCTCCATGCGCTTGGCGATCTCCATCGACTGATGGGTGTCGCCGGCGTCGTCCTCGAGCCATGCGAGGTTGTTCAGGATCTTGACGCGCAACGGGACGTCCTCGAGCCCGTCCGCGAGTTGCAGCGCAGCGCGGTAGCGTTCGCGGGCGGCGTCCCAGGCACCGGTTCTGACGAGGACCTGCCCGAGCCCGAAGAGGTGGTCGGCGCGCATCCGCTCCGACATGGTGTCGTCGAGCAACTCGACCGCCGGCACGGCATGCTCCCACGCGCTCGGCACGTCACCAATGAAATCGAAGAACACGGACAGCAACCGGTGGCTGCGAGCCATGAGATGGCGCTCGTCGCGTTCGGTGGCCCATTCGTTGATCTCTCGGATCAACTGACCACTCGCGGTGTGCTTGCCCTTGCGGCACAGCACATCCGCCTGGATCAGCTGCGCGCGTCGCTGCGCGACGTCGTTGCCAAGGGCGCGTGCGCGCTGCTCGAGCGCCATCGCGGGCGCATACGCGGCGTCGGGATCCGAGAAGGGGAGGAGCTCGAGGAAGTCGAGCTCACTTTCGAGGCGCTGGAGACGCCGCCGGACCGCCGGCGAAACCGGGAGTGCCCCGTCGGTCTCCGACGCGCCGGGGATGACTCGAAGCTTTGGTGCAGCGCCGCCTGGTTGAGCAGCCATGTTCACGACGATATGACGTGCCCGGCGAAGCCTCCGGCCGATTGGTGGTCTGTCACAACAACGTGGTCCGGTCCGATATCGCCAAGCGTGGCGTGACACATCCGTGACATCCAACGGGAAGCGACGGGCTCAGCTGATGGCGGGGCCTGTATCGATCTGGGTCCACACCTTGCCGCGCAACGCCCACAGGTGCACCGGTTGGGCGACGTACTGGCTGACCGGCGCGTCCGAGCCGACGATGAGGAGCTCCCCGAGCGTCGGATCGCTGATCTCGGCGACTGGCTGGATGGGGAGCTTGTCAACAGTCATGACGGCCCACGCGTGTCCGGTCCACGATGCGAGCACGGGAAGGGACAGTCCGGGACCGCAATTGCAGAGCGCGAGACGGTTGCCGGCGGGGTCGAGTGCCATGTATGAACCGGGCAGCGGTTCGGCGGTTCCGGCGAGCTGCAGCCAACGGCTCCCGTTCCATTGCCACGTGGTATCGAGCGCGCCCAGCGGCGATACCGGCGTGGAGCAGCATCCCTCCGCGATCAGCGACCTGGTGACCGGGTCGTACGCCATCGGGAGATCGAACGCGTTGGGGGCCACGGCGCCGTGTGGCTGATTCTGCCAGTGCGCGCCGAACCAGACCCAGGTCGCATCGCCTCCTGACGCGTTGCCTGCGGAGGTGACCAGCACCATCTCGCGCAGCGCCGGGTCCCACGCCATCGACGCTCCCTCGCCCGGCGTGGGACCGGCCGCACCGTTGTCGACCTCGATCCAGCTGGCGCCGTTCCACGCCCAGGTGTCGTTGAGGAGCGGGCCGCTGCCGAGGGGGTTGTGCCGGCCGCCGAAAAGCAGCACCTGTTGCGTGCTCGGGTCGTACGCCTCGGCCGCGTCGATACGTCCGGGAGGGCTCAGCGACGGGTTCGCGAGAGTCCATCGGCCGCCAGCCCAGAGCCACGTGTTGGCGTAGTTGTCGACGCCTCCGAACAGCACGACCTGCCCGCTCGACGGGTCGTCGGCGACGCTGAAACCACTGCCGGACACGGGTCCCGCGGGAATCGGCGTGGGCACTGCGGATGGCGTTGGCGTCGGAGGCGGCTTCGGTGCGGGCGGCCGCTGCGCGGTGGAGATGGCCACACCGGCAACCGCGGCCACCGCCACCACGCCGATGAGCAGAGCCGATGGCTTCATATGCGAGTCGGACCGATCGGCAACGCCGCGCTTTCGCTCACACCGCCCATGGTCCGCCTTCCCCGGCACAATCGTCGAATGACTGCTTCCCTGCCCACCATCATCGCCACGAGCATCGGATTCCACCCTGACGGCGGGGACATGTGGAATCTGAAACCCGGCCCGTCGTACTCCATGGCCGCCGAGCTCGCCGGCGCAGGCGCACATCCGCGTCTCTGCATCATCGGAACCGCGGCCGCCGACAACCCGACGTGGTTGACCGCCTTGCACCACGCGTTCTCGAAGCTCGACATGGTGGTATCGCACCTCGATCTCTTCCCCATGCCCAACTTCGACGACGTCGAGGCACACCTCTTGCGCCAGGACGTCATCTGGGTGAGCGGCGGGAGCACCGCCAACCTGCTTGCACTCTGGCGCCTCCACGGCCTCGACGTGATCCTGCGCAGGGTATGGCAGTCCGGCGTCGTCCTCATGGGCGTCTCGGCAGGTTCGTTGTGCTGGCATGTCGGTGGTACCACCGACTCATTTGGTCCTCATCTGCGTCCGGTCACCGACGCGCTGGGGTTCCTGCCGTACGGCAACAGTCCACACCACGACGCGGAGGAGGAGCGGCGACCGCTGATACACCGGCTTGTCGCCGACGGTACCTTGCCGCTGTCTTATGCGACCGACAACGGCGCGGGGCTCATCTACCACGGCACCGAGCTGTATGAAGCGTTCACCGAGACACCAGGCGCTCTGGCGTACGAGATCCGGCGCGACGGCGACAGCGCGGTCGAGACGCCGCTGCCGACACGAGTGCTCTGACCGTTCTCTGGCGCTGAGTCGTGGAAGAGATGCTCCCGCTGACGACGCTGCTCTCCCAGGCCCTCGTCGCTTACACGATCGAATTCGACAACGAGTTCGAGCGGCAGACGCCGCATCGCACCACGTTGCTCGGTCAGACCGGTGGCGGCGGTCCGTGGCTGGTGTCAATGGTGATGTGGTTCAACTGTTTGCGGCATGTCGGCGAGACACCGATCGCGGTGACCGAAATGGTGCGCCGGGCGCGCACTCGAACCAACGTGGCGGGCATGCACCGATGGCGATATATCGATCTGGAAGCCGGCCCTGATAGCAAGCGCGGCACCCCGCCCGATGACAAGCTGTTCGTGCGCACCACACGAAAGGGACATCTCTCGCAGCAAGTGTTGCGTCCCCTCGCGCGTGAGGTCGATACCCGGTGGGAAAGGCGCTGGGGAACCGAACAGATGCAGGCGTTGCAGGTTGCACTGCGCACGCTGGTGAGCCAGGCTGATTTCGACCTGCCGGACTGTTTGCCGATCGCTCATTCCGGGCTCTGGACGACACAGCCGAAATTCTCGCCTCGCTCCCACGGGCCTGACGACGTCGAGATGCTCGCGCTGCCTTCCCTGTTGTCGCGTGCGTTGCTGATGCTGGCGATCGACTTCGAGGAACGGTCGAAGGTCTCGCTGGCGATTCACGCCGACCTGCTTCGCGTCCTCGGGGAGGCCCCCACGCCAGTCAAGGACCTTCCGCGCCTGACCGGGGTATCGAAAGAGGCGATCAGGATGGCCACCGGTGTCGTCGTGAAACGCGGCCTCGCCGTGCTTGAGCCGAATCCGCATGCAATGGTGGGCAGGGCCGCGCGCTTGACGGCAAGAGGACTCGCATCGCAGGAAGCGCACGCTCGCGTGTTGCGCAAGGTCGAAGAGGCGTACGTGTCGCGGTACGGCGCCGGCGTGACCAGCGCGCTGCGGATATCGCTCGAAACCATCGGCGGCGATTCGCGCGGGTCGCGACTGTTGCACGGCATCCCACCGTTTCCGGAGGGGTGGCGGGCGTCAGTGCCCAAGGTCGAGACGCTCCCTCACTTTCCGATGGTGTTGCACCGCGGCGGCTATCCCGACGGCAGCTGACGAGGACGACCACGTTCCTCGGATAGACTTCGAGCCCACGCAGTCGGGGAGGGAGATCCCCACTGGAGGCAAGCCAATGCGCTACCAGGTTCGCGAGAAGATCTTTCGCCTCGGCGAGGACAACGACATCCTCAACGAGGCAGGCCAGCCTGCGCTGCAGGTCGACGGCAAGGTACTCAGCCTGCATGGGCTGATGCTCGTCAACGACCTCGCCGGCACCGAGGTGGGGCGTGTGAGCCGCAAGCTCGTCGCACTGCGCGCGACGTACGAGATCACGCTCGCGGGTGGCGTCACCGCGGAGGTCCACCAGCGATTCACGGGTCCGTTTCACCCCAAGTGGAATCTCTCGGTCAGCGGCGGAGCGGAGTTGGAGATCGGCGGCAACTTCGCGGGACACGACTTCACGATCACCGAGAACGGCCAGACGATCGCCACCATTTCCAAGGCGTGGATCAGCCTCGCCGACTCCTACGGCGTCGACATCGTCGCGGGGCAGAACGACTTGCTGCTCCTCTGCAGCGTCCTCGCGCTCGAGGCGGAGCAGGACCGGACCCAGGAGCACGACCGCAACGAGGGGCCGCTCGGTGGCCTCGGCGGTCTCGGTGAACTCGGGGAAATCGGCGGGCTGGGC
>JBEKKP010000143.1:0-4469 GCA_050010655.1 Candidatus Dormibacteria bacterium
GGCGGCATCCTCATCGCGTTTCGAGAGATGAGCGCGATTCTTGAAATCGACGTCGCCAATCAGACCGCAATCGTTCAACCCGGCGTGAGCCTGCTCGAGCTCGATGCGGCCGCGGCGGCGCAGGGACTGGTCTATCCGGTGAACCCCGGCGAGCGCAGCGCGAGTCTCGGGGGCACGGTTGCAACCAACGCGGGCGGGATGCGCGCGGTGAAGTACGGGGTCACGCGCCACCAAGTCCTGGGCCTCGAGGCCGTCCTCGGCACCGGCGAGATCATCCGGACGGGTGGGAAGTTCGTGAAATCGACATCCGGGTACGACCTGACGCAGCTCATCGTTGGCTCCGAGGGCACGTTGGCTGTGGTGACCGAGGCCATCCTGCGTCTCTATCCGCGGCTGGCGCACGCAGCCACCGTGCTCGCGCCGTTCCGCACCGTTGCCGAGGTTGCGGCCGCGGTGCCGCGCATTGTCCAGAGCGGTGTCGCCCCGATGATCCTCGAGTACATCGACATGATGTCGATGACGGCCATAACTGCCGCTCGCGGGCTTGAACTCGGGATTGGCGCGGCAGTCAAGGACGCGGCGCTCGCGTACCTCGTCGTGGTGCTGGAGTCGCGCGACGAGGGCCGCCTCGACGAGGACATCGAGCAACTTGGCGATCTGATCACCACACTCGGCGCGCTCGACGTGTACGTGCTCCCGCCCCGCGCAGCCGCGGAACTGATCGAAGCGCGCGAGCGCGCGTTCTTCGCCGCCAAGGCGGCCGGCGCCAACGAGATCATCGACACCGTGGTGCCGCGCGCGCAGATTCCAGCGTTCCTCGCGGACGTTTCGGTGATTGCGCAGGAAAGTGGCTCGATGATCATCGGGTGCGGACACGCCGGCGACGGCAACGTCCATCTCTCGGTGTTCCAGTCGGACCCGGAGCGCCTCGATGCGGTGCTGCGCAGCGTCTTCACCGCGGGGGCAGCCCTCGGTGGCGCTGTCTCGGGCGAGCATGGCATCGGCACCGACAAGCGCAGCCATTTTCTGGCGCTCGAGAACCCGGCAAAGCTCGCGCTCATGGCCCGGATCAAGACGGCGTTCGATCCAGACGGCATCCTCAATCCAGGGGCGATGCTCGACCCGGCTGCGGCGGCGATCCCGGCGGGCGCGCGATGATCGGCGGCGAGGCGCTGGTTCGCAGCCTCGTTGCGTCCGGTGTCGACGTGGTGTTCGCCAATCCCGGCACGTCGGAGATGCACTTCGTCGCCACTCTCGATGCGGTTCCGGAGATGCGTGGCGTGCTCGCCCTCTTTGAAGGAGCGGCGACTGGCGCCGCCGACGGGTTCGGGCGCATGCGTGACTCGCCGGCTGCCGTCCTGCTGCATCTCGGGCCGGGCCTCGGCAACGGACTCGCCAATCTCCACAACGCGCGGCGCAGCCACGCTCCGGTGGTGGCGATCGTGGGCGACCATGCGTCGTACCACGTGCCGTATGACGCGCCGCTCCAGTCCGACATCGACACCGTGGCTCGCAACGTCTCGACGTGGATCCGGCGGAGCGCGCGTCCAGAGGATGCGGGGGCCGATGCCGCCGCCGCAGTCGCGGCCGCGTATGGTCCTCCCGGACGGATCGCAACGCTCATCCTTCCCGCCGATGTCTCGTGGTCCGAAGGTGGCGTGTTAGCGCCACCAGTGGCACGAACGCCCCGGACAAGGGTGCCCGACGCCCGTGTCGCATCGGTCGCGGCAACGCTGCGATCGGGCGAGAACAGTGCGCTGCTGCTTGGTGGCAGCTCGCTTCGCGCTCCGGGCATCCAGGCCGCGGCGCGGATCGGCGGCGCAACCGGAGCCGACGTGCTGGCGGAGACGTTCTCGGCGCGAGCCGAGCGCGGCGCGGGTATTCCAGTGATCCAGCGTCTTGCGTATCTCGCGGAGATGGCGGCGGGACAGCTCGACGGGCTCCGTCACCTCATCCTTGTCGACACGACGTCGCCAGTCTCGTTCTTTGCATATCCGGGAAAGCCGAGTGACCTCGTTCCCGAAGGGTGCGAGGTGACCGTTCTGGCGGGCGGCGGCGATGATGCAGTGGCGGCGCTCGAAGCACTCGCCGCCGAACTCGGCGCCGAGACCGAATCTTCGATGAGCCATATGCCGAGACCGGAACTGCCAACAGGCGATCTCGGCGCCGAGTCGATCGCCCGTGCCATCGGTGCGCTGCTCCCCGAAGGCGCCATTGTCTCCGACGAAGCCAACACAAGCGGGACGTTCCTCCTCGGATACAGCGGCAGCGCTCCGCGGCACGACTGGCTGAGCCTCACCGGTGGGTCGATCGGCCAGGGACTTCCGGTCGCGCTCGGCGCCGCCATCGCGTGCCCTGACCGCCCCGTTCTGGCGCTCGAAGCAGACGGGTCCGCGCTGTACACGCTCCAGGCGCTGTGGACGATGGCGCGCGAGCAACTCGACGTCACCACCGTCATCTTCAGCAATCGCCGCTACGCGATTCTCCGCATGGAACTCGCGCGGGTTGGTGCCGTCGCGTCGGGACAGCGAGCCCTCGAGATGCTCGACATCTCGCCGCCCGACATTGACTTCGTCGCGCTGGCGCGCGGGTTCGGCGTTCCGGCAACGCGCCCGGACAGCGCCGAAGCGTTTGCGGCCGACCTCGAGCGCGCATTCGCCGAGCCCGGCCCGCATGTTATTGAAGCGGTGATCCCCTCGCTCTTCTGATCAGCCGCGGAAGCGCTCCCCGCCGCGGATCGCGATGGTCAGCCAGTTCTCGCGCGGCGGCAGCGGGCAACTCCATTGCGGGTCGTAGCTGCACGACGGCTGATACGAGAAGTTGAAGTCGAGGATCAGACGCCCGTCATCGTCAACACCGAGATCCGCTCCCTTCGCTGTGTCGAGCAGGTACCGGCCGGCGCCATATGTCTCGGTCCCGCACGTGGTGTCGCGAAAGGAGAGAAAGAATCCTCCCGAGTAATCGAGCAGCCAGAACATCGACAGTGAAAGACGCTCACCCAGGAGCGTGCAATGCGCGGTCCCCGCGCGCTCGGCGGTGACGTGGCCTGATGTGGAACCCGGCAGCTCGAACGGTGCGCCGTCTGCGTCTTCGACCTCGGCGACGGTGCGCAGCGCGGGGTCGTAGTCGTAGTACAGCGGTGTCGTGGCAGCACCGCGATCGGCAGCGGGAACCGGGCTCTGCGGATGTGATCGGAACAGGTGGTCGCGCACGTCGCGCCAGTGCGTCCATGCCGCGACCGGGTCTGATTCGACGCGGATCGCGCCGTACAGGTCGCTCACCTGACGGCGCCAGTCGGCGAGCTCGAGCCGTTCGCTGATCACGTCAGCGCGAAGTCCGCAACCGCTCGGTCATCGAGCGACTGTAGCGAACCTTATGGACCGTCGCCGTAGACGACTCCGCCGCGCAACTCATCCATTCGCCGCATCCGTGCGTGGGCCACCTCGCCGAGACGCGCTAGCACGCCTGCAATGAGCGCCTCGGTCAACGCGACCGCCGAGACGAGCGAGTCGAACGGCATCACCGTTGTCTGCACACCCGTGACGAGCACGAAGCGCGCGGACGCCGCGGCGGGCGACAACCAGGGATCGGTCACCAGCACGACCGTGCTCCCCCGCCCCGCTGCGACGCGGGCGCTGTTGATGGTGTCGCTCTGATAGCGGCGGTAGTCGAAGACGACGAGCACGTCGCGTCGTCCGAGATCGACCAGGTGGTCGGCGGGATTGCTCCGCTCCGGGTCGAGCAGCTCAACACCGGGACGGATGAGGTGCAGCTGGCTCGCGAGATACCGAGCAAGGAATGTGCTCACCCGACCGCCGAGCGAGAGGACCCGGCGGCGTGGGTCGGCGAGCAGATCGACCACGGCATCGAAGTCGTGCTCCGACACCATGTCGAGGCTCGCGCGAAGACTGTGCTCATAGGTGGCGAACGCCTCGCGGAGCATCGATTCGCCCGGATCCCCCGGCCGTGTCAGCTCGTACCGGGTCAGTGGCGAGCTCAAGCGCTCCTGCAGCTCCTGCCGCAGCGATTCCTGAAACTCCGGGTAGCCACGCAGTCCGAGCTTGGTGATGAAACGCGTCACGGTCGCGGGACTCACCCCGGCACGTTCGGCGAAGCGCGTGAGGCTCTCGAGCCCCGCAACCGGATAGAAGGCGAGGAGCACCTGCGCGAGCCGCCGTTCCGACGCGCTCAGCGCGCCCATCCGCTGGCGAACCAGCTCTCCGACGAGGAACTCCGGCATTGAAACGATTCTTACAGTTTTGACCCGTTTGGCTTCGTGCGATAAATCCGTTGACGCTGGTACAGAGCCGCTGCTACTGTGCGGCCCACCGCTACGGACCGCCATGGGGAGATGAGCTGATGACCGTCCAGGCTATCGACAGCGATACCGAAACCCTCCACAAGCTGGGGTACGCTCAGGAGCTGCTTCGGCGGATGGGGGGCTTCTCCAACTTCGCTGTGTCGTTCAC
>JBEKKP010000144.1:0-4322 GCA_050010655.1 Candidatus Dormibacteria bacterium
ACCGCCTGGTTTGCAATCAACCCAAGCACTGACACGCTCACTGAACTCTTCAGCGTCCCGAACGAATACCAGGATGCCAGCAGCGGTGTGACTGTCGCTACACCGGTCGACGCTCCCCACACCGTGCTCATCAACGGGGTGAGTTACTCAGAAAGCAAATCAGTGGTGGCATTCGCCAACGTCAGTCCCGACGGAACCCACGTTGCCATCTTTCGCCAAAGTTTCAATCCGTGCGGCGGCGGCAACATCCCCACGACGTCCATCGAAATGGTCACCGTTGCCAACCAGAGTCATTACGACTTGAACCTGTACTTCGAAAGTTGGTTTGGGAACGCAGACATCTTCGCGGCCAACACCAATGGCGATACCTGGGTGTACACCCTGGGTGGAAAGCCGGTCATCGAAATGAATCCAGTGGCCTCTGGCTGGCAGATCCTGGGGGTGCTGTCATGACGCGAGTTGCCGTGCTCGCAGTGCAATCCATCCCACCACCGGCCGCACAGCGACCGCGCTCACAGGGAGCGACGAATCGCGCGTGGTCAGTCGTCCTTGTCAGTCGCCCCGTCGATCCGCTCGCGGATCAGGTCCGCGTGGCCGTTGTGCCGCGAGTACTCCTCGATCATGTGGTTGAGAATCCAGCGCATCGAGACCTCGCGGCCTGAGCGCTGACGCCCGGTCGCGTCCAGCGCGCGGCGGGAGATGATCTCGTCGGCGCGGTTGCACTCGTCGTACCACGTGGCGAATGCCTCGTCGACATCGGCGTCAGCGACATTGTCGAAGTCGCCGTCGCGATCCTCGGGCGACGAGAAATGATCGGCGACCTCCTCGCCGGCGAGCGTGCGGCGGAACCAGCCGAGCTCGACATCGGCCATGTGACGCACGAGCCCGAGCAGAGAGAGAGTCGACGGCGGTGCTGACTGGATCTTCAGGTCGATGGGTTCGAGGTCCTCGCATTTGCGCGCGAGCGTGGCGCGCTGCCACACGAGAAACGCGAGCAGCGTGGATCGCTCGTCGCCGTTGCGGGGAATCTCCTCGTACAGGTCCATGCCGCGTCTCTACGCGACGGTGATCTGTTCGTTGAGATAGACGTCCTGGATCGCGTTGAGCAGGTGGATCCCCTCATGCATCGGGCGCTGAAATGCCTTCCGCCCGCTGATCAATCCGGTCCCGCCTGCGCGCTTGTTGATCACCGCGGTGGTCACCGCGGCGGCGAGGTCACCCGCGCCGATCGACTCGCCGCCGGAGTTGATCAGGCCGACGCGCCCCGAGTAGCAGTTGAGCACCTGATACCGGCAGAGATCGATGGGGTGATCGGACGTGAGCTTCGAGTACACGAGATCGCTGGTCTTGCCGAATTTGAGCGCCGTGTACCCGCCATTGGTGGTGGGCAGCTTCTGCTTGATGATGTCCGCCTGGATGGTGACGCCGAGATGGTTTGCCTGGCCGGTCAGGTCGGCGGCAAGCGAGTAGTCGACCCCGTCCTTCTTGAAGGCCGGGTTGCGGAGATAGCACCAGAGGATCGTCGCCATGCCGAGCTCGTGGGCCTCGGCGAACGCGCGCGACACTTCTTGAATCTGCCGGTCGGCACCGTCCGACCCAAAGTAGATGGTGGCGCCAACCGCGACGGCGCCGATGTTCCACGCATCGCGAACCGTGCCGAACATGATCTGGTCGGCGCCGTTCGGATAGGTGAGCAGCTCGTTGTGATTGATCTTGACGATGAACGGGATGCGGTGCGCCCAGTGCCGCGAGATCGCGGCGAGGACGCCGAAGGTGGACGCGAACGCGTTGCAGCCACCCTCCACCGCGAGCTCGACGAGCTTGCCGGGGTCGAAATATTCGGGATTGGGCGCGAATGACGCACCTGCGGAGTGCTCGATGCCCTGGTCCACGGGGAGGATCGACACGTAGCCCGTGCCGCCGAGCCGGCCGTGCTGGTAGATCGAGGAGAGGTTGCGCAGCACCGGGGTGGAACGATCCGTGCCGGCCCAGATCCGATCGATGAAATCCGGCCCGGGGAGGTGCAGCGCCGACCGGGGCACGGTCTCGCACACGTGCTCGAGGAGCGAGGCTGCGTCGTCGCCGAGGAGCTGTTCGACGGTCTCGGTCGTGGGAAGCGTTGCGGTTGCCATGGTGTCTCCCGATGCGTGTCGGTGGTCCGTGTGGACGCCGCCCCTAATCTACCCGGTCAGCACGCGCCGTCGAGTACGGTAGGCGGAGATGGAACTCCTGCGCATCCGTGGCGGGCGACGGCTCGAGGGGAGTGTCGCGATTTCGGGCAGCAAGAACGCGTCGCTGCCCGTGATGGCTGCTGCGCTGCTCACGGACCAGGAGGTCGAGCTCGGCAACGTGCCCGACATCGAGGACATCTCCACGATGGCGCGGATGCTCGAGCACGTCGGGGTCGCGGTCACGCATCCCGATACGAACACCTGGCGGCTGCATGCGGCGTCGCTGCGAACCACCGAGGTGGATGCGGGCCTGAGCCGGCGCATGCGCGGATCGTTCCTGCTGCTCGGCGCGCTGGTGGCACGAGCGGGGGAGGCGAGCATCGCCAAGCCCGGAGGCGATGACATCGGCATGCGCCGTGTGGAGCAGCATCTCGAGGGCCTTCGTCTCATGGGGGCTGAGGTCGAGGAACAGGAAGGCGGATACGTCGCCCGTGCGCGCCGCCTGCATGGCGCGCGCATTGCGCTCGACATGCCGACTGTCACCGGCACGGAGAACCTGATGATGGCGGCCGTGCTCGCCGAGGGCATCACCGTCATCAGCAATGCGGCGCGCGAGCCGCATGTGTACGACCTGGCCCGATGCCTGATCGGCATGGGTGCGCACATCACCGGTGTCGGCACCGAGTTGATCGTCATCGAGGGCAGCGGCGGGCTGCTGCACGGGACGACCCACAACATCACCGCCGACTACATCGAGGCCGGCACGTACATGATCGCGGCCGCAGCGACGTACGGCGATGTGGTGGTCGAGCAGATGCGACCGAGCGACCTGCGCTGGCTCTTCAGCAAGTTGCGCTCGGCAGGATGCGACATCGTCGAGGGCGCCAGCCACGTGCGCGTCACGTGCGATCACCTCCGCGGTGTCGACATGACCACGTGGCCGCATCCGGGGTTCGCCACCGACATGCAGCCGCAGTTCTGCGCATTGATGACCCAGGCGACAGGGCCGAGCGTCATCAGTGAAGCCTTGTACGAGAACCGTTTTCGCCACGTCGAATTCCTGCAGCAGATGGGCGCGCGAATCGCGATCGACGGGCGGAGTGCGGTGATCAACGGACCGTCGCGACTCCACGGAACGCGAATGAGCATTCCCGATATCCGCAGCGGTGCGGCCCTGGTGATCGCCGGACTCTGCGCAGAAGGCACCACAGAGCTGGACAAGGTCTTTCACCTCGAGCGCGGCTACGACGACCTCGAGACCAAACTCGCAGGGCTCGGTGCCGATATCGAGCGTGTCACCACCGACGAGCCCGGGTCCGAGGTGCGCGACCTCACCGGCGTGGTCGGCGACTGAGGACCCTCGGACCAGTGCTGGGCAAGAAGGTCGGCATCGACCTCGGCACGACGACGACGAGAATCATCGTCAAGGGCGAGGGCATGATCGCCAGCGAACCCACTGCGGTCGCGATTCGCGACGGCAGCATGCAGGCTGCGGTCTTCGGCGAGGCGGCATTCACGACGGCGGCCGACGACGCCGAGTTCCAGTTGCGCCGGCCGATTGCCGGCGGCGAGATCGTCGACGCCTCGTCGGCCCGATGGCTCGTCAACCACGCGATGATTCGCGCCGCCGGGCGCCAGCGGATCTTCAAGCCGGACGTGGTGATCGCCGTGATGGCGAGCCTGTCCGGCGGGCAACGGCGCTCGCTGCTGGAGGCGGCTGCTCTCGCCGGCGCTCGAACCGCGTACCTGCTCGACGCGCCACTCGCCGCGGCGATGGGCGCCGGGATCCGCCTGAGCGGGCCGAACGGGCATCTCGTCGTCGATATCGGCGCCGGCAAGACCGACGTCGCTGTCATGGCGCTCGAGGGAACGGTGAGCGGCCGCAGCCTGCCCGGCCACGGCGGCATGCGCCTGCACGCATGTGTCGAGGACCACATCCGGACTGCGCACGGCGTGACGCTCGACGCTGCGACCATCGAGGAGGTGATCGCCTCGCTGGCCCGGGTCGGGCCGCACGAGGAGCGCACCCTCGAGGTGACCGGCAGTGGGGAGTCGGGCGAGGTGAGCCTCACGATCACCTCCACCGAGTTGCTTGCGTGTCTCGACGCGCACGTGCGTCCGATCCTCGAAGCGCTCGACGCCGTCCTCGGG
>JBEKKP010000145.1:0-4313 GCA_050010655.1 Candidatus Dormibacteria bacterium
TGATGACCGTCCAGGCTATTGACAGCGATACCGAAACCCTCCACAAGCTGGGGTACGCTCAGGAACTGCTCCGGCGGATGGGGGGCTTCTCCAACTTCGCTGTGTCGTTCACGATCATCTCGATCCTGTCCGGCTGTCTGACCGCATATGGCGTCGCCATGTTCAACGGCGGCCCGATCGACATGAACATCGGCTGGCCGGTCGTCGGCGTCATGGTCATCATCGTCGGCCTCGCAATGGCCGAGGTCTGCTCGAGCTACCCCACCGCAGGTGGTCTTTACTACTGGTCGGCAAAGCTCGGCGGCAAGAATGGACCGGCGTGGAGCTGGTTCACGGGCTGGTTCAACCTGGTCGGTCAGGTTGCGGTCACCGCCGGCATCGACGGCGGCCTCGCGCTGTTCGCGTCGGCGTTCATGAACAACTGGTTCGGGTACCCGCTCACCCCGTGGCCGATCCTCGGGGTGTACGCGGTCGCGCTCTTCCTCCACGGACTCCTGAACACGTTCGGCGTGCGCCTCGTGGCGCTGCTCAACGACATCTCGGTGTGGTGGCACATCACCGGCGTCGTCGTGATCGTCGCCGTCCTGCTCATCGTTCCCGCCCATCACCAGTCGGTTGCGTACATCTTCACGACCTTCAACAACGGAACGGGCGCCTCGTTCCCGGGCAGCGTCATCTACGTGTTCCTCATCGGACTCCTGCTCGCGCAGTACACGTTCACCGGGTACGACGCCTCGGCGCACATGACGGAGGAAACCAAGAACGCGGCCACGGCCGGTCCGCGCGGGATCGTCCTCTCCATCGTCGTCTCGCTGGTGGCGGGATGGATCCTGCTGATCGGGGTCACGTCCGCAATCCAGAACTACGCGACCGAATCAACTGCCGTCGTGCCTGCTGCCCAGATCTTCATCGACGCGGCCGGCAAGGGCCTTGGACAGTTTCTGCTCCTCATCGCCATCGGCGCACAGTTCTACTGCGGCATGTCGTCGGTCACCGCGAACTCGCGAATGATCTACGCCTTCTCGCGTGACGGTGCGGTCCCCGGGCACCGGCTCTGGAGCAAGATCAACAAGCGAACCCGCACCCCAACCAACTCGATCTGGCTCGCGGTGGTCGGCGCGTTCATCCTGTTCCTCCCCTACGTCTTCAATGCGTACGCCTACGCGGCGGTCATCTCGATCGCGGTCATCGGTCTCTACATCGCGTACGGGATCCCGATCCTCCTCCGCCTCCGCGCGGGGTCGGAATTCGTGCCGGGTCCGTGGAGCCTCGGAAAGTGGAGTCGCCCGATCGGCATCATCGCGGTCGCCTGGATCGTGATCATCAGCATCCTGTTCATCCTGCCGACGGCGTTCCCGATCACGGGCACCAACTTCAACTACACGATCGTCGCTTTCGTCGTGGTGCTGGGTGCGACCACCATCTGGTGGTTCGCGTCGGCGAAGAACTGGTTCAAAGGCCCGCGGGTTCAGGGAACCGCCGAAGAGCTGGCATCGATCGAGGCGACGTTCCTCACGGGCGCCGCGCCGACGCCCGCTGTTTCGGCAGGCTGATAGGCTCACCAATCGCTTCATCACGCGTGCTCGCGGCAACGACGCCGCGAGCACGCGAAGGATCCTCAACATGTCCAAGCCCAGGATCGGTGTGACCTGCAGTCCGCTACGCGGACCCACGTACTACGCGGCCTACCTCCGCGCGGTCGAGGCAGCCGGCGGGGAGCCGGTGACGCTCGATCCGCAGCCGAACGGTCTGGCGTCGGAAGAGGCGCTCGTGATGATCCATGCCATCGACGGGCTGCTCGTGCCCGGAGGCTGGGACGTGGATCCTCCCGCGTACGGCGAGGCACGCCAGGAAGAAACTCCTGACGTGGATGCCCCCCTCGATCTCACCGAGATCGCGCTCGTGCGCGCGGCAGTTGATGAGGGAGTCCCGGTCTTCGGGATCTGCCGCGGCCAGCAGGTCATCAACGTGGCGCTCGGCGGATCGCTGCGTCAGCACATCGACGGGCACGACAACCACGGCCATCCGCGTGACCTGCTCGCGCATTCCATCGACGTGGTGCCCGGATCGGAGCTCGCGAAGGTCACCCCGAGTGACCACGTCATGGTCAACAGCCTCCACCACCAGTCGGTGAAAGAGGTGGCGCCGGGACTGCACGCGACCGCGCACAGCCCCGATGGCGTCGTCGAGGGCATCGAGTCGTCCGACGGCATGATCGTTGCGGTGCAATGTCATCCCGAGGAGTTGTTCGCCCAGCAGGGGTGGGCCATGGCGCTCTTCCAGCGGTTCGTCGACCGTGTGGGCGAGCACAACCACAATGGCGCGGTTGCGACCGACGCTGCCAAGGAGGGCAAATAACTCACATGCTCACGTTTGACGAGCTCACCCAACTGGTCGACGCCGGGGACGTCGACACCGTCGTCGTCGCGTTCACCGACATGCAGGGACGCTTGATGGGCAAGCGTATGGAGGCGCACTTCTTCGTTGAGGAGATGGAGCACAAGAACCCGGTCGAAGGGTGCAACTACCTGCTCGCGCTCGAGATGGAGATGGATCCTGTCCCCGGGTACGAGATCGCGAGCTGGGAGCGCGGCTACGGCGATTTCACGATGGTTCCCGACTTCGACACGATGCGGCGCATTCCGTGGCTCGAAGGCACCGTGCTCGTCCTCTGCGATGTCGCATGGAACGACGGCACGCCGGTGCGTCCGTCGCCGCGTCAGGTGCTCAAGGCGCAGGTCGACCGCGCGAAAGCGCTGGGATACAAGGCCATGTTCGGCTCGGAGCTCGAGTTCTTCCTGCTCAAGGAGACGTACGCGCAGGCGCACGACCAGCACTATCGCGGGCTGACGCCGTCAGTTCCCTACATCCTCGATTACCACATCCTCGCCACCAGCTATGACGAGCCGTTCATCCGCTCGGTGCGCAACAACATGCAGGCAGCGGGGATGCGTGTCGAGACGTCGAAGGGTGAGGCGTGGCCGGGCCAGCACGAGTTGAATTTCCGGTACAGCGATGCCGTGACCATGGCGGACAACCACGTCATCTACAAGAACGGCATCAAGGAGATGGCGCAGCAGACGGGCCAGTCGGTCACCTTCATGGCGAAGCCGGATCACACCTGGATCGGGAGCTCGTGTCACATCCACTCCAGCCTCTGGGGCGGCGATGAAGCGTTGTTCTCCGGTGAGTCGCCGCTGTTCAAGCAGTACCTGGCGGGCCTCGTCGCCAACGCCGGCGAGTTCGCGGTCTTCCTCGCGCCCAACATCAACTCATACAAGCGGTATGCGGCGGGAAGCTGGGCGCCCACAACACTTGCGTGGGGCTACGACAACCGTACGTGCGGATTCCGCGTCGTGGGCCATGGCAAGTCGCTCCGTGTTGAGTGCCGCATCCCCGGCGCGGATGCCAACCCGTATCTCGCCTTCGCCGCCTTGCTCGCCGCCGGATTGAACGGCATCGAGCAGCAACTGGAATTGCCGCCGGTCTTCACGGGCAATGCGTACGAGTCCGACGTCAAGCGGTTCCCGCACACGCTCAACGAGGCAATCACGGAACTCGAGCGTGGCAGGGTGGCGCGGAGCGCGTTCGGCGATGACGTCGTCGACCACTACCTCAACTACGCGCGCACCGAGCAGGCGCTCTTCGACAAGGTGGTCACCTGCTACGAGCGCGAGCGCTTCTTCGAACGCGGATGACACTTCGGCTCCTGAACCCCGCCACGGAACAACCCGTGGCAGAACTCGAGCAGGCCGGCGCTGAGGAAACCGATCGCGCTGTGGCCGCTGCCAAGGCCGCGTTCCCGGCGTGGCGCGCAGTTGCGCCGTCGGACCGCGCGCGACTGCTGCGCCGCCTCGCCACATTGGTCGAGGAGCATCTCGAAGAGCTGGCGCTGCTCGAGACGAGAAACGTCGGCAAGCCCATCTCGGACTCGCGCGGCGAGGTGGGCATGGTGGCCCAGGTGTTCCATTTCTACGCGGGCGCGGTCGACAAGCACTACGGCCAGACGATCCCGGTGGCCGGCGGCATCGACGTGACCTTCCGCGAGCCGCTCGGCGTTGTGGGCCTGATCGTCCCCTGGAACTTCCCACTGAACATCGCGAGCTGGAAGGTTGGGCCGGCGCTTGCCTGCGGGAACACGGTGGTGCTCAAGCCTGCGGAGCTGACTCCCATGTCGGCCATCCGGCTCGCCGAGATCGCGCTCGAAGCCGGCATCCCGGAAGGCGTTTTCAACGTTGTGGTCGGTCCTGGCCGGATCGTCGGTGAGCGTCTGATCCAGCACCCGGATGTGGCCAAGATCGGTTTCACCGGCT
>JBEKKP010000146.1:0-4476 GCA_050010655.1 Candidatus Dormibacteria bacterium
GCATCCGCGATTGCCCACGCCTGACCGCGCTCCTCGGCGCCGATGCCCGCGTGTGCGGCGGGTGTGTCGACGAGACAGACCACCGGCATCGAGAACTTCTCCGCCTGGCGCATCAGGCGCACGGCCTTGCGGTATCCCTCGGGATGCGGCATCCCGAAGTTGTGCAGCGCGCGGGTCATCGGATCGGTGCCCTTTTCCTGTCCGATCACCATGACCGAACGGCCGCCGAGGCGCGCCGGCCCGCCGACCACCGCGCGATCGTCGCCGAAAAGCCGGTCGCCGCGTAGTTCCGTCCATCCGCCGGTGATCGCAGCGATCACCTGGAGCGCGCGCGGGCGCTCCGGATGGCGAGCCAGTTCAACGGCGGCAAAGGCGATGCGCTCGCGCTCGGTTGTCTCGATGGTGGTGCTCATGCGCGCCCCGAGTAGATGCGGATAAGCGTGCCGACCGTGTCGCGCAAACGCCCGCGCTCAACCACGGCGTCCACCATGCCATGCGCGAGCAGGAACTCCGCGGTCTGGAAACCGTCCGGAAGCTTGTCGTGCGTCGCCTGTTCGATGACTCTGCCGCCGGCGAAACCGATCCGCGCTCCAGGCTCGGCGATGATCACGTCAGCCTGCACGGCGAAGGATGCGGTGACACCACCAAAACACGGGTCGCCGAGGATGCTGATGAAGGGAAGGCGCGCCGCAATGACCTCGGCCACTGCTGCGGAACAGCGTGCCATCTGCGCGAGCGACGCGATGCCCTCCTGCATGCGCGCGCCACCCGAAGTGCACACCGCGACCAGCGCGCGCTGCTCCGCGACTGCGGTCTCGCAGGCGCGCGCGAAAATCTCCCCGGCGCCGCTGCCGAGCGATCCGCCGAGAAACCCGAAGTCCATGCACGCGAGCACAACGGGATTGCCCGCAAGCGATGCAGTGGCAGTGAGAAACGCCTCGTGCAGTCCCGTTTTCTCGCGAGCCCGCTCCACACGTTGTGGATACGGAACGCCGTCGTCGAACAACAGCGGATCACGGTCACCGACCTCGATGAACATCGTCTCCGCAGTGCCCGGGTCGGAGAGTTGCTCGATGCGTTGCGCCGCGCCGACGACACCATGATGACCACATTCCGAGCACACGTTCAGGTCCGCGGCGTACCGCTCCGCGACGAAGCGGCGCTTGCATCGCGGACACGCAACGGTGCCGGTGGTGGGCGCGGTCGGCCGGAGTTCGGGTCCCGGTGCCTGCAGCCTGTTTCGCGGCGCCTGTCGCCGCGAGGTCACCGAGTCGGGGCGGTCCATCGAAGAGCGAGGCCACCCCACACAACGCCCGATCCGAACGCGATGCAGACGACTCGGTCACCCTGGCGCAACCGGCCGGTTTCCGCGGCCTCGGTGAGCGCGATCGGGATCGATGCGCCACTGGTGTTGCCGTAGCGGTCGATGTTGATGACGACGCGATCCAGAGGCAGGTTGAGACGCTTCGCGACTGCCTCGATGATGCGCAGATTGGCCTGGTGGGGGACGAGCAACGTCACGTCCTCGAGCTCCCAGCCTGCCTCGGCGCACACGGACCTGGCCGCTTCCGCCATGCGTTCGACGCCGAGACGGAACGTGCCTTTGCCATACATCCGCAGCCCGTTCTCGCTGTCCTCCTCGCCGGCCTTGGGTCCGTAATAGATGAGGTCGGCCTCGGCGCCGTCGGCACCCCATTGCACTCCCTCGATACCGCCGGAGTCGGACACGCCGAGCACGGCGGCGCCCGCCCCATCCCCGAACAGCACGCAGGTGGAGCGGTCCTTGTAATCAATGAGGGATGTGAGCGCGTCGCCGGCGATGACGAGCACGCGGCTCATCCCCGACGAGACGATGAGCCCGCGGCCCACGGCAACTCCATAGACGAAGCCCGCGCACGCCGCGGCGATATCGAACGCGGGAATGCCACCCAGCCCCATGCGGCGCTGCACCAGGCACGCGGTGGAGGGGAGTGGCGAATCGGGCGACACGGTGGCCACGATCAGCGCGTCGACGCTGTCCACCCCCGCAGCAGCCATTGCCCGGCGGCCCGCTTCAGCGGCCATCATCGACGTGGTCATCCCCGAGGAGACCTTGCGGCGCTCGCGGATACCCGTGCGCTCGAGGATCCACGCATCCGACGTGTCGACCATCGCCTCGAGGTGCGCGTTGGTGATGATCTCGGGCGGCACGTACGACGCGATGCCCAGAATGGCGGCTGTCCGGGCGGTTCCCGGGGTGACTCCAGCGGGTGCGGACGTGGGGGCGTGCAGGATCGCCATCTGCACAGAAGCTTAGGCGAGGCCGGGGGGTTACGTCACCGGTGCGGTGATGTACATTTCCCGATCGAGATGCTCGGGGCCATGCTCGCGGTCACCAACCCCTTCCCGTTTTCGATCAGCGGGTTCGGTGGCCTGACGACCGCACAGATCATCTCGTTCTTCATCGACTTCGTCCTCTTCAACGCGTACGTCGTCCTGATCGTCATCGCCATGGTCGGCTTCTACTTCACCTCCAAGCCCCGCCACGGCGTCGTCCGCACGGCGGCCATCTGGCACTTCTTCGCCGTGATCTGGATGCTCATGGCCTTCATCGGCACCGTCTGGGCCGCCCCCGCCGAGAAGACCTGGCTAGTCCTGAACTCCCTCAGTCAATTCGGCGTCAGCCAGCGCGGCATCAACGCCTTCATCAGCATGGGCTTCGCCTTCATCGCCGTCGTCTGCATGGCAATAGGCTTCGCCGGCGCCTCCCGCCAGAACCGCGCCATCCGAGAAAAAGTACTCGCGGCGGTCTGAACGCCGGGCTCGTTACGGACTACGACACATCGCGTGGTGGTGCTGGCGGCAGGGGACGGGCGGCACCTTGCTCAGCTTGCCCGCTCCCTCGTTCGCGCAAGCAAATTGTCGCACTCGCTCGGGAGCGGTCAAATTCGCTGGGCGCCGCCCGTCCCCTGCCGCCTTACACCCTCATTTGCCGTAGTCCTCGGCGGGGGTGTCAACGTCCGCGCTCGTTAGCCAAAGAAAGCGAGGGGCTTGTCACGGCCTGAGCGCGGGCTTGCTGTGCCGGACCGAGGCGGCGCAGCCCCACTAGTAAGCGAGGCGTGCCATTCAGCAAAGGGGAGGTGGGCGAAACGGAGCTCCGCGCGCAGGACTACGGCACAAAGCATGTATGGCGACAGGGGAGGGGCGGCACCCAGCGAATTTGACCGCTCCCGAGCGAGTGCGACAATTTGCTTGCGCGAACGAGGGAGCGGGCAAGGCTGAGCACGGTGACGCCCCTCCCCTGGCGCCAGCACCACAAGGCGATGTGACTGCGGAGCGCCCCCACCACCGGGCGAACGTGTCTGCGAAGGCGCGGGCTACCGAAGAGAGAAGGACAGAATCGACGCCGGGTTCAGCAGTGCGAAGGCGCGTTGCACGGCGTGGGTCTCGTTCGTGATAGCGGTGATCCAGAGCGCCGAGAGGTTGGTCACCGGGAGGAAGTCTCCGGGGTGGCGCTCGAGGTGGTCCTGGAGGTCGTTGCCTGGCGAGAGGTGGACGTCGCCGACGAGCGAGATCGCGGAGGTGTTGATCGAGGCGGCGTAGGGGACGGTCTCTCTCCACATGGCGGAGTTGCCGTCGGGGACCTCCTCAAGCGGGGAGACGAGGATCACTCCGGACTTGGCGATGGTCACGCGGGGCTCGAGCCGGCTGAGCACCGGGTAGTTGGTGGAGAGCGGCTCGGCACGTGAATTCCTGACCTGAAGGAATGCACCGAATCGGTTGATGCTGTCGCTGAGGCGTTCCGCACCGATGACCTCGAGCTCGCCCGTCAACCGGATGAAGGTGCCGTAGATCTCTACCTCACGCCATCCGCTCACAGGCCTCCAAGGCTACTCTCCGGTGGCCGCCGCGGGCGCGGTCGACCCGGCACGCGGCGTGGGTCCCGCCGTGACGTATCCTTTCCGCCAATCTGACAATCCGACGCTCCGAACACGAGATATGGAACGCCTCATCGTCGCCCTCCGCACCGACTTCGGATGCTTCGCCATCATCGTGGCATTCGTCGTGATCATGATTTCGGCGATCGTGTTCGCCAACATCCTCACCCCTCCAGCAAGCAACCCACTCCTATAGCCGGGGATGAGGCTCGCAGCGATATCCGGTCAGGCGGCTCGCGGGCCGCGAGACCCTAAACTTGCCCGAGGCGACGCGACGTCAGTTCCTGATGATCATGGGTGGCTTCGCGGCAGCGGGTGCCAGCCTGTTCGGCGGCATCGAGGTGCTCAAGTTCATGTTCCCGCAGGCGTCAAGCAACGCCCCTGCGCTGTTCAAGACGGCCTTCACGTTCGACCAGCTCACAGGCGGTGTCGTCGGCGGCAAGGCGGTCACTCCGGTGAACGTCCTTTCCGAGACCGACAAGCGCGTCACCGTCGTACTGGATGACGCCGGTATCTACGCGGTGTACCTGGTGTGCACGCACCTCGGCTGCACGCCGAA
>JBEKKP010000147.1:0-4093 GCA_050010655.1 Candidatus Dormibacteria bacterium
GCGGAACAGTTGTTGACTCGGAGAGTCCCGCCCAGCCGGTCGCCGGCGCGATGGTCACGTACACGGGGATCGATGGCAGCACCGGGTCGGGGAGCGTCCCGAGCACGTCCGCGGGACTGTTCACGCTGAGCGGTGTGCCGCCGGGGACGTACTCGGTCGCCGCCGCGGAGATTGGATATACAGCGTCGCCGCCGGCGCAATCGGTGACCGTCGCTATCAATGGCATGCCGACAGTTAGCGTCACGCTCACTGCCAGTAGCGGCATCAGCGGAACGGTGACCGATTCGGAGACCCCCGCTGAGCCGGTGGCCGGCGCGATGGTCACCTATACGGGGATCGACGGCAGCGCCGGGTCGGGGAGCGTCCCGGCGACGCCCGCGGGGCTGTTCACGCTGAGCGGTGTGCCGCCGGGGATGTACTCGGTCACCGCTGCGGCGACTGGATACACGGCGTCGCCGCCGGCGCAATCGGTCCCAGTCGCCGTCAACAGCACAACCCCTGTCAGCTTGACGCTCACCGCCGCCAGCGGCATCAGCGGGACGGTGCTTGACACAGAGAAGCCTGCTCAAGGCGTCAGTGGTGCCACCGTCAGCTACGCCGGCACCGGCAGCACGCCTGGGAGTGGCACCACCACCTCCGGCATCAACGGGGTGTATGCGCTGAGTGGTGTGCCTGCTGGAACGTACACCGTCAGTGTCACGGATACAGGATTCAGTCAACCAACGAAGCGGTCTGTCACGGTCGGCGTCGGCGCGACGACGCCCAACATCGGCTTCACGATGACCGCCAACAGCGAAATCCTTGGGACCGTCACGGACTCGCAGACGCCGCCGCAGCCGATCAATGGCGTCACCGTGACATATGCGGGGACAGGCGGAACAACCGGTACCGGAACCACCAAGACCGCGACGGCGGGAACCTTCACCTTCACCGCCGTGCCGCCCGGGACCTACGCGATCACGGCCACCGTGCCGGGATACGCGCCGTCCGGCGCGGTGTCCGTGCAAGTCACCGCCAACACCGCCGCGAACACGATGGTGGCGCTCACCGCGGGCAGCGGCATCAACGGCACGGTGATCGACGCAAACTCGCAACCAATCCCAGGCGTCACCGTGACGTACACCGGCACCGTCGGTGATGTCGCGCGCGGCACGTATACGACCACGGCGAGTGGGACCTACACGTTCCAGGGCGTCTCTCCCGGAACCTATTCTGTCAGCGCCAGCGCCTGCGGCTATACCTCCCTGGCGCCCGAGTCCGTGGTGGTGGGAGTCAACGGCACGCCAACGGCGCCGCCGATCAGCCTGACCGCAATCGCCACAACGACTCTCTGCGGCACGGTCACCGACAGCCAGACACTCCAACCGGTGTTTGATGCTTCCGTCACGTACACAGACGTCAACGGCAACGTCAGCAATCCGACGGCGACCGACATGAACGGCGATTACACCTTCGCGGGGATTGCACCGGGGACATATACCGTGAGCGCGGTTGCCAGCGGCTACGGTTCTGCATCTCAGACGGTCACGGTCATCTCCGGTGCTGCGGCCGCCCCAAACCTCGTGCTTCCCAACCAGAGCCAGCGCAGTGCGTTTACGCAGCCGTTTACGAGCACATCGATATGGAACATGCCTATCGGCACAGGCGCACAGTACGCTCCGGCGAACCTGACGCCGTGGACCAAGGTGGTCAGCGACGAACACGTGATCCTCATGACGCCGACAGATCCGCTCACCCCCGTGGACTACGGCCCTGGTGGACAGTCCGGGAACCGTTGCGTCGACTCAGGCATGACGCTGGGCAGCATTCCAATCGCCGCAACCTTCACCCTTCCCTCGTCGTCGGCGAACTATCCGCTAGTCGGAGTCGCGGCCGACGGGCACACGTTGATCCAGAGTGAACCGTTCGCCCGCTGTGTCGCAGGGGGTGCTGCCGTGGTTAATCGCCCCCTGGTTTACGGCGACCTGTATGGCGACGGTCAACTGGGAGGAGAAGGGGGCAGCGGACTCTCCGCCCTCGGCGGCACGCTCCGACTGAATGAACTGGTGCCAGGAGGCGTGATCAACCACGCGTTGCAGATCGACCTCGATGGCGCCGTGAATCTCTACCCCGGTACTGCGTCGACGTGTTATCGATGGCCCGCGACGAAGTGCGACGGCGATGGTCCAACCGGTGGATACGGCGGCACGAATCCGCAGCTGCTCATGGGCGCACTACTCGCCTTGCCTCAGTCGCTCAACCTCAACAGCCTCGGTCTCCAGACTCAGCCGGGCATGATTCTGGCGACAGCGCTGCAGGACTACGGCGCATATGTCGGCAACGACTCAACACGACCTGTCGAGAGCATCGTGACTGAGGTCGGTCCTGGCGGCAGTGTGGCCGGCTACCAACCAGCGACAGGGTCGTTCGTTCCGGGCCAGTTCCAGGATGCCTGGGGTTATCCGTTCGTCACTCCAGCTACAACCGACCCTGGCTACCAGGCTGATCTTCCGTGGACCGAGGACGTGGCGACGATCTTCGCTCACCTCGAGATCGTTACCAATAACGGTCCAACCTCAGTTGGTGGCGGCGGTGTGCCGATCGTTTCACCCGCGCCGCCATTGGGATGATTCTGCGGCACGATCTCCCTGTCTCCGGTCTCGTGGCCGAGTGCGAGCACAGCGATGTGTTGTAGGAAGTACATCGCGAGGAGGTTCAGTCGCATTCATGGGAGGTAGGCTCGCAGCCCTGGTCCGGCGACCAGAAGTTCGCCATCTGCAAACACAGGCTGGGCGAAGATCGGCCCGCTTTCGCTGATCGTTTTCAGGATCGATCCGGTGACCGCGTTCATCAAGTAGACAGCACCTGTGCCCGCCGTGCTGTTGTAGATCGGGACTGCGATCACCCCCTTCCCGTCGAGGCTCGGCGTGCCAATCACCGGGCCGGCGTTGAGCGGTGTTTCCCACACGACAGTGCCGCTCGTGGTGAGCTCGTACATGCTGCCCGGAGGCGCCGTCGTTGTCGCAGCATCGGCACCGATGAACAGATGGGAGCCGTCGTAATCGGCTGATCCACCACAGAAGGTGAGCGCGTTGCCGGACGGAGGAATGCCGAGCTGGATCTGCCATGCGGTCGAGGTCTGATCGGAGTCCAGTGATGCCTGTGTCAAGGCATAGAACGTGCCGTCCTTGTCGCAAGCGCCCACCATCGGCGTTGTCCCCATCGTGAACAACGTCGGACTGGCGTTGAAGTCCATGTTCAATCCGACGAGGCCTGGAATCATGTAGGCGCCCAGCCGCGTCAAGGTGCCTTTGCTGAGCTTCACGATCGCTGTCGAGTCATTCGTCGACGCCCCGTTGTCGTCGCCGGTGGTGATGAACACCGAACCGTCCGGCGCCACCGCAGCTGACGTGTAGACGGACGCTCCTTCGACGGACGCACTGCCCGACGTGTAATACGTTCCCGTCACTGCTCCAGTGTGCTGGTTGAGCGCGACCATGCCGTCATCGCCGGCGAAGTCGCAGGCGGTCGCCACGCCGTAATACACATATCCGTCGACGACGGTCGGAGAAGACCAGTTGTAGTAGTCGGTACCGGTACCACCGATCAGCGTGCGCCAAATCGTGTTGCCATTGGAAGCGTTGAGCGCGTACAGGTAGTGATCGGCCGCACCGATGTAGACCGTCAATGTGCCGGTCACTGGATCCTTCGCGACCGTAGCGCTGGAGACAATGCCGAAGTTCTTGCAATTGGAGACAGTCAGCTTCTTCGTCCACTTCACGGCACCGGTGGTGGCGTTGAGCGCGTAGAAATCACCGTTCTCGGAGCCGATATAGATCACACCGGCGTTGACGATCGGCGACGCGTTGAGCGCGCCACTGGGCGTCCAACTCCAGATCGAATGTGCCTTCTTGGCGTTCGCAGTCGTGAACGCGGTGGCTGTCGGCACGTATGAGGTGTGCGCAGGACCCCCGAGATATTCCGGGTAACTGTTGAGCGTCGCGGCCCCCAGGCGAGCCGCGAACGCGAGACTACCGAAGCTAAGGAAAGCCAGGAAGACTGCAATCACCGCAGGCTTCATTCGTGCACGCATCGCGACCCCCTCAAATCTCCA
>JBEKKP010000148.1:0-4026 GCA_050010655.1 Candidatus Dormibacteria bacterium
AACGCTTCTGAGCGAAGCCTGTGCCGACGTCAGCGCCGGCCCGACGCATTGGCCAGGAAGGCACAGGGTGGTGGCATGGAATCAGGGCGCACCGCGCCATGACTGGCCGACAGACCACGCCGAGGCAGGATCCGCTTCCGCCGGACGTCGGCTTTGGTGAGCTCATGACCCGGATGATCTCGGCCAATCAGGCGGAGAAGGCAAAGCGCGCACGGGCAAACGGCGCAGGCCGTACCGCGCCGAGGGACGCGCCGGAACCACGAGGCACTTCGGAACACCAAGAGGCGTGACTCTCGCGGCTTCCAGGGCGCCGCTCGGTGGCGCGCTCTTTGCGTCGTTTCTCGAAGCGGTCCCGGACGCGATCGTCGGTGTCATCGCCGACGGCAGCATCCTCATGGTGAACGCGCAGGCTGAGACCCTCTTCGGGTACGGACGCGATGAGATGGTCGGCCAGCAGCTCGAAATCCTCGTCCCCTCGTCGGCCGGCGATCACTCGCAACTCCGCGCGATGTATTTCCAGGAGCCGGAGCCGCGACCGATGGGTCTTGGGATGGAACTCTCCGGCAGGCGCCGCGACGGCTCGGAATTCCCCGCTGAGATATCGCTTGCGTCGATCGAGTTCGACGGGCAGTTGGTCGTTCTCGCGGCCGTCCGCGATATCACCGAGCGCAAGCGCGCGGAGGCGAAGTTTCGCAGCCTGCTCGAAGCCGCTCCGGATGCCATCGTCGGTGTCAACACGGATGGGCTCATCGCGCTCGTCAACACGCAAGCCGAGGCGCTCTTCGGCTACGAACGCAATCAGCTCATCGGCAGGCCGGTCGAACTGCTCGTTCCGGGAGCTGCCAGCAATATTCATTCCCCAAATCCGAATCCGGGCTTCCGCGATCCGCGCACGCGAAGTGTCGAAGCATGGATCCCGCTTCCCGGACGTCGAGCCGACGGCTCGGAGTTCCCTGCCGAGGTATCGCTCACGTCCATCGAGACGGAGGAGGGCCTGCTCGTGTGCGCGGCCATACGCGACGTGACCGAGCGCGTCGAGGCGCAACACGAACGTGATCGCATGGAAGCGCAGCTCGAGCGCGACCGCATGGAACGCCAACTCCATCAGTCGCAGCGTCTCGAGAGCCTCGGTCAACTTGCAGGTGGTGTCGCCCACGACTTCAACAATCTGCTCGCGGCGATCCTCAACTACGTGAGCTTCGTGGACGAGGAGATCACCGCCGAAATTGCGCTTCGCCCTGCACACGAGTCGGCGCGCTTGTCATCGGTGCTCGACGATGTGGGTCAGATCGGCTCAGCCGCGGAGCGCGCAGCGCGGTTGACGCATCAACTCCTCGCATTCGGACGTCGCGAGATCATCAAGCCGGAGATCATCGACTTCAACGCAATCGTTGGGGAAGTGGACGGCCTCCTGCGCACGACGATCGGCGAGCATGTGGAATTGATCGCACGGTGCGCCACCGACCTCGAGCACGTGCTTGCGGATCGCGGTCAGATGGAGCAGGTGTTGCTCAACCTCGCGGTCAACGCGCGAGACGCGATGCCGACTGGGGGCACGCTCATCATCGACACGGAGAACTTCATCGTCGACGCGGCGTACGCGGAACGCGATCCGCGACTCCAGCCGGGTCCGCACGTGCGTCTGCGTGTGTCGGACACGGGGACGGGCATGGATCCCGACACCATCGAGCGCGCCTTCGAGCCGTTCTTCAGCACGAAGCCAAAAGAGAAGGGTTCGGGCCTCGGTCTCGCCACGGTGTATGGCATCGTCAACCAGGCAGGCGGCGTAGTGGACCTCGAGTCCGATGTCGACAAAGGGACCACCGTCACGATTCTGCTGCCAAGCGTGGTGTCAGCAGTCGCCCAGCCGGATGCTCCTCGTCCGGCGTCCCGCCGGAGCCATGGTGGCGAAACAATTCTCGTCGTCGAGGATGAGGACCTGGTGCTGGATGTCGCGAGCCGCATCCTGACGCGTCACGGATATCACGTCATCGCCGCGCGCGGTGGCGCTGAGGCGCTCGAGTTGATCGGCGCGCATCGGGGCACGATTCACCTGCTGCTCACCGACGTGGTCATGCCGGGATTGACCGGCAAGCAAGTTGCGGAGCACGTCACCGAGTTGCTGCCGAAGATTCGTGTGCTGTACATGTCCGGTTACCCGGAGTCGGTGATCACCTCACAGGGCGTTGTGCAGCGCGGTATCCACCTGGTCTCGAAACCGTTCGTCGCGTCCGATCTCCTCGACCACGTGCGCGCGACTCTCGACGCCTGACGCGACGTCAGCCGGCCGCGACGGGAACCTTGGGCAACTCCGCGAGCGCCGCGTCGAGCTTCTCCTGGGGGAGTTCCACGTCCTCAAGCTTGCCCGCGAAGTACGCGTCATACGCACCGAGGTCGAAGTTCCCGTGACCCGAGAGATTGAAGAGGATCACGCGTGAATCGCCCGCCTCACGCGCTGCCGCTGCTTCCTGCGCAACGGCGCGAAGCGCATGCGACGGCTCGGGCGCGGGAAGAATGCCCTCGGAGCGCGCGAAACGCACGGCTTCCGCGAAGCACTCGTTCTGCTTGTACGCGCGCGCCTCGATGAAACCGTTCTTCACGAGCAGGCACAGTGACGGCGCATCGCCGTGATAGCGAAGGCCGCCCGCGTGGATGGTGTCGGGAATGAAGTTGTGGCCGAGCGTGAACATCGGCACGACCGGTCCCATGCCTGCAGTGTCGCCGAAGTCGTACGCATAGAGACCGCGCGTGAGAGTCGGGCACGCGGCGGGCTCAGCGGCGATGAAGCGAGTCTTCGTCTTGCCGGCGATGCGATCCGCGAGGAATGGATACGCGAGTCCGGCGAAGTTCGATCCACCGCCGACACAACCGATCACGACATCGGGGTATGCGTCGGCCATCTCCATCTGCTTCTGCGCCTCCTGGCCGATCACCGTCTGGTGCAGCAGAACGTGGTTCACGACAGATCCGAGCGAGTAGTGGCTGTCGTCCCGCGTGGCGGCATCCTCGACGGCTTCGGAAATCGCGATGCCGAGACTTCCCGGTGAGTCGGCGTCCTGGGCGAGCACGCTGCGGCCGTATTGCGTCTGATCGGTCGGGGAGGGGAGGACCTTCGCGCCCCACGTCTCCATGAGGGCACGGCGGTATGGCTTCTGTTGGTACGAGACCTTGACCATGTAGACCATCACCTCGAGGCCGAAGAGGCCGCCCGCGAACGCGAGCGCGGAGCCCCACTGGCCCGCCCCGGTCTCCGTGGTGAGCCGCTTGATGCCTTCCTCGGCGTTGTAGTAGGCCTGCGCGACCGCGGTGTTGGGCTTGTGCGACCCCGCCGGCGAGGTGCCTTCGTACTTGTAGTAGATTCGCGCCGGCGTATCGAGTGCCTTCTCCAGCCGGCTGGCGCGATAGAGCGGTGTTGGCCGCCACATCTTGTAGATGTCGCGAACGCGGTCGGGGATCTCGACCCAGCGCTCGGTCGACACCTCCTGGCCGATGATCGCCATCGGGAAGATGGGCGTGAGATCCGGTGGGGTGAGCGGCTGCAACGTCTGCGGGCTCAGGAAGGCGCCGAGGGGCTCAGGCACGTCCGCGAGGATGTTGTACCAGTGCGACGGCAGCTCGTCTTCCGTCAGCAAGAACTTGGTTGTCATGCGTTCCACCTCTGCCAATCGCTCCGACGCGTGCACGGGAGGATACGCCGCGCGAAGCGCGAATCACAGAACCATGCGGGCGGTGTTCATGAGTGCTACCATCATGAGAAGGTAACATTCAGAAAAAGGTGACTATCATGAAGACACAGGGAGCACGCAGGTGGTGGGCGCTCGCCGCGGTGAGCATGGGTGTCCTGGCCGTCGGCCTCGACGGAACAGTGCTGAGCGTCGCGCTGCCGACACTGGCAAAGGCGCTCCACGCCTCGGAATCGGACCTGCAGTGGTTCTCATCCCTGTACCTGCTGGTACTCGCTGCGGCGATGCTGCCGGCCGGTCTGCTCGGTGACCGCTACGGGCACAAGAAGGTCCTGCTCATCTC
>JBEKKP010000149.1:0-3963 GCA_050010655.1 Candidatus Dormibacteria bacterium
CTACGCGCTGCTCGTCAGGTTCGAGCAGAAGGGTTTCGTCGACGTGGAGAAGATCCCGTCCGACAAAGGCCCCCCACGCAAGGTCTATTCGCTCAACGCGCAGGGACAGGAATATCTCGAGGAGTTCTGGAGCACGTGGAGCTTCCTCACGGAACGACTGGAACAGCTCCATGGAGGAGACAGATGAACAAGGTCATCGCAAAGGTGATTGGCGAAAAGCGCCAATGGCGGCAGTACAAGGCACGCACGCGCCAGCTGCCCGCGAACTATCGGATAGCGGTTGAAGCACTCGAGCGGTATCTGATGCACTGCGGACCAGGGGGCGACGGCGTCGAAGCGGCGGCAATGTTCGCGGACCTCCTCGACCTGTTCGAACAGAGCGCGGCGAACGGGACCCCGATCCGCGAGATCGTGGGGGAAGACCCCGTCGAGTTCCTCAAGACGTTCGTTCGGAACTACCCGGACGGGCACTGGAGGCTCAAGGAGCAGAAGCGGCTGAACGACGCGATTGCACGCGCCGCCGGCGAGAGCATCGGTGAAAAGGGGGCAGTCTGATGACGACGCAAGACGTCATTCATGTGGAGGGCCTGGCAAAGTCGTACGACAAGGTGGAGGCGTTGCGTGGCGTCGACTTCGACGTCGTCCGCGGCAGCATTTTCGCCTTACTCGGACAGAATGGCGCCGGCAAGACCACGGTCGTGAAAATCCTGTCGACACTGCTGAAGGCTGACGCGGGGACTGCCAGCATCAATGGCTTCGATGTCGCCACGCAGCCTGCCGATGTACGGAAAACCATCAGCCTCACCGGACAGTTTGCGGCCGTCGATGAAATCCTCAGTGGGCGCGAGAACCTCGTCCTTGTTGCTCATCTGCGCCACCTCAAGGACCCGGGCACGCTCGCTGACGCCCTGCTCGATCGTTTCTCGTTGACGGAGGCCGGCGCGCGACGAGTGTCGACCTATTCAGGTGGCATGCGCCGCCGCCTCGACATCGCGATGAGCCTCGTGGGCAATCCGGCAGTCATCTTCCTCGACGAGCCGACGACAGGACTTGACCCGGAGGCACGCATCGAGGTGTGGCAGGCCGTCAAGGAACTTGCCGAGCACGGGACAACGGTGTTGCTGACGACGCACTACCTGGACGAGGCTGAGCAGCTCGCCGACCGTATTGCGATCCTGCGCGGAGGTCGTGTCGTCGTCAACGGCACGCTGGAGGATCTCAAGCAATTGCTCCCGCCCGCCAAGGTCGAGTACGTCGAAAAGCAGCCGACCCTCGAGGATGTCTTCCTTGCAATCGTCGGGGATCACAGCGACGACAACGACGCCGGCAATGACCGCAGCGTCGGCACGCACGAGTAAGGAACAACGATGAGCAAGCACTTCTTCGCCGACACCGCCTACCTGACCGGGCGGTCGCTCCGCCACATCACGCGCAGCGTGGACACGATCATCACGACCACGATCATGCCGATCGCTTTCATGCTGCTGTTTGTGTACGTGATCGGCGGAGCGCTCAAGACGGGGTCGCATTCGTATGTTGATTACCTGCTACCGGGCATTCTGCTGATCACGATTGCGTCGGGAATCTCTTACACCGCGTTCCGTCTCTTCCTGGATCTGCAGAGCGGCATCTTCGAGCGATTCCAGTCAATGCCGATTGCGCGGTCGTCCGTGTTGTGGGCACACGTGCTGACGTCGCTCGTTGCCAACCTGATCTCGCTCGTCGTCGTCGTGCTCGTTGCCCTGCTCATCGGGTTCCGCTCGGGGGCGGGGGTACTGGCGTGGCTGGCCGTCGCCGGCATCCTGATCGTGTTCACGCTCGCGCTGACGTGGCTCGCCGTGATACCCGGTCTGTCCGCAAAGTCAGTGGACGGCGCGAGCGCCTTCTCCTATCCACTCATCTTTCTGCCGCTCGTCAGTTCGGCGTTCGTGCCGACCGCCACCATGCCCGGCCCCGTGCGCGCCTTTGCAGAGAATCAGCCGGTAACTTCCATCGTCAACACGATCCGCGACTTGTACACACAACAGCCGGTCGGGAGCGACATCTGGATCGCCCTTGCGTGGTGCGTCGGCATCCTCATCGTCGCGTACGCCTTCGCCATGGTCGTCTACCGCCGCAAGATCACCTAATGAAGCCCGAGCGCACGATCCGCGTACATCTGAGAGGGTCCGCGTTCATGGAGATGAGCCGCGTGGCGCGCATTGCTCACAGCCCCACCTCCTCGTGCTCGCGTACAACGAGCGATCCGGGCGTCGGTTTCACCAGCAGACGTCGCCATTCCGTGCGCCGGACGATATCCCCGATGTTCGTGTGACTGACGCCAAACATCGATCCCAAGGCCCTGTGTGTCATTCCATCAGCTGCGAGCTTGCGGATGGCGATGACATCAGCGACGGTCAACTTCGCACTCCCGTGGAGCTCGCCGCCGTTCGGCCGGCGGTTCCGCGTCTGTTGCTCGAGGGTCGCCCAGCGGCAGTTACCGGGCTCGTAGTTGCCGTTGTTGTCGATGCGGTCTATCGAGAGGCCATCAGGGCATGCGCCCATATCCGCGAGGAAATTCTCGAAGCGTTGCCATCGGTCGCAGACGGAGATACCCCGACCGCCGTAGCGTGGCCAATCCCTGCGCGTTGGCTTGCTGCAACGCTGCAGCATGCTGCTCCACGCGTGGTACGTACGCGTCCCACCGCCACCAGCATGTCCATGAGTTGATCGCATCCACGCATCAAAAGCCCTACCGACGGCCAAATCCTGGACAACGTCGGGGCGCGTGATCCAGGTCCGGCGAACGCTATTTCTCGACCGTGAACACGCGCATCACCGCCTCGAAGCCGTCGTCGGCGCTGAGTTGGGCGTAGACCTGCTCGATCATGCGCAGGCCGCTGTGACCGAGGAGCTGGGCGAGCTGCACGGGATTCATGCCGCGGCGTAGCGCCTCCGCCGCGAACGAGTGTCGCAGGAGGTGCGGATGCACGCGCCGCGTGAGGCCGGCGCGATCCGCCGCACCCCGAAGAAGTTGGAGCACACCGCTTGTTGTTAGAGATGCGTACGCGCCGGAAGCATCACGTCTGGCCGCGAGGAAAATGTTGTTTCCTCGAGCATCAGTTGGCCGGAAGCGCTGATAGGACTCGAGTCGTTGCGCGAGCTTGGGAGCAATCGGCACGAGCCGGTTCCGGGGGCCCTCGCCAAGAATCTTGAGGAACGCGCGCTGGTCGGGTCCGGTAATGATGTTGGTCGGCTCCAGGCTGCAGAGTTCGCCGACTCGGATGCCGGTGTCGGCGAGCAGCCGGATGATCAGCTTGTCCCGCTCCGTCGGTGCGGCCAACTCGAGGCGATCAATGTCGTCGCGGCTGAGTACCTCGAGAGCGCGCTGGGGGAGTTCCGGGAGTTGCGGCTTGCCGGCGGCAGTTCCATCTTCGACGCGGCACCACTTCAAGAACTGGCGAACGACGCGGACGTAGTGGTGGACGGTATGCGGCGACAGTTGCTTCCCGCGCTTGCTCGGCGTCTCGAGCAGGTCAGCGGTGAATTGGTCGAGTACTTTTTGTGTGAGCTGCTCGATGACGGCGACGTCGTGGCGTGCGCACCACGGGAGGAAGACATTGACGAGCGTGTAGGCGTAGGCGGTGCGGATTGTCGTTGGTGCGAGGCCGCGCTCTCGGCAGGATTCCAGGTAGTCATTTGCCAGGGCGTCCAGGGAGGTGGGGGGACGCGTTGGGGTGGCGGCGATTCTTGGCACTGGAACCCCCCTCATTCGCCTGCGGTTATGACTTCATCCTACAGGAGCGGTTTTGTGTCTATTTGCCCTGATTAGGAGCGTTATTCTTTCACAGAATACGGCGCCGACCTGGCGCTTGCAGGTTGAGCCAGGACGTGAAATCCTATACGCACCAAAGGGAAAGTAAGCGGTGGAGCGGGAGACGAGATTCGAACTCGCGACATCCAGCTTGGAAGGCTAGCGCTCTG
>JBEKKP010000150.1:0-4193 GCA_050010655.1 Candidatus Dormibacteria bacterium
GGCGTGCCGCGTCGCTCTCGCAGCGGACCACGATCCTGTTTGCGTTTCGCGACCTGCTCGACAAGCATCGCGACGACCTCGCGGCGATCATCACTGCCGAACACGGCAAGGTGCTCTCCGACGCGAAGGGCGAGGTGGCCCGGGGCATCGAGAACGTCGAGTTCGCGTGCGGCGTCCCACATCTCCTGAAAGGCGGCTACTCGGAGCAGCCGTCGCGCGGCGTGGATGTGTATTCGATCCGTCAGCCGCTTGGCGTCGTTGCGGGCATCACGCCGTTCAACTTCCCGGCGATGGTCCCGATGTGGATGTTCGCGAACGCGATCGCCTGCGGCAACACCTTCATCCTCAAACCGAGCGAGAAGGACCCGTCGCCCTCGCTGTTCTTTGCCGATCTGTGGCGCGAAGCTGGGCTCCCCGACGGCGTGTTCTCCGTCGTGCAGGGAGCGCGCGAAGCCGTGGACCGGTTGCTCGACCACCCTGAAGTCGCGGCGCTGTCCTTCGTCGGCTCGACACCGGTCGACAGGCACGCGCAACGGCAAGCGTGTTCAGGCGCTCGGTGGCGCGAAGAACCACATGGTGGTGCTGCCGGACGCCGACCTCGAAGCCGCGGCGGATGCCGCAGTGTCAGCCGGGTACGGCTCGGCCGGCGAGCGCTGCATGGCGATCTCGACAGTGGTTGCGGTCGGCAACATCGGTGACCGCCTCGTCGAGGCGATCGCCGCGCGAATCCCCGCCGTCAAAGTTGGCGCCGGCGACGATCCGACGTCCGAGATGGGCCCGCTGGTCACGCGCGAGCATCGCGACAAGGTGGCGACCTACCTCGAGGCGCAGTCGCTCGGAGGCTCGCACCTGGTCGTCGACGGACGGGGCAACACACCAGACGGTGACGGCTTCTTTTTGGGACCCTCACTCGTCGACGGCGTCAAGCCGGGATCGCGCGTGTACGACGACGAGATTTTCGGACCGGTGCTCTCGGTGGTGCGTGTGGACACGTACGACGAGGCGATCCGACTGGTTAATGACAACCAGTACGGAAACGGCGTGGCGATCTTCACACGCGATGGCGGCGCCGCACGGAAGTTTCAGTTCGAGGTGCAGGTCGGCATGGTGGGGGTCAACGTGCCGATCCCGGTGCCGGTTGCGTACTACAGCTTCGGCGGGTGGAAGGCGTCGCTGTTCGGTGATACACATATGTATGGACCCGACGGTGTGCACTTCTACACACGCACGAAGGTCGTGACGTCGCGCTGGCCGGAACCGGGGCCCGGCCGCGTGGATCTCGCCTTTCCCAGCAACGCCTGAGCCGCTCCCCGGCAGCCTGTTAGGCTTCTCCGGCGATGACTGAATGGACGGGAGTGCGGGACAAACGCGTCCTGATCACAGGCGCCACACGGGGGATCGGCCTTGCGGCGGCGCAGGCGCTCGCTCGCCGCGGCGCCAAGCTCGCGATCGTCGCGCGCGACGACGCTCGCGGCGCCGAGGCCGTTGCGAGCATCGAAGGGGAGGGTGGATCGACGGTCGATCTGCTGCACGCCGACCTTCTCTCGCAGGCATCGATACGCGCGCTTTCAGCCGAGGTGCTCGAGCGGTATCCACGTATTGACGTCCTCATCAACAATGCCGGTGCCATCTTCGTGCAGCGCGAGCTGTCCGTCGACGGGATCGAGCGCACGTGGGCGCTCAACCACCTGGCGCCGTTTCTGCTGACAAACCTCCTGCTCGACCGCCTCAAGGCGTCGGCGCCGTCACGGATCATCACCACGGCGTCGGATGCGCACAAGGGCAAGCTCATCCCATTCGATGACCTCAACGCGGAGCGCTCGTGGAGGGGCCGTGGGTTCACGCGATACGGCGAGAGCAAGCTCGCGAACATCATGTTCACTCGCGAGCTGGCGCGCCGTCTTGACGGTACGGGCGTGACGACGTACTGCTTTCACCCCGGCGTTGTCGCAACCGGTTTCAACCGCAACAACGGCGCGCTGATGACCGCCGCGATGATGATGATCGCGCCCTTCGTGCGGAGCCCGAGGAAAGCTGCGCAGACGCTCGTGTGGCTTGCCGATTCGCCTGACGTATCAAAGCAAAGTGGCGGGTACTACGAGGACCGCGCCGTCGCCGTGTCGAGCCGACAGGCGCAGGATCCTGCGCTGGCCAAACGCCTCTGGGACGTCAGCGAGGAGCAGATCCGGCCGTAGCAGGCGTCACTGCTTGCCGATGCGCTTGAACCACGGCTTGCGGCGCCACGACAGCTCGCCGGCGAGCGCCTCGTTGCGGATCAACTCGCTGTGCAGGACAGTGACGAGATCGCGCTCGCGCCGGGTTGCCTCGCGCTGATCCATCGCGCGCAGCGCGCGCTCATCGAGTGCGCGTCCACGCCACTGGTCGAGCTCCGCAGTCAGCTCCACGACCTGGGCATCGCGCTCCTGGACGACTTCGCGCAGTTGGATGATGTCGACGAGGTTGTCCATCGCGAGCAGGCGCAACGCCCGCACGGTGTCGGCGCTGTATGGCTCGTCGACAGCCTCGGTCTCGAAGAGGGCCTGGGCAAGCCGTTGCTCGCTCCGGCCCACAAGGTGGAGCGTAGGGACGTCATCCTCGACCTCGAGCGGCGGCGGCTCGGGCGCGGGTATGGGGTTCAGCGGAATCCCGATGGTCCCTGCGGGCAGGACTCGAACGGCCATGACGGGCGACCTCCTGGGGAAGACGTGGAGTGGAACGAGAGTTCGCTTCGGGAAGGCTACAACGGATGCAGCCCGAGTGGCCGCCACACTAGGCTTCCGGCATGCCTGAGAACGACCTGGACGCGTACTGCGCCGCCAACCAGCAGCGCCACGTGGACGAGCTCATCGAGTTCCTCCGCATCCCGAGCATCTCCGCCGACCCCGAACACGCCGCGGACGTCCGCCGCAATGCGGAGTACCTCGCGGCCGCCGCCCGAACCGCGGGATTCCATCACGCGGAACTCATCGAGACAGCCGGGCATCCGGCCGTCTACGCCGAGCGCATCGTCGATCCCAAGCTGCCCACCGCGCTCATCTATGGACACCACGACGTGCAGCCGGTCGATCCTCTCGAGGAGTGGCGGACGTCCCCGTTCGATCCCGAGGTTCGCGACGGCAATCTCTATGCGCGCGGCGCCGTGGATGACAAGGGCCAGGTGTGGATGCACCTCAAGGCGGTGGAGGCGATGCTCGCCGTGCGTGGTGAGTTGCCGCTCAACCTCAAGCTCATCGTCGAAGGCGAGGAGGAGTCGGGGTCGGTCCACTTCGAGGACATCGTCGAGGCCGAGCAGCAGCGGCTCGCCGCCGACATCCTCGTGGTATCGGACACGTCGATCATCGCGCCTGGGGTTCCGTCACTCTGCACGGGGCTGCGTGGCCTCGCGGGTGTCGAGGTGCATGTCAACGGACCCACGCTGGACCTGCATTCGGGACGGTTCGGCGGTGACGTGGCAAACCCGATCGCCGCTCTGGCCGAGATCCTTGCGTCACTCCACGATCCGGCCACCCGCAAGGTGACGGTCCCCGGGTTCTACGACGACGTGCGCGAACCCTCCGATGAGGAGCGCGAGCTCTTTGCGAGCGTTCCTTTCGACGTCGACGAGTTTCGTGCCGAGGCCGGGGATGTCCCGGCCACGGTCGGCGAGGCCGGTTGGACCGACCGCGAGCGTCTCTGGGCGCGGCCGACCCTCGAGTTCAACGGGATCTGGGGCGGATACTCCGGACCCGGCGGGAAGACAATCATCCCGGCCAGCGCCGGCGCCAAGATCACCTGCCGGCTCGTGCCCAATCAGGACCCCGATCGGATCGCGGCACTCGTGCGCGACGCCGTGCTCGCTGCAGCACCGGTCGGCGTCACCGTGACCGCGTCAGCGAACGGCGGCGGCCGGCCGGTGGTGACATCGATCGATCATCCAGCGGTGCTCGCCGCATCACGGGCCATGGAGAGCATCTTCGGCGTCGTTCCTGCACTGACCCGCGAGGGCGGATCGATACCGCCGGTCGAGTCATTCGCGCGCGTCATGGGGTTGCAGGCGGTGCTTGTCGGCCTGGGCCTGCCCGACGACCAGATCCACGCGCCCAACGAGAAATTCACCCTCGACATGTACTTCAAAGGAATACGCGTTCTCGGCCGCCTCTGGGATGAGCTGGCCGCGTCGCTGGGGACGTCATGAGCAGAATCGAAGGCATCAC
>JBEKKP010000151.1:0-3808 GCA_050010655.1 Candidatus Dormibacteria bacterium
GGCGTCTCCGAGACTGATTCGCCCCCAAGGGTCAAAACGGAGCGCAGGCATCTCCTGTTCTGCGGCGAATGATCGCAAATAGAGAATGAACTGGCCGCTGCCCGTCCCCGTCAAGTAATCTGGTTCGAACTCGTCTCTCCTCGCCTTGCCCAGTACGTCTCGGGCCCTCGCAACCCGGCGGACTTGCACCAGGTATCTGGCTGCGTTGTGCAACCCAATTGGGTCTGGGGCCGTGGGGTCGGTCGTCGCGCGGGCCACTTGCCCAATCGTCTTACAAAGGGCTTCTTCCGGGCCTTTCATCAGCTCATCTATAGTCGCGGATGCCACCAACCCGGCGATCGCCTCATGGTCGTCGCTGAGCGCAAGCAGGGCTTGTACCAACCGCAACCGCAAGTCCTGCCGGTCGGCAAGACCATCAACGGGCAGTGTGCCTATGAGCGAACGTCGAAAGCAGTCGGCAACCGAACTCGATACGTGATGCAAGAAATCGCGGCCGAGACCTTTCATCGCCTTTTGCATATTCTCGGCGGCGTACTTCGCGTTATCGAGCATTTCAAGGCCCGTGAAGTATATCAGCAATTCGCGGAAAATGCTGAAAGCTTGCTCGTATTCACCAAGCATGCCGAGCGCTTGGCCCACGTTCCCCAGCGACAAGGCTACGGTGACCTCGTCTTCGCCCTGCTGCGCCATCGCTAGCTCGAACTTATAGAGGACGAGCGCTTTGCTGGGATCGCTGGCGCGCAAGTAGCCAAGGGCCATCGACCCGACAGCTTCTTTGAGGGCTTTTCGTTCCGCCTCACTGGGTGCTGAGACGGCAACCTGGTCAAGAGCTTCTATTGCGCTGGCCGCATCCGTGGCGTCGAGGCGCGCGGCAACAAGATCCAGCGCCGCGTCCAACTTCCGACGAAAATCGTCCATCATATGTGCCCCCCTGCGATGGATCTAGTCTGAGAAATCATAACCCATCGAGCGCTAAGCGCCTGTCCAAAAGTCCTGCGCGCAACCTGCTGTCGGCGTACCAGGTCGCGCGTAACGCCGTGCGGGTAAACACACAGAGGTCGTGGTTTGCGGCAGATTCCGGATGTGCAGCGCACCGCAGGCAGGTGTTATGGCATGGCGAGTGGAATGCCGAAGACCAGGACGTGAGCGTGGTCATATCCAGGGCCTGTCCGGTACGCACGACACCGCGTGGCTACCTTGGCGGCTAATAAGGTTGCCGACCATTGGGCGGATATCGTGCGCCACCCCTGCGAGATGGACGGAACCTAAGGCCTCATCGAGACCATCCTGATCGCGGTGCTCACCGATCCCGGGCGGATCGCGGCGATGTCGGCCCGCGCGTCGGCGGCCGGCGAGCGCGCGGTAGCGCGACGGGTAGCCGCACTGTGACGCAGAGCCCCCCGGCGGCCCGGGGGGTGAGGGTGAGGGATCCGTCGTGTGCCTGGGCGATGCTCTTGACGATGGCCAGGCCGAGCCCGACCCCCGTATGGCCACCGCGTACGCGCCCGGTGCCGCGCTGGAACGGTTCGGTGAGTGTCGAGACCAGCTGCGCAGTGAGCTTCTCGCCGGTGTTCTCGACCGTCAGCGTGACGGACCCGGGGACGATGGCGGCGCTGAGCCGCACGGTGCCGTGTTCGGGGAGGTTGTGGACGATGGCGTTGTGCAGGAGATTCGTAGTCAGCTGCAGCAGTAGAGCGCGTGAGCCGCTGGCGGGGGTGATGTCCCCGGAGGTCTCGATGGTGATGCCGTGCTTCTCCGCGAGGGGGAGGAGCGTTTCGGCGGCCTCTTCCGCGATGAGGGACAAGTCGACGTATTCCCGGGCGAACGACCGTTGGTCGGCCCGGCTGAGCAAGAGCAATGCTTCGGTAAGGTCGATCGCTCGGTCGTTGACGGCGCGGAGGCGCTCGTCGAGCGCGCCGCTGTCGCGGTTTGGATCGTTGCGGGCGACATCGAGAAGGGTCTGCGTGATCGCCAGCGGCGTGCGCAGTTCGTGGGAGGCGTTGGCCGCGAACCTCTGCTGTTCGGCGACCTGCGCCTCCAGTTGCGCGAGCATGGTGTCGAAGGCGTCGGCGAGCTCGCGGAACTCATCGCTGCGCCCCGGCAGCCGGATTCGGTGGGACAGTGACCCGGTCGCGGCCGTGCGCGTGGCGTCTGTGATGCGAGTCAGGGGGGCGAGCATGCGTCCGGCGAGAATCCACCCACCCAGCAGACCGAACACCAGCAGGAACGCCAGCACCGCGGCTGCCGCTTGGTCGAAGGCTCGCTGGGTGTCGGAGCGACCCGGAGCAAACGCCCCGCCGATGCCACCCCTCGTGGCGCTGATAATCGGGGCGAAAACCGGAGCGTGGGAGAAGAATCGTAGGAGAATCACCCACAGGCCGAGCAGCAAGGCACCTGCGAGCACGAGGAATCCGGCGTAGCTGAGGGTGAGTTTGAGGCGAACGCTCAAGCCAGCTGCCCTATCCATCGTGCCCGGTGCCAGGCGCTGAGTCGATGCGGTACCCGACGCCGGCCACGGTGGCGATGATCCCGGGTTCGCCGAGGCGTTTGCGCAGGGCCGAGACCGTGATGCGCACGGCGTTAGTGAACGGGTCGGCGTTCTCGTCCCAGGCCCGTTCCAGGAGCTCCTCGGCGCTGATGACGCCGCCCCCGGCGGCGACGAGGACTTCGAGCACGGCGAACTGCTTCCTGGTCAGCGCGACGTAGCGACCGTCGCGGTAGACCTCGCGGCGGAACGGGTCCAGGCGCAGGCCTGCGATCTCCCGCACCGGCGGTCTGTTGTGCGCGCGCCTGCGGTCGAGCGCTCTGAGCCTGAGCACGAGCTCTCGCAGCTCGAACGGCTTGGTGAGGTAGTCGTCGGCGCCGAGCCCGAACCCGGAGGCCTTGTCGTCAAGCCGGTCCGCAGCGGTGAGCATCAAGATCGGCATGCCGCTGCCGGAGGCGACGATGCTCTCGGCGATCTCATCACCGGACGGCCCGGGAACGTCGCGGTCGAGGACGGCGATGTCGTAGGCGTTGACGCCCAGCATTTCCAGTGCCGTGTCCCCGTCCCCGGCGATGTCGGCCGCGATCGCTTCCAGGCGCAGCCCGTCGCGGATGGCCTCCGCCATGTAGGGCTCATCCTCGACAACCAGCACACGCATGTTCTCCAGGTTACGAGCCGCTGTATATCGCCGGCATATCGAAACCGTCCTCGGCCGTTGGATGATCGCGATGACCAGGAGCGGGTAGCACCACGTCAGGTAGCTGTAGAACCAGTAGCCCAGCAGTAGCTGCGCGCCGATGAGGAGCGCGGCGGCGAGCGCGGCGCACTCGCGCACGTCCCGCACTTCAGGACGCCACATGGGTGAGAGCGCGAGCAGCACGAGCGCGGCGGCGAGTACGGCCCTGGCCGCGATCGCCACCTGCGGCATGTAGGTCCAGATGCTGAACTGAATGCCGCCGCCGCGCTGGACCAGCTGGTAGCCAAACGTCGAGTCGAGGAATTGAGCCGGCCCGGAGGTGATCAGCGGCCAGCCGAGCATCGCGGCGAGCGAGCCGGCCAGCGTCAGCGCGTAGCGCAAGCGCCCCCGTCGCACGCCCAGGAATTGCAATGCGACCAGCGCAGGCAGAAATTTGGTGAGAACGGCCGCTACCATGAGCAGTCCGCGAGCCACTGGACGCTCCGCGGCCAGGACGATGGTCCATACGCAGAGCGCCGCGATCAGCGCATCGTTGGTCTCGGCCATCAGGGACAGGTCCGGAAACGGGTAGAGCAGGTACGCAAACACGAACGCTTGCGCGAGTGGCCGCCCGCGTCGCGACGACC
>JBEKKP010000152.1:0-3799 GCA_050010655.1 Candidatus Dormibacteria bacterium
ATCAATGGCCATAAGTGGTTCACCAGTGGTGCCGCGCATCCCAACGCGAAGGTGATCCTGCTCATCGGCGTCACGCATCCGGACGCGGAGCGCCATGCGCGCCACACGATGGTGCTGGTGCCGACCGATGCTCCCGGACTCACCATCGTCCGCCAGCTGAAGGTGTTCGGCTTCGACGATCCGGGCAGCCACTGCGAGGTGCTGCTCGAGAATGTTCGCGTCCCGCAGAGCAACCGGATCGGCGACGAGGGCACAGCGTTCATGATTGCCCAGGCACGGCTCGGTCCCGGGCGGTTGCATCACTGCATGCGCTTGATCGGTGCCGCGGAGCGCGCGCTTTCCTTGATGTGCGAGCGCGCGAAATCACGCACTGCGTTCGGCAAGCGCCTTGCGGAACAGGGCGTGGTGCGCGAGCAGATCGCCAAGTCTCGCATCGAGATCGAGCAGGCACGGTTGTTGTGCCAGAAGGCCGCGTGGCTCCTCGATACGCAGGGAAGCCTCGGCGCGCGCTTCGAGATCTCGGCGATCAAGGTCGTCGCACCGAACGTCGCGCAGGCGGTCATCGATCGCGCGATTCAGGTGCACGGTGGTGCCGGCGTGTCCCAGGACCTGCCGCTGACGCAGATGTTCGCGTACGCGCGGTCGGCACGTTTCATGGACGGGCCCGACGAGGTCCATTACTCGATCATCGGCCGCGAGGAGTTGAAGCGCGAGGAAGGACGCGCTTAGTCGCCAGGCGTCCGCCAAGGCGGCGGTTCCACCACGGCACTGCCGTCCGCGATGTGGATGCGCCAACCCTCCTCGTGGACCTGCCGGTGATGCGAACGGCACAGTGAAACGAGATTCCCGAGCTCGGTAGGCCCGCCATCCGCCCAGTGGATGATGTGGTGACCATCGGTCCACGCCGGCGGTCGGTCGCATCCCGGGAATCGGCACCCCTCGTCGCGCAGGACGAGGGCGGTTCGGATCGATGACGGGATAGTGCGCGTGGCCCGTCCCACCGAGAGCGGCACCGCAGGCGAGCCGGTGATCCACGACGAATCATCGGCAGTCGGTGCCACGTTCACCACAGTCCGCACCGCGTCGCAGGCGATGCGTCGCGCGATCTCGGGATGGATCGGACCGACGCCGCCCAACTCCGCTGCCTGCGGAATGGCAACGACGCGCAACGTGTCCTCAGACACCGCGTGAGCGTCCCGCGCGCCCGCACGCAGCGTGTCCGCGCTGACGGTGAGAGTCAGATGGGGTCGTTGTCCGTGCACATCTCGGCTGTCACCGCACCGCAAATGTGCGGCCGCCATGTCGACCAGCGCGTCGGCACGCCGCTGCGACGCCGAGCGCTCTTCGCCACGAGTCAGTCCGTGACTCAGGGAATCGATAGCCGCCTTCAGCAGCGCGCCACCCTCGGCATCGAACTGACCCCGCACGACGAATACACCGCCGTACGTCTCGTCGCAATCCAGCCAGCGACGCTCGTGGTCATGGTTGGCATCGGCGAGTACCCCGTCGGGATCGATGCCGAGTCTGGTGGTCTGCGTGGCATACCGCATCTGGCGAGGGGTGACTTGCTCCGCCGCTTCGACAAGGAAGTCCTCGTACGGCCGCAGTTGCTCGACGCCGACCTGGCCGGCGAGGTGGCCGATCATGGCGACGTTGGTGAAGGAGGAGCGACCGGCACGGGCACTGTCGAGCGTGGCCGGCATCTCACCCAGCGTGCGTGCGAGATGGACCGTGTACGCCGCAGCCTTGGCGGTCATACGGCAGCAGCGACGCAGCCAGGACACCGTGGTCCCGCCGCCATCGGACAGGGCCCCGCCTTCTTGATGGAAGCGATGCACGAGGCGAAGGCTCTCGGCCTCGAGACGATCGACCGCGATCCGGATGTCGATGATGTTCTCGCCGAGCGCATCCGTCGTGAGCGCGTCGATCGAACTGCCGACGAGTGCATCGACAGCGTTCTGCAGCTGGCTTTGGGTCGTCGGAAGCGCGAGCACTGCCATGCACACATTCTACCAAACATCTGTTCGCCACCGTACCCGACCCCGACACGGCCGTACCGACCCCGATCGGACGCAACCCATTTGCGGTTGCAAGTTACAGCCATGTTCGGCTATAACACGCGCCGCCCGGTACGTAAGAGCCATGAGAACAACGCCTTGGCCCTCTAGCGACAAAGCGTGATCGCGACGGGCGTCTAGAGTGGCTCGCCTGACACTGTCCAGTATTTCAGCCACGACACATGCTACTGTATGAGCATGTTGGATCGCCGCCTTCAGGTACTCATCGACCAATCCCTCTGGACGCGACTCGAACGCGAAGCCGAACGAAGGAGCGTTTCGGTCAGCACGCTCGTGCGCGAAGCGATCGACGAACGCTATCCGGGAAGTACGGCGGAGCGGCGTGCTGCGCTGAAGGCTGTGCTGCGCGCGCCTCTCATGGAGGTGCCGGCCCCTGACGACTTGCGGCGCGAACGTGAGGCGATCAGGGCCCGACGTGCCTCGTGATCCTGCTGGACACGACAATTCTTGTGTACGCGGTTGGGGCAGGTCACGCGTTGCAGAAGCCGTGTTCGGCACTTCTCGAACTGGTGGCTGAGGGTTCCGTCAGAGCGACGACCACCTCCGAGGTGATTCAGGAGTTCACCCACATCAGAGCGCTACGTCGGTCGCGAAACGACGCCGCAACGCTGGGACGAAACTACGCCATCGGGTTGGCACCCCTTGTGCAACCCGAACTCGAAGACCTGCTGGATGGCCTGGAACTGTTCCGGCGGGTCACGTCGTTAGGGTCGTTCGACGCTGTGCTCGCTGTGTCCGCTCAGCGGCGTGGCTGGTTGCTTGCGTCTGCTGACCGGGCTTTCGCGCGAGTCGGCGGTCTGACGCATCTGGATCCGGCGTCTTCTTCGTTTCTCGAGGTCGCGCGGATCGCCGGTTAAGCGGGTGGGCTCGCCGCCGAATCAGTCGCGTAACCAGGCAAGAAGGTGATCGTTTAGCAGCCACACTCGACGAACGAAAGGAGCCCGCGATGCGGATCCAGAGAGCCGTGCTGGTGATTGCCGGCGCGGTGGCCGTGGCAGCCTGCGGAAGGGCGACTTCAACACCCGCGTCCGCGCCGACGACCAGGGCAACGCCGACGGAAATAACCACAGCGACCCCAACTTCGGCTCCAAGCCCAACAGCGGTCCCGGTCTCCGGGCCTCCGTTGGCCGTGCTCTACGCCTCCTCGCCGGCCTCGAGTGCACAGCAGTTGGAAGTCATGAACGGTGAGGGTGTGAAAGAGTGGGGTCTGACCGTCGCCCAGGAAGGCCAGTATTTTGGGCTGACCGCCCAGCAATACGGCCCCGGCAGTAACGCACCGCAAATCGGCGGCTCGGATCTGTTCTTCTTCTTTCAAAGCACGCCCTCCAGTGTCAACCAGGTCGCCGTCGTCTCTCGAACCGGCACGCTCATTGGTCTCGGCACGGCGCCCGCGGTGAACCCCAACGTGAACGGCATGGGCCCGTTTCAGGTCTCGCCCTCCGGGGCGGAGTGGGCCTGGACCACCGACGAGACACCGAACGCCGGCGGCAAGCATCAGGGTGTCGTCGAAGTCGGCGGCCTGGGCGAAGCCAATCGAGTCGTGTACCGCTGGGTTGCACCCGTCGGCTTCACCGAAGAGTTGGTCGATTGGACCAGTGCCGGCATCATCATGCAACGAATCCCGCAGGGCGATCCGTTCTGGTGTGGTGGCAACACAGCCCCGGGGACCGCCTGGTTTGCAATCAACCCAAGCACCGACACGCTCACTGAACTCTTCAGCG
>JBEKKP010000153.1:0-3738 GCA_050010655.1 Candidatus Dormibacteria bacterium
CGATCTCGCCGCGAACCTTCTCGAGGTTGGCGCCGAGGTCTTCGAGGACGTGGGCTGCGATGCCTTCACCCTCGATGAGCAGGCCGAGCAGCAGGTGCTCGGTGCCGACGTAGTTGTTGCCCATGCGCCGCGCCTCTTCAAAGGAGATCTCGATGACCTTCTTGACGCGCGACGTAGGGATGATCTGCTGGATGATGATGCGCTCGTTGCGACCGAGCACAGACTCAATAGTGCTGCGCACCTTGTTGATCTCGACGCCGAGATTATTGAGGACCTTGGCCGCAAGTCCCTCTCCTTCACGGAGCAAACCAAGCAATAGGTGCTCTGTGCCGATGTACGAGTGATGCGAACGCTCCGCCTCCTCCTGCGCAAGCGTGAGCACCTTCTTCGCCCTTTCGGTGAAGCGCTCGAACGGGTACAAAACCGCCTCCATTGCCCTTCCGGCCCCCCCGTGGATGGAAAGGGTCAGACGCCGGGCACTGCCGTAACGTCCACCATTATGCCCGTGACGGCCGACAGCTAAGCAACTTTGCAAATACGGGCCGGTAGCCTCGTCGAAACGACCGCGCTACGCACAACAGAAGACGTCGCCGGCTTGGTGACGGCGCCCTAGGCTTCGGGCTCTGCGGCCTCCGCGTCAGCGCCTGCTGCAGTCGCGGCGACAGCCGGGACGGGCGCTTCGGCCTCGGCAGGCTCCGCTGCCTCCTCGACCTCTGCTTCCAGCTCGGACTCGCCGTCGCCATCGTCATCGCCGAGCTCGTCGAACGCAGCGGCGTCGTCGGCCAGGGCGTTCTCGGTGACGATCTCCTCGGCGGTGGCCCTGCCGGTCGCCACGTCATGCTCGACATCTGCGCGTGTCGTGCCCTCAACGCCGGCGTCGGCGAGCGCCGAAGCCATCGGCGACGGACTCTCGTCGGCGTCGCTCTCGTCCTCGTCATCCTCGGGGTAGTCGTATGACGGCGGCGTGATCTCGTCACCCTCGCCGGTCGGTCCACCACCGTGCAGCTGACGCAGCGAGAGGCTGATGCGGCGACGGACCTTGTCCGCGCTGAGCACCATGACCTCGACCTCCTCGCCAACCTTGAGGACGTCCTCGGTGCGCTCGACGTGGTCCCAGGACAGCTCGCTGATGTGGAGCAGGCCTTCGACGCCGTCGGCAATCTGGAGGAATGCGCCGTACTTCTTCGTCTTGGTGACGATGCCGGGCACCGCCTTGCCGGGCGGGAACTGCTGCTCGATGGTGTCCCAGGGATCCTGTGACATCTGGCGCAGCGAGAGGCTGATGCGCGACAGCTCCGGATCGAGCTTGATGACCTTGACGGACAGCTCGTCGCCGACCGTGAGCACGTCGCTCACGTTGTTGATGCGGTCCCACGAGAGCTCGCTGATGTGGATGAGGCCGTCCGCGCCACCGAGGTTCACGAACGCGCCGTACGAGGTGACGCCGCTTACCTTGCCGGTGATGACATCGCCGACCTTGAGCTTCTCGAAGAGCTCCTCGCGCTGGCGCGCGCGATCCTCATCCTGTGCGGCGCGCTGCGAGACGATCAGCCGGTTGCGCTTGCGGTTGACCTCGAGGATCTTCACCGGGATCTTGGTCCCGACCAGCTCCATGAGGTTGCCGCTGAACTGCCGCGCCACCTGGCTGCTGGGCAGGAATCCGCGCAGGCCCATGATGTTGACGATCAGGCCGCCCTTGTTCTGCTCGCGCACCTCGGCGTCGAGAATCTCGCCCTCCGACTCCTTCTCCGCGACAGCTTGCCAGATGCCTTCCGCGCGTGCCTTGCGCAGGCTGAGCACCACGTTGCCGTGCTCGTCCTCGGGCTGGATGATGTAGACCTTGACCTGGTCACCGGAGTTGAGGGTGACCGGCGTCTCGCCGCGTGCAGACAGCTCGCGGTTCGAGATGATCCCCTCGCTTTTCGCACCGATGTCGACGAGGACCTCGTCGGGATCGACGCGGACGACGACACCATCGACGATGTCACCGTGGGCCAGGGCCCTGATCGAATTCTGATCCTCCCGCAGGAGGTCCTCCATGGTGAGCGTCTCAGGCTCCTGTGCCGTCGTCGGGGTCAATGCACTCCTTTGCTCGTACTCCTGCCTTCAGAACAATCTCTCTCGCCGGTCAGGGTCGCGGGCTTTCGCCTTCAAATGATCGTGGTTTGGGCGTGAAATGGCGCGTTTGCACCGATGCCATCGCGATCTCGCCGAGTGTATCACCAGAGGCAGATCGGTCCCCTTTCGCCGATTCGTTGCACACCGTTGGCGCTGCCGCGACAGTGCCATCAGCGAGGCGTCGCACACGCCGTGCGACGCTGCGCCACGAAATGCGAGTGACCATCACCTGCGAGGAATGCGGCGAGCGCCATCGTCTCGAACGACGTGTGAGCGAGCCGGGTCCCATCTGGATCGTGTGCCACAACTGCGAGCTTCCGCTGCAAGCGGTGCTCGACGGAGTGACATCGCCGACTACGGCTCCTGCAGCCCAGCCTTCACGGACTCCGTCCGCGTGGGCGGGCGTCGTCGACTTCCGCGCAGCCTGAGCGACGTCGCTCCTTCGGGAGCCCCGTCACCGGCAGCTCGAGGAGGGGGACGGAAGGATCCGGATCGGCGGTGGTACTCGTGGCGAGACCTGAGCTACGCTAGGTGCCATGGCGACCACCTCAGCGCCGACGCCCACCAAGGCCCCCGCTCCCGCTAAGGCACCAGGGCGCCAGGAGCGCGATCAGCGCGAGTTCGGCTGGAACGTCATGGTCTGGAATGACCCGATCACCCTCATGTCCTATGTGGTGCTCGTCCTCCGACGCCTCTTCGGCTACGACCACGCCACCGCGACGCGGCTGATGCTCCAGGTCCACAACGAGGGACGCGCCGTCGTGGCGACACAACCTCGCGAGCAGGCTGAGGTGTCCGTCGCGCAGCTCCACTCCTTCGGGCTCCAGGCGACCCTGGGTCGTCCCTGAGCTGCCGGCGAGCTCGGTCTCGTGGCATCTGTACTGCGCCGCCGGGGGCGGGTTCAAGTCAAGGTCGACAAGCGCGAGCGTGAGGCGCTGATCGGGATCATCGATTCCCTCAGCCCACGGCTGTCGGCTCCCCTCGCATCGGCGCCGCGCGCCTACGACGACGCCAAGCTCCAGGCCGAGTACGACCGCTGGGTCCGTCCGGACATCGAGAAAGGCCGCGAGGCCGACCTGACGATGGTTCGTGACGCGCTGAGCGGCGGGGAGGACACCTTGCCGCTCACCGAGGCGCAGACCCTCGCCTGGCTTCGCGCCTTCAACCATCTGCGCGTCGCGGCCGGCGAGATCCTCGGGATCGAAGGTGACGGCTGGGAGGACCTGGCAACCGACGCCACGAAGCAGAAACCGGAGTACGGCATCCTTATTGCCCTGGGGTATCTCCAGGAGGAGTTGGTCGCGGCGCTCGACTCGTAGCAGGCGCCGGTGGCGGTTCTGGCGTCGGATTGATCGTGTCGCTCCGCCAGTGCACGGTCTGATCGACGCTGACTTCGAAGGCTTCGAGTGACTCGTCTGCGAGCACCGCTTCGATGCACGCTCGCGTGCCGCAGACGTAGGTGCTCATGAGGTCGATGTCGGTGGCGACGCACCACGCTCGATCGCCGGGCCACCAGAGGCTCGCGCTTTCAGGCCACCGACGACTTGAGAAGGCCGACCCGGCGGCGCTGAGCGGGCCGCGCAGCAGCGCCATCGCCCGATTCGGCATTGCGACGAGCGG
>JBEKKP010000154.1:0-3825 GCA_050010655.1 Candidatus Dormibacteria bacterium
GCTCCGCGATGGTTCGGATCCTTGTCAAACGGCGGGCCGAACTTGACGGCGAGCACCACGCTGTCGCGCCGTCCGCCGGTCAGCGCCTTACCGAGGATCACCTCCGACTCGCCGGCGGAGTACCCGTCGGCGGTGTCGATGAAGTTGATCCCGGCGTCGAGCGCCTTGTGGATGATCCGGATCGCGTCGTCGTGATCGCGGTTGCCAAAGGCGCCGAACATCATCGCGCCGAGGCACATCTGGCTCACCGAGATGCCGGTTCGTCCCAGAGGTCGGTAGTCCATGGAGCGCTCCTTCTGCCGCGCGAACGGCTCGCGGGGGTGGGTTCCGTCCGCTATAGTCAAACGGACAGTCTGTCCATTTCAGTTTAGCGGATAACCTGTCCACTTAGCATGACCACATCCGTGTCAGCCTCCGCATCACCCGCCAGACGGGCCGATGCCGAGCGTAATCGCGACAGGATCATCGCCGCGGCTCGCGAAGCGTTCGCCGACGCTGAAGCCGAGATATCGATGGCCGAGATCTCGCGGCGTGCAGGCGTCGGTATGGCGACGCTGTATCGCAACTTTCCCGGCCGCCGCGAACTTCTTGAGGCGCTGTACACGGACGAAGTCAACGCGGTCTGCTCGCGGCCCGACTCGTTCGATGAGGGGGCACCCGGAGCGGTCTTCACCGCATGGCTGCGCCGGTTCTTCGCCTTCGCCACGAGCAAGCGTCGCATTGCAGCCGAACTCCTGGAGCACACGAGCAGAAGCAACCCGCTCTTCGACGACAGCCGCGCCCGGGTGATCGCTGCAGGACGGCCGCTCCTCGCCGCCGCGCAACAGGCGCATGCGGTGCGCGACGACCTCACCCTCGAGCAGATCCTCGATCTGGTGATCGCAGTGGCCACGATGCGCGGCGACCGCAGTTACGTCGAACCAATCCTGCAGACCGCGCTGGACGGCCTACGTCCGCGCGCGGAGTAACTCCGGGCGGGCCGGTACGCATCGCCCCCGCGTCAAGTGGCTGAACGCGCGGCCCCGGCAAGCATGTCGAAGGCAACGTTGACCACTGCGACGTAGTCCGAGTACACGTCGTCGGCCGACTCGCCGCCGAGGAGCCGGCGCACCGCATAGAGATAGATGAAGCGGCATGCGGAGACGAGGAATCCGGCGAGCAGCCGCGCATCGACGGGTGCGGCTGGCGCGTCGGGTGCTTCGGCGATCGCACCCGCAACATCGGCCTCGAGTGCTTCCAGTTCGGCTCGGGCCGCGGCCACCAAGGTCGGGCTCGCGGCGACCACGAGCCAGAAGCCCTGGACGCCGTCGCGAAGTCCGGACAGCGGATGTCGCTGGGCCGCGAGGTCGAGGATGAGGCGCCGGACGGCTTCGGTCACCGACGTTCCGGGCGCTCTGGAGCGAAGTGCTGCCTCGAGGAGTTCCATCCCCTCGATGCCGCGGTCGAAGAACAGCTGCTCCTTGCGCGGGAAGTAGTTGAAGACGGTGACCTTGGAGACGCCGGCAGCTACGGCGACCTCCGCGACGGTCACCTCGTCGAACCCGCGCTCGATGAACAGCGCTGTGGCGATGTCCGAGATGCGCTGCCTGGTCTCGCGTTTCTTGCGTTCGCGGAGGCCGCCGTCCAGGTCACCTCGGTTGCTCACCGGAATAGTATACTCGGCTCAAATATGAGTTGAGTACAGGATGGCCCCGGAGGCGAGCGAGCATGGAATACGACGTCGTGGTGGTGGGGGCCGGCCCCGTGGGGCTGATGCTGGCCTGCGAGTTGCAACTCCTTGGGGCGAATGTGCTCGTGGTCGAACGCCGTACGGAGCCCGACATGACGGTCAAGGCAGGCTCGATCACGATTCCGACGGCCGAGGCCTTCGAGCGAAGAGGGATGCTCCCGGCGCTCGCGTCCTTCCAGGAACAGGCACTCGCCCAGATGGCAGCCTTTGCCGCCGGGCTAGCGGCCACCGCGCCGAGCCAGGGACCACCTCCACCGCCGCGGCCGCGACCGGTGGGGCACTTCGCCGGGATCTGGAGCCTCGACGCGAGCCGGATCGACGTCACCGACCCTGACTTCCCTATGGGGCCGGCAGCGACGGTGTCGATGGTCAGCCAGCAGGCGATCGAGGCGGTGCTCGTGCAGCGGGCGGAGGAGTTGGGCGTCGCGCTGCGACGCGGCGCCGAGGTGACAGGTCTCGTCGATGACGGCAGCGGCGTGGATGTCGAACTGGGCGACGAGCGCGTGCGAGCAAGCTGGCTTGCCGGCTGTGACGGCGGCCGGAGCACGGTTCGGCGGCTGGTGGGATTCGACTTTCCCGGCACCGATCCGACCATCACCGGACATCAGGCGATTGTCGACATCGTCGATCCGGACCTGCTGCCGAAGGGCTGGAATCGCACGCCAGTCGGCATGCTCGTCCACGGTCCCGTCCCCGGTCGCATCCTGACTGTCGAGTACGACGGACCGCCTGCCGATCGCGATACCCCGGTCACTCTCGAGGAATTGCAGACGAGCCTCAGGAATGTCAGCGGTACCAACGTGAGCATCCGCGGCGTCATGTCGGCGACACGTTTCACCGACAACGCGCGACAGGCGACCACCTATCGCATCGGTCGCGTGCTGCTCGCCGGCGATGCGGCCCACGTGCATTCTCCATTCGGTGGGCAGGGGCTCAACCTTGGCATCGGCGATGCCGTGAATCTCGGATGGAAGCTCGCGGCCACGCTCAAAGGAACGGCACCGGACGGGTTGCTCGACACATACACGACCGAACGTCATCCGGTGGGTGCATGGGTGCTCGAATGGACGCGCGCGCAGGTGGCGTTGATGCGTCCCGATGCGCACACCGGAGCGCTGCGGGACATCGTCACCGACCTGATGGTGACCAACGACGGCAACACGTACTTCATCAAGAAGATCTCCGGCGTTGGTGTGCGCTATGACCTCGGAGACAGCGACGACCTCGTGGGCAAGCGCGCCCCCAACCTGGAGCTTCACGACGGCACACGAATCGCCGACCACAACGGCGCTGGATGCGCGGTGCTGTGGGATTTCACGGACAACGGCGCGCTGCGGAAGTTGGCCGCAGGGTGGGCCGACCGCGTTGGGGTCATCACCGCGGGCAGTGCGAGCGATACCGACATCAGCGCGATGCTGGTGCGCCCGGACGGTGTGGTTGCGTGGGTCAGCCGCGGTACCTCTTCGACGGATGGGCTCGACGTGGCGCTGGCCCGCTGGTTCGGCGCACCTATCACGTAGGGCAGCCAGAAGGCTATTGTTCGAAGTCCTTCACGTGCACAACGCCTCCCCTGATGAACCGCCGACCACGGCCCGGCGCCGAGTCGTGCATCGGGCCCACGGCGACGAGCGCGTCGACGAGTACGCGTGGCTCCGTGATGCGGACGATCCCGCTGTCATCGCCCATCTCGAGGCGGAGAACGCGTGGACTGAGCACAAGCTCGCGCACCTCGGCCCGCTCCGCGAGCATGTCTACGCAGAGATCGTGGCGCTGTCGTCGCATGCAGGCCGGTGGCGACGAAGAGATCCTGCTCGACGAGAATGCCGTCGCTGACGGCCACACATATTTCAGCGTCGGCGATGCCGAGGTAAGCCCCGACCACGCTGTCCTTGCGTACAGCGTCGACTTCAGCGGCGGTGAACTGCACAGTCTGCGGTTCCGCGACCTCACCACCGGCGTGGACTTTCCTGACGTTATTGATGGCGTCTACTACTCGCTCGCGTGGTCGAGCGACGCCGGATACATTTTCTACACGCGCCCCGACGCCGCAATGCGTCCGTGGCAGGTGTGGCGTCACCGCATCGGCGATTCGCCCG
>JBEKKP010000155.1:0-3470 GCA_050010655.1 Candidatus Dormibacteria bacterium
TTCCCAGGGAGGTTCCTTCGCGAAGCGCCTGGAGCAACTGCCGGCACGGCTCCTCCGTCGAGTCGCCACGAAGAATGAAATCGATCGAGGGATTCGTGATCAGCTCTTCGTGGAAGTACGTGGCTGAGAGGCCACCGAGCAGGACATGTGCGCCGGGATGCACCTTCTTGACGAGGTCGGCGATCCCGAGCGCGCCGTTGGCGTGGGCCAGCCAGTGCAGGTCGATACCGAAGATCGGCGCGTCCAGCTTGGCGATGTGCGCCTCGACGTCAAACGCGGGTGTCTGCAACATCCGATACGCGAGGTTGACAAGACGCGTGTTGTAGTTATTCGCCTCGAGATATGCGGCGATGCTGGTCAAGCCGATCGGGTACATCTCGAATTGCGTGGTCGACGGAATGACGTCAGCGAGCGGGCCTTCGAGGATGACCTCATTGCGAAAGTCCCACACCGACGGCGCGTGCAAGAGCACCAGATCGAGTTGGAAAATCCGGCGGAGCGGGTCCCTGGCGTGCCGGCGGGCCTTCGACCGCCCGATCCCGGAATGTGAGCGAGTCTGCCTCAGGATCGCAGCCCAATCGCCGCGACGGGGTCGCATGTGTCCTGTCTGCCATCCGAGTGCATGAGCTTTCTGATACACCGCCGGACGTAAGAAGATCAGCAACAGGCGAGATGGAGCTGAGGGTGCAAGTGTCGGCGGCCGGGGTCGGTATAGTTACCGCAACCAACGACGCGGGAGCCACGCAACGCCGCAGCCGCCTTCGCTCTGGCCGCAGTCGGGCGTTGGAAGTCTGTCTCCCGCCCCAGAGACCCTGGAAGGAGCGAGCATGCCGTCAACGCCGGAACGTGTTCATCTGAACGATCACCACCGCAATACCGTTTCGCAGATATTCCGGCATCCGGTGGGCCACAACATCGAATGGCGCGATGTGTTGTCACTCCTTGAAGCGTTGGGCTCTGTCGAGAAGCGCCACGACGGTAACTGGATGGTGACCATTGGGTCCGAGACCGAGACGATGGAACGACCGCCGGAGAAGGACATCGATGCGCAGCAGGTGGTCGACCTGCGGCGGATGTTGCGCAAGGCAGGCTATGGGCCGGAGGATGAGCAGGCCGAATCCACTGCTCAGGAGAACAACCGTGGCTGAGCATCTCGCCGACACCGAGCAATTCCGCGGAAAGGCTGTTATCGCTGCGATCGACTTCCACCACACGCTCCTCTACGTGACCGATGCGACCCCAGGGCAACAGCCCGCGCAGCTGGTGGCAGAGGATCCACGCGGATACTTCCGCAAGATTTCACATAAAGCCGGGAACCCCAAAGGCATCTACGAAGACGACAGCAGCGAATACTGGCAAGCGATCAGCGACGCCGTTGCTCCGGCCGGAGCCATCCTGCTGCTTGGGCACGGCCAAGGCAGGGCGAATGCGTCGCATCACTGGGTGGCCTTTGTCGAGAAACACCGCCGCGACATCGCCGCCAAGATCGTGGCCGACGTCCGAGTTGATATCGAAGCCTTGACGAGCGAGCAGGCATTGCGACTGGCGCAGCAGTACCTGGGCTCCGAGCCACTCCGGAACTTCGGAGACGGTCGCTGGGGAGAGCCACGAGGTCCGGAATCCGTCTCAGTGGAATGAACACGATTCGCGAGCGCTGATGTGTTTCTCCGCCGAGGCGGACCTTGTGACCGGAATCGTTGTGGGTGCAGTCGGTATCGATGCGCTCCGCCACGTCCGCAGGCGCCATCAGATCCCACTCGCCGCGACCCCGCTGCTCCTCGCTGTCCATGAGATCGACGAGTCGTTCGTTTGGTTGGGGCTACGCGGGCAAGTATCCTTACCCGTCGAGCACGCGGCGATTTATGTCTTTCTTGCGGTCGCGTTCGTGCTGCCCTTTTGGGTGCCATTCGCAATGCTCGGCGTCGAGACCAGAGTGCATCGCCGCAATTGGATGAAGGCTTTCCTCGCCGTGGGTGCGGTCACATCCGTGGCGCTGCTGGTGGCTGTCATCGGAGGGCCGGTCGGAGCATCGGTCGACGGATCGCACATCGCGTACACCGCAAACATCAGCTATGCCGACATCCTGATTGCCCTCTACATTGTCGCCACATGCGGTTCCTGCCTTGTGGCGAGCAACCGGTGGCTCGTCCTTCTGGGGCTTGCAAATCTCAGTGCAGTGATCGCCCTCGGGTGGATCACCTTCACCGGATTCACGTCGCTGTGGTGCGCGTGGGCGGCACTGACGTCTGTCGCGATTGCCATCTACCTGCGTCGATCCAGTCGAACCAGCGCACCAAGCGGCGTCGCCTACTCAACCTCAGGCTGATGACGTTCACGTCCCGCCGTGCAGTTCGGCCTTCTCGCTCACCTTCGCGGCCTTGCCCTCCACAACCACGTCGAGACCGTCGAGGCTGTTGCAGCCGGTCGTCAGAATGCAGTCCTGGTTCAATTCGAGTTTCTTGGCTTTGCGCTCGTGGTCGCCCGCGCAGAAGTACATTGCTCCGTTCAGCCAAATGCCGAGCAATGGGGTTACGTGAGGCCGGCCATCCGGACGAACCGACGAGACCCAATAGATCTCGGCTTCCTCGAGAGTCAACTGTCCTCGCGCCCACGTCGTGGCGACGGCGTCTGGGCTACTGAAACCAGCATCAAGCGTCGTCTCCGGCTGTCGGACGTCGTCGGCGGCGCTCATTGTTCCTGCCGTTCCTATACCCCGAGATCGCGGCCATCTCGGGTCAAGCGTTGCCGCGCGGATTGTAGGTCGCCGCCGTCATCGACGGGCTCCCTCCATGCCTCGCGTCGCACGATGTACCCAACATTCGCGTGGCTGACGTCGAATGCTGATGCGATGCGACGGTACGTGGCGCCGTAGCCCGCCATAAGCCTGATGGCAAGCACATCGTCGACCGAAAGCTTCACATTCGGATGGCGCTCGCCACGGTTCGAGCGACGATTGTGCACTTGCTCATGCCAGGTTGTCCAACGGCAGTTGCCCGGTTCGTAATTGCCCTCGTTGTTGATCCGATCCAAGGTGACTCCGTCCGGGCGCTGGCCCATGTCGGCGAGAAAGTCCTCGAAGCGATCCCAGCGACTGCACACTGTGATGCCGCGCCCGCCATAACGTACCCAGTCGGCGCTCGACGGATCGGAGCAACGTCTGCGCATATCCCTCCAGGCGTGGTACGTGCCAGTGCCCCCTTTGGCTGCTTGTCCGTGAGTGCGTGGCATAGAGGAATCGAAGCAGATCATCACGCCCTCACCACGGACGATTCGGGAGACGGCTAGAAGCGGATTTGCGCCGCGGCAAAGAGCGCATCCTCGCTCGACCGGCCGCGGTAGTAGCGGGCGAGCATTTCAGTCCTCTCGTGCCCGGCCAGCTTTTGCAAGGTGAGGATCTCGATCCCGGCGTCGGCACACCAGGTGCAGAACGTATGCCGGAATCGATGTGGATTGCAGTGGATACCTGTCGT
>JBEKKP010000156.1:0-3448 GCA_050010655.1 Candidatus Dormibacteria bacterium
CGGGCACCGTCCGTATCACTGCCACTAGCGAGGGGAGCAGCGATCGCGACCCACGTTCATCGGTTTGTACGGCATCTCTGGGTAGTCGCCACGGCGGCGGTCCTCGTTGTGCTCGTGGCTCGGCCTGCCGTCCTTCCGGGCGCGCCCATGCTGCGCAACCTCGCAGCCATTCAGATCAATGCGGTCGTCGGGAATTTGTCGACTGTGACCGCGGTTGCGGTCGAGCCCGTCAAGACCGTGGTCGTCCAGCCCGGACAGACGCTGACTTCTCTTGCGTCGACGTATCACGTCTCCACGTCGACGATCGAATGGGGCAATCAGTTCACGCCATATGTCGTGCCCAAACCGGGCTCGACAGTGCTGATCCCGCCTGGGCCGGGTGCGCTCGTCGAAGTGCTTCCTGAGGAAACACCGACGGCCTTTGCCGCTCGTCTCCATCTCGATCCGGCAGTGATTCTCGACTACAACGCGCTCAGCAGCAATTCCCCGATGCTCCCCGGCTCGTACCTGCAGGTGCCGCTCTCGCATGCGCCGGCAGGCGCGCTCATCTCTTCGTACTTCGTCGATGCGCAGAACGGGGTGCCGTCCGTGCCGCCACAGGTTCCGCTACACGATGGCTTCCCGTACGGGCAGTGCACGTACTACGTGGCCACGCGACGCGCAGTGGACTGGAGCGGGAACGCGATCAACTGGTGGGCCGCCGCCCAGGGCAAGCGGCCCGAGGGACACGAACCGGTGGAAGGCGCGATCGTCGTCTTCAACATCGGCTGGGTCGGGCATGTCGCCTACGTCGAGCACGTGAACCTCGACGGCAGCTTCGAGATCTCCGAGATGAACTACCACGCTGACGGCGGAGGATGGGGACGCGTCGACTACCGCACCATCGAACCCACCGACCGGTCCATCGTTGGATTTATCTACTGAGGCCTTAGGGGGCGCTCGGTGGTTGGGCGCCAGGGGAGGGGCGGCACCGTGCTCAGCCTTGTCCGCTCCCTCGTTCGCGCAACCCTATTGTCGCGCTCTCTCGGTCGCTCCCAAATTCGCTGGGTGCCGCCCCTCCCCTGTCGCCCCTTACACGGGTAGTGCCATTTCCCCTTGCTGAATCCTGCATTGCGCCGAACAGGCACGCTACGGGGCAGTAGGTCGAACGCTGATAAGCCGAAGGTGTGACTTGCAGGGTCGGCGGCGGCGGGCGCATCGCGGAGAGGCATCTGGCTGAAGCCGCGGGTGAGCCGCTAGGAGACAAGACCCCAAGGCCATAATGCGCCGGTGCAGCGATTCGTTCAGGGGGGTCGGAGGCTCTGGTCCAGCGTGGGTTTCCGTGAGGCGGGAATCGTGCTGGCGCTTCTGCTGCTCGGACTCCTGATTCGTCTGCCACATCTGAGCCAGCCGTTTACGCAACTGTCGTCGTTTCGGCAGACCGAGACGGCGTATCCAGCCCTCATCTATCACCAGCAGGGGATCAACCTGCTGAACCCCCAGCTCCCGGTGTTGGGCAAGCCATGGCAGGTGCCGTTCGAGTTCCCTCTGTACCAGGCCATGGCCGCCCTCGTCATGAACCTTGGCGTGGCCGCCGACCTTGCGCTCCGGGCGAGCGGGGTCATCTGTTTCATGGCAACCGCAGTCGCGCTCTGGGGGCTCGTTCGCCATCTCTCGACGCGGACTGCCGCGATGATCGCGCTCCTCGTTTTCCTGCTGTCGCCGTTCAATATCTGGTGGAGCCGCGCCTCGATGATCGAGTACATGGCGACGGCCCTCTCGGTCGGATACGTCTGGGCCGGGATGATCTGGATCGACAAACGCCAGAAGCGGTATGCAGCGCTCGCCATCGTTCTCGGCTCGCTCGCCATGGTCGTCAAGGTGACGAGCGCGGTGTTCTGGATGGTTCCGCTGTTGCTGTACTGGACGCGCGGGCCGAGGCCGCCACTGCGGGTCTGGCTGCGTGAGCGACTCAACATCTCGCTGGTGCTCTGCGCGATTCCTCTCATCGCATGCGTGCTCTGGACGCATCATGCCGACGACATCAAGGCGGCCAACCCCGCCACCAGTTGGCTCACCAGCGAGGCTCTGGTGGTCTGGAACTTCGGGACGATCGCTCAGCGTTTCAGCGTCCACGCCTGGTACGACATCATCCATCCGTTCGACACGCTCGTGACCGGGCTGCCCATCTGGGCATTCGCGATCCTCTGCGGCATCGCCTGGCTCCGCGAGAAGCGGTTGGTATGGATCGGGATTCTCCTGGCCGGCGCACTTCCCGTGCTCGTGTTCTTCAACCTCTACGTCGTGCAGCAGTACTACCTGGCCGCGGTGACTCCCGCTGTTGCGGCCGTCCTGGGTTACTCGCTCGACGGAGTCATTCGCTACTGGCGTCCTGGCCCGCTGCGAGTCGTGACTGTGCTTGCCATTTTCGCGTCGCTAGGGTCAGCCATCATTGCGCAGCGTGATTTCCTTGCGCCCATCTACACAAACCGTGTCCCCGATCCTGAAAACGTTTTGCCACAGGCGCGAGAGGTCGACGCAGGCACAAACCCTCAAGACCTGATCATGTTCGACGGTCTCACGTGGTCACCGGCAGTGCCGTACTACGCGCGACGACGAGGGATCATGCTCGACCCTGTCATCGTCACAGCCCGGCTCCTCAATTCGTTGCCAGGAGAGGGATACACCTATCTGTACACGGCGCCACAGGGCGTTCTATTTTCACCAATCGCTCTTGACGTGCTGCAACGCTGGGCGTGGTTCGGCGAGGTGAGTCAACATCTGTTCCGGCTCGGTTCCAGCTACACGAGCGTCGAAAGTGCAGGGATCGCCGCCACAGCGACAGCGTTCCAACCCGCGGGGTCGGTCTCTCTAATTCCCGCACCAAAGGCCATGAGTTGCGACGGATCGACGACGGACATCACCGTCGCGGATGGCAGCACCATCACGCTGCAGTTCGCAACGCCGTCACCCTCAGCCAATGACAACCTAGCGATCAACGGTCAGTGGATCCCCGCCGAGAGCACCGTCGTCGTGGGACCGCAAGACGATCCAGATGGCGTACTGCAGCTCGCGTGCAACGGCAGTTCCGAGCTCGAGCTGAACGGTGTGTACGTCCGCACCTCGTGAATCGTTGTACGAGGGCTGCGCGAAGGACGACGGCAGGGAAGCTGTAAGGCGACAGGGGACGCGCGGCACCCAGCGAATTTGACGTCGTCCTACGCAGCCTAGAAGCGAAGGACTACGGCACAACGGCTGTAAGGCGACAGGGGACGGGCGGCACCCAGCGAATTTGACCGCTCCCGAACGAGTGCGACAATTTGCTTGCGCGAGCGAGGGAGCGGACAAGCTGAGCATGGTGACGCCCGTCCCCTGGCGCCAAACCACACAGCGATGTGGCTGCGGAGCGTCTACCCTGAAAAGCGGTACCCGATCCCCGGCACAGAGTGGATGTACGTCGGCTTCTCCG
>JBEKKP010000157.1:0-3445 GCA_050010655.1 Candidatus Dormibacteria bacterium
TCTCAGCAATAACCGAGGACCTGGTCCGGGCGTTGCGCGGCGTGCATTTCGACTGTGACGTCGCGCGCCGCGCCGTTTCCTGCTTTCAGAACCTATTGCTGAGAATCTTCTGGCGATCGCGTCGGATCACACACGAGACTTCGGATCGCAGCGTAGAGTCTCGCGCGAGCCGACGCGAGGCAGTCGACCGCCCGACAACTACGAGGTGAGGCCATGTCTGACATCCCGCAAGATGCACCCCGCTCGGAGGACGGTCAATGGTGGTGGGACGGCGCGAACTGGCAACCGGTGGGTGACGCGACACAAGGCAACGCGACCGGCGCCGTCGATGTGCCGGCCGACATCTCGCAGCAGCCCGGGAGCAGCGACGACGAGCAATTTCGCAAAGAAGTGGACGAGATACTTACCGGTGAGCACGGCGCTCTGACGGTGGTGGAGATCGTCGGCTTCTTTGCCACTACGGGTGGCAAATTCGCCGAGGTGGCCGAATTCGCGCTCGGTCCAGCAGGCGACATCCTGATGCTCATCGGAATCTACGCTTCCGTCATTGCGGCCTTTGCCGAGCAGGGAAAGGCGATCAAGGAGAACGGCTTCCTGTTCGGGTTGGTGTGGGAAGCGACTGGCCGTCCCATGGTCGCGCCACAGCTCGAGGAGGATCCGTACGCGGGCTTCGGCACACTCTCCCCCGACGAGCGCAAGGAGGCGTTCGTCGACGGCAGCAACCTTGGGTGGCAGACGGGCGCGAGCACGCCGAGAACCCACAACATCATCGCCGCACGAATCGCGTACATCATGACCAAGCAGCAATTGGACCTCTATACCGCTGCAAATCTGGTTCTCAACGAGATGGGCCAGGCGCAGGGCATTGACAAGTTCCTCTACCTCGACATCCCGACCGTGTAAGCGCAGCACACCGGGCGCTGATCAGCTCGAGTCGGCGGCCCCGCTCCACTCTCTTGAGCATGAGCATCGTGCCCGCCCGATTTGACCGGCGGTGCAGGATCGGGCGAAGTCTGAGGCGCTCTGCAGCAGGCCTCACACCCGTTCCAACTCGGAGGTGATCTTCGCGTAGCACTCGCACGACATCGTCTCGAGTAGCTCTCTGTCGACGATCGCGAGGCGACCGTGCACGTAGACCACCACACCCCGTGCCGGCGGCCACCACACCCCGCGACCTCTCCCGCGCCAACTCACCGTGCGCGTCCGTCGGGGAGACAGGACTCGAACCTGCGACCCCTTCCCCAGACCAGTACTTATTTCTCGATTCGGGTTGGGTTCGACTTACGGAGCTTTCGTCGCGGAATGGTTGGCATGATGACTAGACCCCGCTTCTTGGACTCCGTTGAAATCCCCTAATCCGATTAGATGATCTCGTAGAGGTCATAGATTGGCCCGGACGGCACCCGACGGCCGATGCCGACAGCCACGATCCGGTTGAGCCATGAGTATTTCTCGCTTCCGGTCTCGAACGTCGGTGCAATTCGGAAGTAGTAGTCGGAGGGATCAACCGACTCACCGCGACCCAGCGCCTCCATGACCGATGGTGGTCCGTAGCGAAAGCCGCGGTAGGACATGTAGATCAGAGCGCTGTCGTTGGTTTCGAGCACGGCGCGGCAGTCGATCGCGATGACGTTGTCGGGCCGAATACTCATCCAATCGGCGCCGAACGACAGCACCCGCCCTCGAAGGCGCGGACCGTCGAATTGTCCACCCTCGATGGGAACGATGCGCCGCTCTCCCTGCGGCATAACCCCAACTTCCATCGGAGCGCCGACTTCACCCGTCAACGTGCACAGAAACGTTGAGCGGAGCGGCGTCGGCTGATGGACTTCACCCGGTCCTTTTGTCATGCTGACGACCTCCTTCAGTCGACGTAGCGAACCTTGTCCGACTGGAGCAGCGATCGCATGAAGTCCGGCACTCGGAGGCCCGTCAGCGCCTCGGCCTCGAAGATGGATTCGGCCGACCGAACCGCGTCCAACCGAGTCGCTACGAGTTCAACCTCTGGTCGCGGGACGACGACTACGCCGTCGCGATCGCCCACGATCAGGTCGCCCGGCGCGATGCTCATATGGCCAATGACCACCGGCAGCCCGACCGTACCGGGTCCCGACCGAGCGGACGACCCCGGAGTCACGCCGCCAACAAATACTGGTAGTCCGGTAGCGATGATGCCGGCGGTGTCTCGTGCGAGTCCATCGGTGATTACGGCCGCCACCTCACAGTTCCGAGCATAGCGTGCGAACAGGTCGCCGAACACTGCCGATCCAGTGAATCCGTCGGACGCGACCAGGATCACATCGCCAGGTCGAGCTATGGCGAATGCGGCAAGTATGGCGAGATTGTCATCCGCGCCGGCGTGACACGTGAGTGCTGGTCCGGCAAATGAGGCCACCACTGGGTCGAGTGGTTTTATCCGGTAATCAAGAGCCCCGTGCCCGTCCATCGCATCCACAACATGCACGGTTTGGGCGCCGGCGAATCGCGCGACGTGATTTGGTTCAACGCGCGCAAAGTCGCGACGAATGGTCAATATCGGAGCATCAGCGATCATCATTCCTCATGTTGGTGTTAGCGCTCATCCGTGAGCGCCCAGGGAATCCAGGAGACCCCGGGGGTTCTGGCTTTGGTGGCGTCAGATTCGTGGACTCGCGCTGCCGTTGTCAGTTGATCTCGAGCCTCAAACTCGAGACGTCGAGCTTCTCCAGGGCACCAGCAAGCGGCTTGTACTCAATCCGGTAGTCGGACATAAGCGCTCCTCAGGTGATTGGTCGTCAACAGGATGCCATCTTGGTCCAGGTGGCGGCTCGGAGCGGGCCCGGTTGTGGTGGCGGCCCTGCTGGAGAAACACTCGCTCGCAAAAGGGCGTGGCAGCACCTCAATCCATTCGCCGATAACCGGCTCAGCGATACGACGCGTCGCGAACTCAAATTGCGCGTCCGTCGGGGAGACAGGACTCGAACCTGCGACCCCTGGTCCCCCAGACCAGTACTCTAACCATCTGAGCTACTCCCCGAGGTGCGCTTAGCGACTCTAACGCGCCGGGCCACCGACGCCGACGAGGAGTTCAGTCGTCGCTCTCGTCGCGGTGACGCGTCACGATCCGAAGGCGCACTCCCGCGAAGCCGAAGACCGCTCGAATGCGGTTCTCGAGATAGCGCTGGTAGGCGAAATGCATCAGCTCGGGATCGTTGACGAAGAGCACGATCGTCGGGACGGGGCTTCGCGCCTGTGTCGCGTAGAGGATCTTGAGGCGCTTTCCCTTGTGGGTGCGCGGCGGATGCTCGTCAAGCGCGTTGCGAATCAGATTGTTCAGCGCCGGCGTGGGGATGTGGATGGCGCGCGCGTCGGCAACGGCGAGCACTGCGGGCATCACGCGTTTCAGGTTGCGATGCTCGGTCGCCGACAATGTCAGCACCGGTACGCCGGGGACGAACGAGAACGA
>JBEKKP010000158.1:0-3107 GCA_050010655.1 Candidatus Dormibacteria bacterium
GGCGAGATCGACAAGCTGCTCCACGAGTCGGGCATCGACGAAGAGTCGAAGGAAGCGCAGAAGAAGCCTTCCAAGACGCCGCTGCTCGACCAGTTCTGCCGCGACCTGACCGACCTCGCCATCAAGAACTCCCTCGATCCGGTGATCGGACGCGCGATGGAGATCGAGCGAGTCGTGCAGATCCTGAGCCGGCGCACCAAGAACAACCCCGCGTTGATCGGTGAGCCCGGTGTTGGCAAGACCGCCATCGCCGAGGGCCTGGCACAGCAGATCATTCTCGGCAACATTCCCGAGTCGCTCATGGGCAAGCGCGTGCTCACGCTCGACATGGGCGCGCTTGTCGCGGGCACCAAGTACCGCGGTGAATTCGAGGAGCGTCTCAAGAAGATCCTTGATGAGATTCGCGCGTCGCGCGAGGTCATCCTCTTCATCGACGAGTTGCACACGCTCGTGGGCGCGGGCGCCGCAGAAGGTGCGATCGACGCCGCGAACATTCTCAAGCCCGCGCTCGCGCGCGGCGAGATTCAGTGCATCGGCGCGACGACACTCAACGAGTACCGCAAGTACATCGAGAAGGACGCAGCGCTCGAGCGCCGTTTCCAGCCGGTGTTCGTCGACGAGCCATCGCTCGCCGAGACCATCGAGATTCTCCACGGCATCCGTCCGCTGTACGAGAAGCACCATCGCGTGACGATCACCGACGACGCGCTCAAGGCCGCGGCCGAGCTGTCGGTGCGCTACGTCAGCGATCGCTCGCTGCCGGACAAGGCGATCGACCTCATCGATGAGGCGAGTGCGCGCGTGCGCATGAAGCTCACCACGACTCCGGAAGAGTTGCGCGCGATGCAGCGCGAGATTCGCGAGCTGCAGACGCAGAAGGAAGAGGCCATCGCGGCGCAGGACTACGAGACTGCCGCCAACTTCCGCGACAAGGAAAAGAAGCTCAAGGACAAGTACGTCTCGCAGGAGACGAAGTGGCGCGACGAGCTCGGTGCGACGGTCCCGGACGTGACCGAGGAGCACATCGCCGAGATCATCTCGTCGTGGACCGGTGTCCCGGTTTCGCGCCTCGTCGAAGAGGAGACCTCACGCCTGCTGCGCATGGAGGAGGAGATCCACAAGCGCCTCATCGGCCAGGACGATGCGGTCAAGGTGATCTCACAAGCAGTGCGCCGTGCACGTGCCGGCCTCAAGGACGCCAAGCGGCCGATCGGATCGTTCATGTTCCTCGGGCCAACCGGTGTCGGCAAGACCGAGCTCTCACGCGCGCTCGCCGCGTTCCTGTTCGACAACGAGGACGCGATCATCCGGCTCGACATGAGCGAGTTCATGGAGCGCCATTCGACTGCGCGACTGGTTGGATCGCCCCCAGGCTACGTCGGCTACGACGAAGGTGGACAGCTCACCGAGGCAGTGCGCCGTCGCCCGTACTCTGTGGTGCTGTTCGACGAGATCGAGAAGGCGCACCCAGAGGTCTTCAACATGCTGTTGCAGATCCTCGAGGATGGCCGGCTCAGCGACGCCAAGGGCAAGGCCGTCAACTTCGCGAACACCATCATCATCATGACCAGCAACCTCGGCGTGCACGGGTTGAAGCTCAACATGTCGCTCGGCTTCCAGCCGGCGGTGCCCGATGAGCGGGCGTCGTCGTCGGAGCACGGCAAGATGCGCGACAGCATCATGGATGAGCTCAAGAAGCAGTTCCGTCCAGAGTTCCTCAACCGCGTCGATGCGGTGGTGGTCTTCCAGCGCCTCGACCATCCGCAGATGCGTCAGATCGTGGACCTGCTGCTCGCCAAGGTGGCCATCCATCTCGCCGCACAGGAGCTCACCTTCACCGTTGCGGACGATGCCAAGGAGAAGCTCGTCGAAGAGGGATTCGACAAGATCTACGGTGCGCGTCCACTGCGTCGGGTGATCCAACGCGTGATCGAGGATCCGCTCAGCGAGGAGTTGCTCCGTCTCAAGCACGGCCCGGGCGATGCCGTCATCGTCGAAGTGATCGACGGCGAGGTGAAGATGCGCCTCGTGCCCAAGGGCATCCGCAAAGAGAAGAAGGAAAAGGCAGAGCCGGTCGCAGCGAGTGCTGCGGGCGCCCCGCCAAGCGCCCCGCCGACGGAATAAGCCACTCAGGATTCAGACGCGGCGGTCCGTGACCAGCCGCGTGCTCGACGCCGGCCAACCTTACGGTTGCGCCGGCGTTCTTGTTTCCGCGAGGCCCGCGGGTCGGCAATATGGCTCGGCCACGCGCTGTGGCTATGTAGCGTCCTGCCCGATTTCGTGTAGATCCGGCCACGGAAGCACGGTAAGGCGTGGCCAGATCGTCGACCATCTGGCTGTCTTGGCTTCGTAGACACTTCGGTGAATGAGCGTTGGGTTCGCGCGGACGATCATCGAGAACAGATCGTGCATGCCAAACGGCGCGCACACGATGAAACGGTCCTCCTCGTAACGCACACCGATGCTCGAGGCCGTGGTCGGCCAGGTGGTGATCGCGTGCTCCGCGGATCGGTATGAGGGGATTGCGCGGCCGAACATCGCTTCGTACCAGAGGTGGACGCGCGCTTCATTCTTCACGTCGATGTTGATCCCGAGTTCGCTCCGCGCGGTGGCCTCGATGCGCTCCTCGCTCTCTGCGCTCAAATCGTCCGGGTCGAAGTAGACGAGGTCGTAATCCTTGATCCCACGCGGCGGCTCGAATCCGTGGAGCTCGCTCCACACCGTCTGAGCAATGGCGCCGGCCCCGAGGTACCAGGAGGGAAGGGCGATCTCGCGGGCCCAGCCCATGACCGCGACATTGTTTGGGTTGCACCGCACCGCCCGCTCGAGGGCCACGACCTGGCGCTGCAGCGGTGCGCCGGCAATGCGGGGACCGTCGGCTGGGAGCAGTGGGCCTGTCACGAACCCAGCCTATTCCTGCGAAGGTGTGAAGCCAAGGTGACTCCGCCGACTCATGCCACTAAGGTTATGCGGCTGTGCCAATGCCTCTGATGCTTGCGACCCTGACCGATCGTCGCGACTTCGGCGACGACTGGCTGCTCGAGCGCAAGTTCGACGGCGAACGATGCGTCGCGCGCAAACGCGGTGACGATGTGCGACTTGAGTCG
>JBEKKP010000159.1:0-3087 GCA_050010655.1 Candidatus Dormibacteria bacterium
CGGAGCCGTCCGTACCAAGCGGTGACAGGGCGGTGACAAGACGGCCAACCGGATCGCCAACGACCGCTCAAGAGAGGTGTACACATGGCCAAGGTGACACGGCGGACGTTTCTGTCCACGACCGTGGGAGCAGCGGGCGGGGTGGCGGCGATGGGCCTGATCGCCGGACCGAGCACCCTCGTCGAAGCGGCGCAGAACGTCGCCGACGCGAGTGATGGTCCGATGTCGAGCGAGCCCATGACCGCGTACGTGCGCGATGCGGCGACCGGCGAGATCGCCGTGATGGTCGGCCATCGCGAGGTCGTGACCAAGGACCCGCAGCTCATCCGGCGTCTTCAGCGCGTCACGCGCTGACCCGCCGACCACAACAGCATTCACAACCTCACGAGGGGTACACATGTCTTCGCATCGTGAAGCGCCGGGCATCTCGAACGACCCGGTTGCAGACAGCACTGACCTTTACGCGTTCACGAGCCCGGACAAGCCGGACAGCGTGACGCTCATCGCCAACTACATCCCGCTCGAGGGACCGGACGGCGGACCGAACTTCTACAACTTCGGCGACGACGTCCTGTACGAGATCACGGTCACCAACGGCGGCAGCGTCGCGGACGCGATCACGTACCAGTTCGCGTTCACCACCGAGTACACCAACCCGAACACGTTCCTCTACAACACCGGGCAGATCACGAGCCTCACGAGCTCGAGCTGGAACGTTCGCCAGTTCTACTCGGTGACGAAGATCAAGGGCGGCAAGTCCCAGGTGCTCGCCAGCAAGCTCGCGTGCCCGCCGGTCAATGTCGGCGTCCGCTCGACACCGAACTACGGCGCACTCGCGCGCGCCGCGGTGCATCCGCTCGACGGCGGCTGGGTCTTCGCAGGCCAGCGCCGTGAGGGCTTCTACGTCGACCTGGGATCGATCTTCGACCTCGGCGCGCTCCGTCCGTTCCAGAACGCGCACCTCATCCCGCTTCCGGCTGTCGGCGGCATCGACTCCACCAAGCACCTCAACGTTCACAGCATCGCCATCCAGATTCCCAAGACCAAGCTGACCAAGAATGGCGAGAACCCCACCGACCCGACCAGCGCGGATTCGGTCATCGGTGTGTACACGACGGCCAGCCGTCGCAAGTCGACGGTTCTCGACAAGGGTGGCAAGTCCACCGATGTCGGTCCGTGGGTGCAGGTCTCGCGCCTGGGCATGCCGCTCATCAACGAGGTCGTCATACCGGTCGGCCAGAAGGACTTCTGGAACTCAACCGAGCCGCAGAACGATGCACAGTTCGTCTCGAACTACGCGCATCCCGAGCTGGCCGGTCTGCTCCCGGTCCTCTACCCCGGCGTCTTCCCGAACCTGGCCGCGTACAAGGCGGCTCGCGTCGACCTCGAGGCCATCCTCCTCACTGGCATCCCGTCGGGGATCATCTCGGGCTTCCAGAACTCGACCGGATCGACCCCGGCCGACCTGCTGCGCCTGAACATGGCGATTCCCCCGGCATCGTCTCCGAGCCTCAACGGCATCCTGGGCGGGGACCTCGCAGGCTTCCCGAACGGCCGCCGCGTGTTCGACGACGTCGCGACGATCGAGATCCGTGCCATCGCCGGCGCGACCATCCCGCTTGTCGATCCCAGCTACAAAGCAGACGGCGCCGCGGGCGCGGTCAGTGACTTCTCGGCCGCTCAGTTCAGCGGTGGATCGGTGCCAGGCAACGGCCGCTACATCGACCACTTCCCGTACCTGGGCGTTCCGCTCAACGGATTCGACGACCCGAGTTGACCGAGATCGAGTCCGCCGGTCCCGCTCCGAGCGGGCCGGCGGTCCTCGACATCGGTGGGGGGATGGGAGCGCTGCTGGTGATCGTGCCGGCGGCGCTCCTCCACACCGAGCCCGAGGTCAGCCCCGTGGATCAGCCGGGCGCGCACACACACACCGGCGTGCACGAGCGCTTCCTGCATGGCGAATCGCTGCTCGTGGCGCTCTTCCCGTCGCTCAGCGCGGGGCGATGGACGCTGTGGGCGGAAGGCCCCTGCCCCACCATGAACGTCGAGATTCTTGACGGTCAGGTGACCGAGGTGGACTGGCGCTGACAGTCGCTTGACGGTCCCACTGGTTTGCGTCTAACGTTGCGCTGATTCTACAGGCGTTCAGTAGGATTCCTTGCAACCACGGGGCGTCCTGGAGGGACCTGGTCGATGGGTACGAGCTTGGTTGACGTCGCTTCGGATCGGGTCGCTGCCCTCACCGCCCGTGAGGAGGAGTTGTTCCGCTCCAAGCGCGCGCGCTCACGTGAGCTCTGGGAAGAAGCCAAGAAAGTCATTCCTCGCGGCGTGCCCAGCTCGTTCCAGGACACACCGCCGCAGCCGGTCTTCATCGACTACGGCAAGGGCAGCCGCGTGTGGGACGTGGACGGCAACGAGTACGTCGATTTCCACAACGGGTTCGGCGTCATGGTCGTCGGCCATGCGCATCCCGCCATCGTCGCCGCGGTCGAAGCGCAGATGCATCGAGGCTCCCACTTCGCGCAGCCGGTGGCCGAGAACATCACGGTCGCGACCGAGCTTGCCCGCCGGTTCCAGCAGCCGCAATGGCGCTTCACCAACAGCGGCACGGAGTCGACGCTCGACGCGATCCGCCTGGCGCGTGGTTTCACGGATCGCGAGCGCATCATCAAGATCGAGGCCTCGTACCACGGCCACCACGACTCGGTGCTCGTCTCCGTCGAGCCGCCGGTCGACCTCATCGGATCGGTCGAATCGCCGAACTCGGTGCCCATGACAGGAGGCATCCCCGCCTCCACGATCGAGCTGACGACGGTCGTCGGATTCAACGACCTCGAGGCGCTGGAACGCGCTTTCGCCACGCATCCCGGCCAGGTGGCCGGCGTGATCGTCGAGCCCGCGATGATGAATATCGGGTTCGTGCTCCCCGAGCAGGGATATCTCGACGGCGTCGTCGAGATCGCTCACCGGCACGGCGCGGTGGTGATCTTTGATGAGGTGAAGACGGGGGTCACGATCGCACCAGGCGGCGCCACCGAACGCTTTGGGGTTGTGCCGGACATCGTATGCCTGGCCAAGGCGATCGGC
>JBEKKP010000160.1:0-3015 GCA_050010655.1 Candidatus Dormibacteria bacterium
CGCACAGCCCGGTGACCTGGCCGGCGGGCAGATCGAGGTTCACCTGATAGAGCGCCTGGACCGCACCGAAGTGCTTGTCGATCCCCCGCAGCCGCAACAGTGGCTCCGACGAGGCACTCGCCCCATCGCTCGCCGCTGCGGCAGTCGCAACCCCCGCGGGGTCCTGGTTCATCTCAGTCGCCTCAAAAGCAATGAGTCGTCAATGGCATTTACACGACGGGCACGGCCCGGCACACGGCAATACGGGCACCGTGAACCCTGATCGGCCCACCCAGTCTCAAGGTGGATGCCGTCTGCCTGGGACAGGGCGAGCCGGGCCGCCCCGAAGGGCGACCCGGCCGCTCCACTGAAAGAGGTCCTGTGAGGGACGCTCTGTCAGATGACTACGAGATTCCGGCTGCCGAGCAAACCGACGCGCCGGCGATGGCGCAGATCGCGGATGCCTGGTCGAAGCCGTCCTTGACCACGGTGGACTCCATGTTCGACGCGGTCACCCAGGTTGCCGACAACAGCGACGCCGGCTCCGTGATGGTCGAATCGGCGGGGTCGGTGGTGGTGCCGTTGAGGAGCGCCGCAGGAACCGTGTTGCCGGAGAGCAGGATGTCGGCCATCGCGACCGCGTCCTGAGCTTCCTTGTAGACCGGCTTGTACACGGAGCCGCACTGGTAGCCCTCGAGGATCCACGCCATACCCTGCGCGGTTGCGTCCTGCCCGGTCACAGTGATGTGCTTCGGCGGAACGCCATCATTCTTGAGATCTTCGATCACGGCGTTGCCGAGACCGTCGTTCGCAGTGATGACCGCGTTGATGTTCGGATGGGACGTGTACTCCTGCTGGAAGATCGTGCCGCCCTCGGTGTTCGACCAACCGGGTGCGAAGTTCTCACCCACCAGGGTCATGCCCTGGCTGTTGGTGGTACCGGCAGTGACGGTCTTTGCCGACTGGCCCCACACGACCTTGTTGTAGCCGTCCGCGAACGAGATCGCGTTCGGATCGGTGTCCTCGCCGCCGTTGAGCACAAACACCTGAGGCTTCGAGATGTTCCATGCGGTGACGCAGGAAAGGAAGCCGTTGCCGATGAGCTCACCGACAGCCTCGTTGTTGAAGCTGACGTAGTAGGTCTTCGAACCCTGGAAGGTTGCCCGGTCGTAGCTGATCAGGGTCACGCCCTTGGACTCGGCGAGCTGCGCGATTGCCTGTCCGGTGGGTCCGTCCAGCGGGCACATGATGAGGACCTTCGCGCCCAGGTTGATGTCCGCTGTCGCGTCGTCGAGTTCGGTCGCATCGCTGCCCTGAGCGTTGTCGATCCGGTACTGCGACTGCGTGAAGCCCGCGTCCGCCAGGGCGTCGTTGAGGTACGGCTGGTCGAAGTCGACCCAGCGTACGGACGATGTCGTGTCGGGGAGGATGACGCCAATCAGGAGGCTGTTCACGCCCTTGGTGGCGTAGGCGGTCAGGGACTTGAGCGTGCCCATGGTCGACGCGATGTCGGTGGTGAACGCGCTGACGGAGATGCCCGACGGGACACCGGGGTTGGCGACGGCGGCCGAGCTCGAGGTCCCGGTCGAGGTGCTGCCGCAGGCTGCCACAACGAGGGCCGCAGTGCCCACGAGGGTTAGCTTGCTGGCTTTCGACAGATCACGGAGCCCCCGGCCCCTGATTCCATCTTGCAAGTGCATCAGAGCTTTGCCCTCCAAACCGGACCCTTCGTTTTATGACTCCGTCCGCTCCGGTAGCGGCAGGCGTCTCCACCAAACCTCTGTAGGCAGGTTCCGGATGGAACGTTAATTGAGAAGGGTTTGTCAACTCCTCGAACGAAAAATCACCCTAACGGGGGATTTTTTGTGCCCGGCGCCTCTGGACGCCCGTTCAGACGGGCTATTCCTGCTCCGTCGGGCGGATCGTGTCAGAGTCGGCGGATGGACAGCGACGGATACGGATATGCACCCGACGATCGCGGCACGGGCCGGCTGCTCGACGACTTGCGCACCCTCTCGCCTTCGGCGATCGAGCGAGTAGCGCACGGCTGGGAAACGCATGCGCTTCCCCATCTCGAGCGCTATCACAAGGCGGAGACAGCCGCACTGGCGGCGATCGAGGGCGCTCACCGCACCTCGGACTGGGAGGCGTTGCAGCGCCAGATCCTCGACCTCACCGAGGGCCGCAGCTCGCTCGTGTCATGGAAGGTCGAACACGGTGAGAAAGGCCATGACGCCGAATCCGCCGCACTGGGAGCCGCGCTTGCGCTGCATGCCGCCGGTTTCCTGGACGCCGCCGACACCACCGTGCTCGCGCGGCCCATGGCCGAGGCGCTCCCCTGGCTGCTCAGCCTGCCGGGTGGTCCAGCGTAGTCAGTCGGTGGCGAGCGGGCGGCACTCAACCATGAAGTGCGACAAGCCCTCGGCTGCAGCGACCACCTCGAGGCCCGCTTCGCGCGCGAGCACGCGGAACTCCGACAAGGTGTTGTGGTGGCCGCCGACCAGCAGCATGTCGATGCTGATCGGCCTGGCTTCTCCGTCCGGAGAGACACCACCAATGATTGCAACGACCCCTGACGGCCGGGCCGCATCCGCGCATCGACGCAGGATCGCGACGGTTTCCCGATCCGGCCAGTCGTTGAGCACTTTGCGCAACAGATAGAGGTCGGCTCCCGGCGGGAGCGGGTCGAAGAAACTCTGCGGAGCAACCGTCACGCGATCGCTCACACCGGCGGCCTCGAATGTCGCTGCCGATCGCTCAACGGTGGCCGGAAGATCGACGAGTATCCCGCGGAGCGCCGGTCGCGTACGCAGGAGCTCCGCGAGCATCGCGCCGGTTCCGCCGCCAACATCGACGACGGTGCGCACGTTCGTCCAGCCGCCGCTCAGTTCGAGCGATGCGTCGGGAGTCCCGTGCCCCGCATAACTCATGAGCGCGTCGAACTCGGCGCCAATCTCGGGATGCTCGGCAAGGTCATCCCAGTACGGTTTTCCGAAGACCGCTGCGTATGCCGGCTTTCCGGTGCGCACAAAGGAC
>JBEKKP010000161.1:0-3006 GCA_050010655.1 Candidatus Dormibacteria bacterium
CAGCGCCCGAGCGAGTGCGACAATTTGCTTGCGCGAACGAGGGCGCTGACAAGCTGATATATCCCCTGAGCAGTGGCGCGGGTCGCCCCGCCTGCTCCGCGGCGCAAGACCACGCCTGGAGAACGAGGCCGCTAAACCAACTGAGCGACTAGTGCCTCGACTGGTATTGCGCCGCAGACCCGCGTCCCGGTCCCGGGTTCGGAATGGACCTCAAGGTGCCCCCCGAGGGCATCGACGCGGTCACTCATGTTGATCAGGCCGGCGCCCTTGTGCACCGTGGTTGTGTCGAACCCGACGCCGTTGTCCCGGACCTCAAACGCCAGCGTCCCGGCATCCTCGCTCAGGCGCACCTCCATCGCAGACGCCTTCGCATATTTTTGGACGTTCTGCATCGCTTCGAGCACGCAGAAGTACACCGTCGCCTCGACGTCCTGCCCGTACCGGCCGACGCCGTCCGCGGCAACCCGCACTGGCACGATGGCTTTGTGCCCCTGCGATTCCAGGGCCACCACGAGTCCTTTGTCGGCGAGGAGCGGCGGATAGATCCCTCTGGCCAGGTCGCGCAGCGTCTCGAGCGCCTCGTCGGCGTCGCCCTTGAGCTGCTCCAGGGTCGCCGCCGCCTTCGCTGGATCGCGTCCCAGCAGCATCTCCGCCAGCCCGACCTTCACCTTCAAGGCTACGAGGTGTTGCTGGGCTCCGTCGTGAAGGTTGCGTTCCAGTCGACGGCGCTCCATGTCCTGGGCGCTCACCAATCGCTGGCGTGACGCGCGCAACTCGTGGAGTCGCGCCTGCAGATCCGCGCTCAGTCCCACGTTCTTCAGCACGAGTCCCGCCTGGTGCGCGAGGTCGTCCACGAGCTTCTCCTCGATGGGCGTCAGCCCGTCCCCACGGCGCTTGGTGACGCTCAAGGCCCCGAGCAACTCGCCCTGGTGGACCACCTCGACTGTATGGGTCGCCTCCGGCAACTCCGGGAGCGTCCCGTTGCTCATCGGCAGGGATGGATGCCCATCCGGTGCGTCCGGGTATGTCGCCGCCGCGCGTAGCTCGGCGTTCACACGCAACCACACCGTCGCCGACGCCGCTGCCGTCCCCTCCTGGAGCACCTGCGCCATCCGGGGCAACACCTCGTCCGCGGCATAGGTCTCCGCAACGCGTCCGGAGAACTCGCTGAGCACTTCGTACGGTGTTGCCCGCTGTCCGTACACCAGCCGGTTGGCCACCTTCTGAATGCGTTCGCGCACCGGCTGGAAGCCCACCGCCACGATCGCTGTGGCGAGAATCGACAGCCCCAGGTTCGGCTTTCCTCCGCTCCCTACGAGGGTCCCAATACCGACCGCGATGCCCACGTACACGGCGGTAATCAACACGGCGAGCGCTCCGTAGATGAGCGCCCGGCTGATGATGAAATCGATGTCGTACAAGCCATATTTGAGAACGGCCACCCCGATGCATGCTGCCAGGGCCGTGAAGCCGATGACCACGGCGATGACCGGAATCGGGGTCGTCCACGACTGTTGATTCGGTGAGGTGATGCCCCCGACCGTGATTGCGAGAACGAGGACCGCCACGCCTACCCCGAACCACTTGATCTGCTGGCGCACGTCCGCGTCCGATCGCCGGTAGCGGATTCCGAGCGAGAGCAGGCCGATCGCGGCCATCACGAAGGTTCCGAGCTCCGCGGCATTGCTCACCGCGCTCACCAGCGGGTGCGCGCCGGCGATGCCGATCGGGTTGTGCAGCTGGCGGTGACCGTCGCCGATCGCGCCGGGGTCGAAGAGCGGGGGGATCCCGGCCAGGGCAGCCAGGAAGAGGTTCAACCAGAGGACACCCCGCCAACGCTTAGACAGGAGGTGCCCGTCTGGAAAGACGAGCAGCAGCGCGGTGACCTCGAAGAAGAACGCCGGACCCGCCGCCGCAGTGAAAAGGGCGAGCGGCGCCACGGGTGCCAGCGGGAGGTCGTGGCCGTAGAGCCAGTGGTACACGTAATCGGAGCCGAGGCCGGAGACAAGCAACAGGACCACAAACGTCCCCAGCAGCCACCCGGTCGGGTTCCTTGGCCGCCGGAGCGTGAGCACCATCGCCACCACGGCAAGGGGGATCCCCGCGATGGTGGGCGCCAGCGACGAAAACCGCGTCGCGTCGATGCTCGGAACTGCCGGAGGAAAGGTGAGCACCACAATCGTGTCGAGGACGATGGCTGCGACTAAGATCGCGACGATCGTGACGGCGGCCGGCCGCGCCAGCTTCGACCACGAGCGCCGGCGGCGTGCCGTGCTCGTTTCCTGCGCAGGTTGTTGCGCCGGTGCTAGGTCGTCGTCCGCCTGCAGCCGCTGCGTGCTCGCCTCTGTCGGCATGGCCGGATCGTAGCGAGGAATCGCAGCTGTTCAAATACGGCGTGCATCCCCTGCCGAGGGGTGGCAGGCACCCCTTGGACGATGCTCGTCGCCCGCCTCACGAGCTTGGAAGCGGTGGAAGGAGCGCGACCGTGGCCCCGATCGGTCCTTCCTCCTCGCCTTCGGCGCGCCCCCAGAAGCGCGAGAACCGGCCGTCGTAGCCCACCGCAAGGCCGCCGTGAAGCGATATCGGCTCGTCGGCCCAGTGGGGCGTGTGCCCGTGGACCACTCGGCGGACGCCGAAGTGTTTGAGGTAGCGCCGCAGGCGGGCTGAGTCGTCGAAACCGTGGCGTCCGATGGTGAACCGGAGCGACTGGAAGGCACCGCCGCTCGTGGCGAGCCATGCGCGCACGGCCGCGTTCACCTCATCGATCGTGCCGGCGATCTCCGCGTAGCGGTCATCGTCCGTGTGCTGGGCGAGGGTGCCGTCATCGAGTTTTGCGAGCATCGGGATGGCTCGGAGCCAGGCCTCGAGCGCTGGGTCCTCGGAAACCGCTTTGAGGTCGGCCCAGTCGCCTCTTCGGCTGAGCCACAGGTCTTCGATGCTGAGACCGTCGCGCGTTTTGAAGGCGCCGAGTTGATCACCTCCTCGGGAGCGTTCGACCATGACCAG
>JBEKKP010000162.1:0-2994 GCA_050010655.1 Candidatus Dormibacteria bacterium
CTACAAAAGGGCCAATCGGATCTAACGTCCCATTCGACGCGAGATTTGCCGATACAGGGCGCCCCCGGAGTCCTGGCAGCACAGCTCACGCGATAGGTCTGTACGGTAGCGGACAGAACTCCGTGGTACCGGCTCCCAGTGTGACCTGCAGAGACGGGGCAGCAGGGGCGGCACCCGACGTCGAGGAGACGTCGTCCCAAGCGTGCCCCGACGCGCACACGTTCAGGAGGGCAACGATGAGACTTCGGCGTTCAATGGCGGTTTCGATCGGGCTGGCGGCCGCGATCCTTCCGGTCACCTCAGTATTTGCGGCCACGACCGCATCATCAAACGTGCTGTACAACAGCCTTGTGCCCTCGCCGGGCAACTTGCCGAGCGTAGGCTTCGAGGCGACCCAGGCCTCTCAGTTCGGCAACGAGATCAAGCTCACCCGATCGGCGAAAGCCGCAACGGTCGTCGTGACGATGGATTCGTGGGGCTGCCAGTCCGGCACGTGGACGGCCGATACCTGCTCGACAACCGCAGGTTCCAAGTTCAACGAGCCCATCACCCTCAACATTTTCGGTGCCCCGGTCACCAACCCCACAAAACAAGCCGACACGCTGGGAAACGGCGTTCCCGGCGCACGCATCGCGTCGGTCACCAAGACCTTTGCGATCCCTTACCGTCCCTCAGCCAACAACACGAAGTGCATCGGTGACGAGTCAGGGAACTGGTTCGACCCCGCGAACGGTGAGTGCTTTCCCGGGCTAGCCACCAACATCACGTTCAACCTCAGCTCGCTGCACGTGACGCTCCCGCAGACGTTCGTTTTTGGGATCGCATACAACACCAGCGACTACGGCGTCGCTCCTTACGGCGACGCAACGGGATGCCATGCCACCTCCGAGGGCTGCGGCTACGACTCCCTGAATGTCGGGCTTTCGTACGACCCGGACAACCTCAACGTTGGCTCGAACCCGTACCCAGGGTACGTCTGGTGGAACACGCAGACCGCGGGCAACTACTGTGATGCTGGCGCGGCGGGTTCTGGCAGCTTCCGCATCGATTCGCCGAGCACCACGGCATGCTGGGGCGTCTACAACGCCCCCAACGCGCCTTATTACATGCCGGCGGTTGAGTTCACCACCTCGTAATCCCTTGCTCTCTTCCTGATGGCGCCATACCCTCGGCGGCGGTCCCCCCACCGCCGGGGCGGCGCCCTTCGGATTTGGCAAAAACGCCGGGACGGGCGAAGTAGCCACGGAGCGTCCGGCTTCTCCCGAGAGGGGATATGGAGTTCCTGCACCTGGGGCGACGCCCACTCGTCGGTGAGTGAGCGTCCGGCCGGCCTTTTTACAGTTACTCGCCGTCTGTGTAATCATGTAATCCATGAAAGGACACAGCGCTCCCGCGCCGCTCACTGACGACGAAGTCTCCGGCTGGTTCGCCGGCCGCCTCCCCGAGGGCCTCTACAAGTCGGCCCCCACCATCACCTCCGATCCCGACGAGATCCTGATCATCGGCGAGATCGATGAGCCCGAGCTCCCCGCCGATGCCGCGGACGGTGCCCGCGCTGCCGCGCGTAGTGCCCGGATCGCCCGCTTCCGCGGCGACACCCGCGACGCCCGTGTCCGGGTTGCCCGCGACGCAGAGCGTCTCTTCGGCCGCAAGGTCTCCTGGGGCGCCCGCTGCGGCGGCGTCGAGGAACTGTTCACCACCCTCGGCGTTCCGGTGATGACCCGCCTGCGCCTGCAGGACCGGCGCGTGCTCGACACGCTCATCGAGGCCGGCGTGGCTCGCAGCCGCAGTGAGGCGCTCGCCTGGTGCGTCCGGCTCGTCGGCCAGCATCAGTCGGACTGGATCGAGAGCCTTCGTGGCGCGCTGACGGCCGTGCAGAAGGCACGTGCCGAGGGCCCGGATGTCGGGTGACCCGGGCGACGATGCCGAGTTGCTCGATGCATACTCGCGCACGCTGACCCGGGTGGCCGCTGCGCTTGCGCCGTCGGTGGCGGCGGTCACAGTCACGTCGAGTGGGGCGCGCCGCGCCCCGCTCGGGAGTGGTTCGGCAGTCGCCGTGAGCGCTGACGGTTTGCTGGTCACCTCCGCGCACGTTGTTGCCGGAGGCGATGGTGGCCGGCTCGATCTCGCAGACGGCCGGCAGCTTCGCTTCCGAGTGCGCGGCCGCGACCCGCTCTCGGACCTCGCAGTGCTGCTGGCCGAGCACGGCGACCTCGATCCGGCGCGGCTCGGCGACGCGTCGAATCTCAAGGTCGGGCAACTCGTCGTCGCGATCGGCAATCCGCTCGGGCTCGCCGGGAGCGTGACGGCGGGCGTCGTGAGTGCCCTGGGCAGGTCGCTACCGGCGCGCTCCGGAGCGCAGGTGCGGGTGATCGACGACGTGATCCAGACGGATGCGGCGCTCAATCCCGGCAACTCCGGTGGCGCGCTCGCCGACTCCGCGGGGCGTGTTGTCGGGATCAACACCGCGCTCGCGGGCACCGGCCTCGGGCTCGCCGTTCCGGTGAATGCCACCACCGAGCGGATCATCGGTGCCCTGGTCCGCGACGGACGGGTCCGGCGCGCCCACCTGGGCGTGGCCGGAGCATCGCGCCCGATTCCAGCGCGCTGGGGCGACGAGATCGGCCACCGCAAAGGGCTCGAGGTGGTCGAGGTCGTCAAGGGCAGTCCCGCGGAATCCGCCGGGCTGCGGCCACGCGACATCATCATCGAGGTGGACGGCCGCCCGATCGAGAGCCCTCGTGACCTGCAGCGCCTCATGGTCGACGGACCGATCGAGCGGTTCCTCGTGATCCGGGTGCTTCGGGCCGGATCGAGTTACGTTGTGACCGCGATCCCCGACGAACTCGTCGCCGCGTAATACAGTGGATTCATGTCCAACGTCTTCACGCGCGTTCCCGACAAGCCCGTCCCGCAGCCAAGCGGCTTCGGCTCCGCGGTCATCCCCGTCGCCGACGCCTTCATGATCGCCATGTTCTCCAAGCCCGCGAGTGG
>JBEKKP010000163.1:0-2979 GCA_050010655.1 Candidatus Dormibacteria bacterium
CGCGACCGGGCTTGCGATCGCCGTCGCCTGGCGCCTCCCCGCCGCTACGGGAGAGGCGGGAGTTGCCGTCGCCGGAATCGGCGCGGCGGCTTCGATGTGGGTGGATGTTGCATCGAGCCATGCCGGCGCACAGGCTCCAGTCGTCGCCAACCTGCTGATCCAGTGGGTACATATCGTCGCGAGCGCCGTATGGATCGGGGGACTGTTGATGCTCATCCTGGCTGTGCGCGGCGAATCCTCCGAAGTGAAAGGCGCTGCGGTACGTCGGTTCTCGACGACCGCGGGCATGGCGATCGTGTTGGTTGCACTTACCGGAACATTTCGGGCCGTCATCGAAATCGGTTCGATCGGACAACTCTTCAGCACGTCGTTCGGTGTGCTCGTCCTCGTGAAGGTGGCGTTGTTTCTCGTGCTTGCAGGCCTTGGCGCCATCAATCGTTTCGGCAATGTTCCCAAGGCAAACGTTGCGTTGCGGGGACTGCGCAGGGTGGGCTCCACCGAAGTGGTGATCGGTGCTGCTGTGGTGCTCGTCGCAGCGGCGCTGGTCAATGTCGCGCCGCCGCTCGCCTCCGCGTCCTCCACAGCGGCGACGTCGGCAACCCCGCTCGTCGTGACGGGGAGCGACTTTGCCACGACGGTCAAGGTGCGCCTCACTGTGTCGCCCGGCACCGCCGGGTTCAACAACTTCGACCTTCGCGTCACCGACTACGACACCGGAGCGATCGTGCACGCGAGCTCGGTCGAGCTGGAGTTCACGCAACCACTTCGTCCCCAACTCGGCCAGTCAACGCTGACACTCAAGCGTCAGTCCGATGGGACCTTCGCCGCACGCGGCGCAAACCTCGCGGTCGCCGGAATCTGGGAGGTCGCGGCGATCATCGAGAACGCCACCAACTCCACCGAGGTGCACCTCCAGCTGACGACGATCACCCCTGCGCCATACGTGACCGCAACGCGCTTCAGCGGGTTGCCGACGCTCTACTCCATCCAGCTGCAGAACGGCTGGCTCGCTCAGGTGTACCTCGACCCCGACAAACCCGGGGCCGACGAGTTTCACGTCACGTTCTTCACGAATGCCAATGAGACGAGCGAGATTCAGATCGCATCAGCGACGTTCGGGATGACCGTCCCGGGTGGCACGCCGACGATCCTGGTCAGTCGCCGCCTCGATCCCATCGGACATTTCGTCTCGGACGCCAGCGTACCCGCAGGCGCAACGCGATTCGACATCCTCGCCACCACGCAGTCCGGGGTCGCCATCACGACTTACGTGACGATCACACCGGGCTCGTGAGGCGGAACACTCAGCCGATCGACGAGCTGATCAGCTCGGCAACCGCGGCGGGCTGCTCGAGATAGGGGAGGTGCGCCATCCCCTCGAAAACGTGATAACGGGACTGGGGAAGCCAGTCGGCGAGCTCCTTGGCCCGCGCGATGACAAAAGGCAGATCGAGGTCGCCGCAGGCGACGGTCACCGGCACGCTGATCTCCTCGAGCCGCGACCACGCCGCCAAGCCGCTCTTCCCGGATTCCTCCGGGATGTCGTTCTTGAGCGCGATCGCGTTCATGGCGAGCGCGAGCTCTCGAGCCGGGCCCGAGACACGTCCTTCCGGGCCACGCGGCCCGTCGAGCCACAGCCACATCTCGACCCGGTTGATCTCGTCGAGCTCGCCGGAGGTCTGGGCGTCCTCCCAGAGGCGGACAAGGCGGTCGGTATCGGCGTCGAAGGTGCTCGGTTCCGGGGCTCCGCTCACGGCCGGCGCGAGGAGCACCAGGCCGGCAACCCGTTCCGGAGACGCGAGGGCCGCGTCAATGGCGATCTCGCCGCCCATCGAGCTGCCCACCAGCCACACGGGTCCAGTCGCCACGTGGTCGATCACCGCATTCAGGTCGTCGAGGTGCGAGAAGCCGTACGTGACTCCGGACGTCTCTCCATAGCCACGCATGTCGTAGGCCACCACGCCAACCTTGGGTTGGAGGGCCTCGGCAACGCCACGCCAGGAGCGGCGGTCGGTGACGCCCGAGTGGATCAGGACGACGGGCTGACCGGCGCCGGGCCAGCGCTCGGCGGCGAGGCTGGCGCTGCCCTGCTGCACGGTGAACTTCTCCGATGCCACGGGTTCATTCTGACGGGAGTACGGTGATTGCGACGTGTTGAGCGTGGGGATCGACGTGGCGAGCCAGGATGCGCGAACGGCGATCTGCTCGATCCGCTGGGAGGGTGGGCGCGCCGAGATCCAGCCGCTCGGCTCGCCCGGCGCGTCCGACAACGAGATTCGGCGCTGCGTCGAATCGGCCGATCGGGTCGGTGTGGACATCCCGCTCGGCTGGCCATCGGCCTTCGTCGAGGCTGTTGCCCGGCACCATCGAGGCGAAGCCTGGCCGGCCGATGGCTCCCCCGAGGCGATGACGTCGCTGCGGCTCCGCGAGACCGATCGCTGGCTGACACTTCGGGCGCGGCGCCCGGGTGAGCCGCGCGCTCGCTGCCATCCCATGAGCGTCTCCTCGAATCTCATCGCGATTCCGGCAATGCGGATGGCGCGCGTGCTCGGCCCGGTGGACCGAAGCGGCACCGGCAAGGTGATCGAGGTCTATCCCGCTGCGGCGCTCTTCGTCTGGGGCCTTCCATTTCGGCGATACAAAGGCATGCAGCCCGATCGTCGCCAGGCGCGCCAGGACCTCGTGCAACGACTTCAGGCGCTCACACCATGGCTCAGCGCGTCGCGCGATGAAGACTGGGGCCGGTTCAAGGAAAACGACCACGAGCTCGACGCGCTCATCGCCGCGCTGGTGGCGAAAGCGAAGGACGCGGGGCTGTGCGACCAGTCGTATGACGCGACGTCGTACAACGCCCGCGCGGAGGGATGGATCGCGTTGCCGCTCACCGACGCGTTGGTGCGTCTCGCGCCACCAACCGCGGCGTGAATCGTCACGAGGTTGCACGGAAGCGAGTGCGGCCGGCCGACCACACAAGGTCGC
>JBEKKP010000164.1:0-2875 GCA_050010655.1 Candidatus Dormibacteria bacterium
GCCGAGGAACGGGGACTCATGCTCAGCCCCTATCAGAACAGGCGCTGGGACTCCGATTTCCGCACTGTTCAGAAACTCGTTCACGACGGGGCACTCGGAACGGTGATGCGATTCGAGTCGCGTTTCGAGCGCTGGGCACCGCAGCGCGGACCGGGTCGCGCCGGAGGCGGCACGCTCCTCGACTTCGGGAGCCACCTCGCCGACCAGGCGCTGCTCCTTCTCGGTCCGGCAGTCGAGGTGTATGCGGAGCTGCGGCTGCGCGAATCCGGCCTCGATGACGACGTGTTCATTGCGGTCACCCACGCGAGTGGCGCCCTCTCGCAGCTCTGGGGCAGCTGGAGCCAGTCGGCACCTGGGCCTCGATATCGAGTCACCGGCAGCACTGCGACATACGTGCTCGGTCCCGCCGACACCCAGGAGAACCTGCTGCTTGCCGGTGAGACTCCGGCGTCGCTCGGCGACCGCTGGGGCGTCGAGCCACCTGAGAGCCACGGGACCCTGCACACGGGAACAAGCGCGGTGACGTATCCGACCGAGCGTGGGCGGTGGGATCTGTTCTATCCGGCGTTCGCGGGTGCTGTGCGTGGCGCCAATCCCCCGCCGGTGAATCCTCGCGACGCGATCGCGAGCCTCACGCTGCTGGCCGCGGCGAGAAAGAGCGCCGAGACCGGGGCGGTGGTGTCGATCCCCGAGGCATGAACGACGCCGACGCCGCACAACTCGACGCGTTACTGGCGGAAGAGGACCGGCTCGTCTTCTCCCACTTCGATCACGATGTCGCCTGGCAGCTCGGATCGAGATTGCGAGCCGCGGCGCTCGCGGAGCACCTCCCCGTTGCGATCTCGATTCGACGCAACGGCCAGTGCCTGTTCCACGTTGCACTGCCTGGTTCGTCGGCGGATAACGACGGGTGGTTGCTCCGTAAAGCGGCAGTGGCCGAACGCTACCGCCACTCCTCTTACTACGTCGGCTGCAAGTTCCGAGCCGAGGGGCGTGACTTCGACGTGGACTCTCGCCTCGACGTCGGCATCTTTGCCGCCCATGGCGGTGCGTTTCCACTGATTGTCCGCACCGCGGGATGCATCGGCACCGTCGCCGTATCCGGGCTCCCCCAGGTCGAGGACCATCGCTTCGTCGTCCAGCACCTCGAGGGATTTCTCGTCGAGAGCAAGCAGATTTCAGGCCAATAAGCTGACGACGGGCGGCTCACCCATCGAGCGATGCTGGGGAGCTCGTTGCTCCAGATGTGGTCATCGGGTCCGAGACGACCGACCCCGTCGCGGCTCCCATCACAAGGCCGTCGACATCACAACCGGCGCTTTCACGCTGAACTGCCCGAGCCCGGTGGCACTCACGGCGTCGCCTGCCGCACCAGACGGAAGGACGACGCTCACGTTGGCGCCGCTGACCTCGCTTCCGGCCGGTCAGACCTGCACTGTCACGGTGGTTGCGTCACTCGTGCACGGATCTGGGCACCGCGATGACAACGAACCTGGTGTTCTGGTTCAAGGGTCGTCCAGGAAGCAATCTCCGCGATGACGGCGAGTTTCCACTCGCTGCCATAGTCTGCGGATGGTTCACAGCGTTGCGCTCGTACTTGGTGGTGGTGGTGCTGCCGGAAACGCGTGGCAGATCGGTGTCATCGCAGGCCTGGCCGAAGCCGGTGTCGATCTGACGGAGACTGCGGATCTGGTGGTCGGCACCTCGGCCGGGGCCACCGCGGCGGCGCAGGTGCGCAGCGGTATTCCGGCCGCCGAGCTGCTGGCGTCGGTGCTCTCCCCGCCGATGCAACCGGGCGGACAGAACCGGGAGCGGCCGCCGTCCTTGCCGATGGGCACGGTGTTCGAGCGGATGAGGGCCATCGGCGCCGCGGCCACTTCTGCGGCGGATCTACAACGTGCGATGGGCGCGTTCGGTTTGGAGAGCGACTCCATTCTCGAGTCGGGTGCGGAGCAACGGCGCGCGGTGGTCGCAGCCCGCTTGCCTCGGCGGGAATGGCCGGACCGGCCGATGATCGTGGTGGCGGTTGACGCCCATACCGGCGAGCTGGCTGCGTTCGATCGCGATTCCGGCGTCGACCTGGTGGATGCCGTCACGGCGAGCACAGCGGCGCCCGGTCTGGTCCCCACGGTCGCCATCAACGGCAATCGCTACATCGACGGTGGCATGCGCTCCCTCGATAACGCAGACCTTGCCTCCGGATATACGCACGTCTTCGTGCTCTCGCCGTTGAGCGGACGAAGCGGAACACCACCGGAAGGCCAGTTCGAGGGCCTGCGCAGATTTCCCGGCGCGGAACTCGGAGCCCAGGTCGAGACCCTGCGCAAGCAGGGCAGCCACGTCGAGGTGATCACTCCGGACGCGGATTCACGAGCCGCAATGGGCACGAACAATATGGATCCGGCGAGCCGTGCTCCCTCGGCCCGTGCGGGCTACGCCCAAGGCAAGCAGGAAGCAACCCGTTTCGGACCAGGAAGCATCCAACAGGGCTACTGACCGGCAATTAGACAGTTCCAGTGCCCGTCAACACTGACTGTGCCACCGGCAGTGAGCTTCACGAGCGCTTGCACGCTCCCCGAGCGGCACCGGCATCGACTGTGACTGTTCCCATCCCGTAGCCGATCGGCCAGCCGCGATATGCCGATTGTCCTGGACGTTGAAGAGCTGCGCGAGCACCGTGTCGGGATGAGCCAACACCACAGAATGTGGTGAGTTCGTGGACCTCACTCAGGGCGGCGGTTCCACCACGGCGCTGCCGTCGGCGATGTGGATGCGCCAACCCTCCTCATGCACCTGCCGGTGATGCGAACGGCATAACGAGACCAGGTTGTCGAGCTCCGTCGGCCCGCCGTCAGCCCAGTGGATGATGTGATGC
>JBEKKP010000165.1:0-2736 GCA_050010655.1 Candidatus Dormibacteria bacterium
GATGCCGGCAGTCCGCCCACCGGATACGACACGCTCTATCTGAACGTGACGCGTGGCGCGCACTACATGTGGCCCGATTGCTACGGCTACAGCCATCCGCTCGCGATGTCGACGTGCGGTGGCGGTCAGGCCCCGAACTGGAGCAGCGAGACGAGCACCTACGTCCCGACGGGCGCAACCTTCGTCGACGCGGACGGCCCGGCGGGCTATGCGGGACATCTCGTGTTCTGCACCTACGACAAGGGCATGGCGATCGTCACCGACGGCAGCCCGCACGCGACGGTACGGCTTGGCCCATCGGGCTGCCGCTTCGATGTCGTCGAGGGGCCGAATCACGCGCTGTACTACTCGGACGAGACGCATATTTACGAACTGGCGTAGTTGTCCGCGCGAAAACGTCAACAAGGCGATCTCGGTCCGCGTAGACGGTGCCACCGACTGCAGACGGGCGCATCAATCCTGGAATCGGCTCGTCTTGGTCGCCGCGCCGAATGAAGCGATTGACTAATTAGGCGCAAAGGCACGGCGATAGCCTCAAAAGTGCAATCAGCGTCACCAAGTCGAAAGGTTCGCGCTCCTAATCTCCGTGTGGACGCACCTGAGGAGGTTTGCGATGCATCAGGACAACTTCACCGACACTCTCTCGTCCGAAGATCAGCCGCAGCGTCGCAGCTTCGGTGGTCTTGGCCGTGGTCCTGCTGCACTCCTGCTCGCCGCGGGTCTGCTCATCGGTGGAGGGGTCGGCGGTTTCGTCGCCGCCAGCGCCGCGCACGCCGTTCCCTCCTACACGACGATGGCCTCCTCAACGCCAGGCGCGGCGCATCCCTGCCCGAACATGGGCAAATCGACCCCGAACTAACTCGAACGGTCACCTGGGCAACGGCCCGCGGTGATCCATCCAAATAGCCTCCCTCCCAAGACGGCTCGCCTCCCAAGGCGAGCCGTCGCTGTATCCGCCGCGACTACGATCAACCGGTGGCTCCACGCGTGCTGCCCGCGGTCGTCTTCACCGCCGGAGCCTCCTCGCTGGCGACGGAGATCTGCGCGACACGGTTGCTGGCTCCGTACTTCGGCCAGTCCACCGTCGTGTGGGCCAATGTCATCGGGCTCATCCTTATCTATCTCTCCGTCGGCTACTGGCTCGGCGGGCGGATCGCCGACCGGCATCCGACACGGCGTGTCCTCGGGCTGATCCTCGTCATCGCAGCGCTCTGCACCGCGCTGCTCCCCTTCATCGCCCGGCCGTTTCTCAACCTCGCACTGCAGGGCTTCGCGGCAGTGAGCATCGGCACTGTCGTGGGATCGTTCCTCTCGACGCTGCTGCTCTTCTCGGTACCGGTGACGTTGCTCGGCATGGCGTCGCCATTCGCGTTGCGCCTGGCACTGACCGATATCGATCGCGCCGGCCGCACCAGCGGGCGCCTCTCGTCACTCGCAACTGTTGGTGCCATCATTGGCACATTCGGGTCGGCGCTCGTGCTGATTCCCGGAGTCGGCACACAGCGAACGTTGCTGAGCGCGGCACTGCTCGTCGCGCTGGTCTCGATACCGTTGCTCATGCGCCCCGCAATCATCGCGAGCGCGGTCATCGTGGTGCTGCTCATCCTCCCACCAGGACTCGTGAAGGAGACGCAGGGAACCCTTGCCGAACGCGAGACGACCTACCAGTTCGTGCAGGTCGTGCGCGAATCGGGTGGCCGCGTCGTCATGCGCTTCGACGACGGCATCGCCGACCAGTCGGTGTATCGAGCCGATACGGCGCTGACGGGTGGTGAGTGGGATATGCCGCTGGTGGTGCCGCCGCTCCTGGGACGCACCCTGCATAGCGTCCTCGTGATCGGCAACGCAGGCGGCACGACAGCGCGAGCCCTAGCCGCGGAGTATCCCGGCATCGACATCGACGCGGTGGAACTCGACCCCGTGGTGACGCAACTTGCGCGTCAGTACATGGGCCTCGACGCCATTCCCCACCTGCACGTGATCACCGCAGACGGACGTGAGTATCTCGAGACCACAGCGAAGCGCTACGACATGATCGTCGTCGATGCGTATCGCACCGAGTACATCCCCTTCTATCTCGCAACGCAGGAGTTCTTCTCGCTGATGCGCGCGCATCTCAACCCCGGCGGCGGCATCGCGTTGAACGTCGAACGCGTGCCGGGCAACAACCAGTTGGTCGACGCGATCGCCGGAACGGTCGCCACCGAGTTCCCCCAAGCATGGGTGTGGCCCGCGCTGCACTTCAACGAGCTGGTCGTGGGCCTCGACGACGCGATACCAACCAGGACCGATCTCGCCGATCGACTGACGGCACTGCCGGTAAGCGTGCAGGTGCTCGGCCCTCTCGTGCTCCAGCAGTCGTATACGGTCCCGCCGTCGAAGGATCCCCTCACGGATGACCGCGCACCCGTCGAGTGGCTCACCGATGAAGCCATCCTTGCGTACATCGCAGGCGGCGGCACGCTCGACGAACAGCTCCTGCCGACAGCACCGTGAATGCCGGCGAATGTCATATCCGACATGCGAAATGTTGCGACCACATCATTTCGCAGCGCGCAGATGTTGCAGTCAGGCCCGCGGAAAACTCAGTGCTTGCAACCCTATGACGTGTTTGATAGTCTTACGACGTTCGGTGGCTTTGCACCGATCCGTGGGAAGTACGGCCTTGAGGGATAGGGGGTTGCGAGCGCTCCTGGGTTCACGCTGAACCTGGGAGCGCTCCGCGAAATCGAGCAA
>JBEKKP010000166.1:0-2707 GCA_050010655.1 Candidatus Dormibacteria bacterium
GTGGCGGTCCCGTGCCCCCAGCACTCGGCGATGTTGGGGCAGCGGGCCTCCTCGCACACCGTGTTGAGGTTCTGGCCACGCATGATCCCCTTGATCTGCGAGTACCCGTCGCCCGCCGGGAGCTTGACCGTGAGCCACTCGGGGCGCCGATCGACACCTTCGGGGAGGAGCCGCTGGTGCAGCGGCCGGGAATCGGCCACGGGAACGGGCCGCAAGCGGATCTGGTCCATGGCGCTCTCTCACTCTACACACTCACTGCGCCACAATCGCCGCGATGACCTCACCGCCACCGCGCAACGAGCCAGTTCTGCTGTATGCCCCGGGGTCGCCGGAGCGAGCCCGCCTCCGCTCCACGATTGACGAGATGCAGGCCGCTGCGCCGCATACCGTGCCACTCCACATCGGTGGGCGCTCCGTCCACGGACACGGCGAGCGCCTCGCCGTTAGCGCACCACACCGCCACTCGCTCGGCATCGTGGAGACCGATACAGCGACCACAGACGACGTCCGGGCAGCGGTTGACGCGGCCCTCGCGGCGCACCACGACTGGTCCACTGCGCCCTGGGAGACGCGCGCTGCGGTGTTCCTTCGGGCGGCAGATCTGTTGAGTGGCCCTTTCCGTGACCGCCTCAACGCGGCGACCATCCTGGGCCAGAGCAAGAGTGTGCAGCAGGCCGAAATCGATGCTGCCTGCGAGCTGATCGATTTCTGGCGCTGGAACGTCCACTTCGGCGAGCAGCTCCAGGAGACACAGCCCGTGTCGTCGGCCGGGACCTGGAATCGCATGGATCACCGCCCGCTCGAGGGCTTCGTGCTCGCGATCAGTCCCTTCAACTTCACGTCGATCGGGGGCAACCTCGCGGTGGCGCCGGCGATTGTCGGCAACACCGTGGTCTGGAAGCCGGCCACCACTGCGCTGCTCGCTGCCCAGGTGATCATGGAGATCCTCGAGGCAGCCGGGCTGCCTCCGGGGGTCATCAACATGATCGCCGGGCCCGGAGCGGCCGTGTCCGAGGTTGCGGTGAAGCACCCGGCCCTGGCCGGGATTCATTTCACTGGGTCGACGGACACGTTTCAGCATCTCTGGACCACTGTGGCGGCCAATCTCGGCACGTACCGGACGTACCCGCGGCTGGTCGGTGAGACCGGCGGCAAGGACTTCGTGCTCGCGCATCCCTCGGCATCGGATGACGCGCTGCTCGTGGGGCTGCTCCGCGGGTCGTTCGAGTACCAGGGCCAGAAGTGCTCGGCCTCCTCGCGTGCGTACATCCCCCACTCGGTTTGGGAGCGCCTGCGCGACCCCCTCGCCGCCTCCACCGAGGCGATCCCGATGGGAGATCCGGCCGAGTTCAGCACCTTCATGGGCGCGGTCATCGACGAGGCGAGCTATCGCAAGCACGAGGACGTCCTGACCGCCGCGCGGAGCGATCCCGATCTCACCCTCATCGCCGGCGGCGAGTGCGACGCCGAGGAGGGATGGTTCGTCCGTCCGACCATCCTCGCCACGTCCAACCCCAACCACGACCTGCTGCAGCGCGAGCTCTTCGGGCCGATTCTCACGGTATTCCCGTATCCCGACGCGGACTGGCATTCGGTGCTCGATCTCGTGGACCGCACCTCGCCGTATGCGCTCACCGGTGCGATCTTCGCGGACGATCGTTCGGCTGTGGACGAGGCGACTTCGCATCTGCGGTACGCGGCCGGGAACTTCTACGTGAACGACAAGCCGACCGGCGCTGTGGTGGGTCAGCAGCCGTTCGGTGGCGCCAGGAAGAGCGGGACGAATGACAAGGCCGGGTCGATCTTGAACATGCTTCGCTGGGTGTCGCCGCGAGTGATCAAGGAGACCTTCGTGCCGCCGACCGACTGGCGGTATCCACACCAGGATCCGGACTGACGGCGGGGTCGTTCGGGGTCGCGGTGTAGCGAGCCGGGGGGTCTTCGCGTTCGGCTCGCCGCGGGCTGCTGCGAACATTTGTTCTGATATACTACAGAAATGTGTAATGCCGAGGCGGCCAATCAGGATCCCCTCGTCCCGCTGCTGGGGGCCATTCAGGGCCTGCTCGACACGCCTGCCTGGGATGCGACTCCACGCGAGCTCGGCGACTACCTAATCCGCCTTCGGCATGGGATCGATCTTCTCGAGCTCGACTTTGCGATCGGGGCGTCCAAGTTCGCGTTGACTGACGAGTACGAAGCCGCGGGCTCGGTCTCCCCGATCGATTGGATCCGCCACAACTGCCACATGACGAGCGGGGCTGCAGCGAAAGCCGTGAACTCGGGCGATCAGGCGGGCCAGTTGCCGGCGAGTGTCACTGCGCTGAATGCTGGGGAGATTGGCTTCGCGCACTTCTCGTTGCTGGCGAGCGTGGCTCGGGCGCTGAGTGCTCCGAAGTGGGTCGCGGCCACGGATCTCGATGGCTCTGGTCTCGACGCTGTTGCTGATGCGATGAATGGCGATACCGCGCCCGGCGATGCCGGGGCCGGCCCCACGGCGCTTCTCAGCGAAAGCGGCGATGACGGCGCAGACCCGTCTGACCCCGCGGTTGTCACGACGCCGGTCTGCTTCGACGAGGGTCCGCTGCTGAAGATGGCGCGCGAGCACTCGGTCGGCCGCTTCGGCATGGACTGCACCCACGCCCGGCATGCCTACGACGCCGCCGCCGTCCTCCGCGAGCACGTCGACAACGCCGAGCGCAACCGCTGC
>JBEKKP010000167.1:0-2685 GCA_050010655.1 Candidatus Dormibacteria bacterium
ATGCCGCTGCAGCGCCGCCGGGCGCTGCGTCCCTCAGGCTTTCTTGGCTTGCTCGGCGCGGCGGCGGAAGCGCTCCACCTGGCCGCCCGTGTCCACGATGCGCTGCGTCCCGGTGAAGAACGGATGGCACACCGAGCACACCTCGGTCTTCAGCTCGGTGAGCGTCGAGCCGGTGGTGAAGGTGTTGCCGCAGAGGCAATGCACCTCAGCGTCGACGTGGTACTCGGGATGGATCGTGGCTTTCATTGGGGCGCCTAGGTTCACGCGGAAGGGACGATGTGACGATACCACGCTCGGCTTCGGCTCAATCCAGCGCCATGGCGACCGGCCGCGTGAAGTTGCCGTGGGTCACGCCAGGAAGCCGGTCGACGAGCTGCTGATACGCGGCCGCCAGTCCGATGCCGTCCTCGGGGAGTAGCGCTCGCGCCGTGAGCACGTCGATGAGCCAGTCGTGATCGCAGTTCAGTGAGCGCCACTGGATCTGATGCGCCCCCATGTCGAGGACGGCGGCGGCGGTGCGCTCGAGCTCCGCGGTCGAGTCAGTGAGGCCCGGGAAGGTGAGCAGGTTCAGGCACAGCTGACCTCCGGCGGCAGACATGACCCGCCCGCACTCGACCACATCGTCGATCGTGTATCCGACCGGCCGGTAGTAGGCACGGAAGACCGGGTCGCTGAACGAGATCGCGCTGATCCGGACGCTGTTGCACCCGGCGTCGATGAGCCCCTGGAGCACCTTCGGGCGGCTGCCATTGGTATTGACGTGAATCGTCGCCTCGGGATGGTCCTTGCGAATGACGGCCACTGCGCGTGCGAGAACGTCGTCGCGGGTGAGGGGTTCGCCCTCGCATCCCTGGCCGAACGACACGATCCCGGCATCCGAGCCACTGAGATGGAACGACGCCATGCCGGCGAGTTCCGCAGCGGTGGGCGCGAATCGCATCCGCGGTTGCGGCGCCGGAGCCTCGCCGTCGGTCTGCAGCGAGATGCATCCGAGGCAATCCGCGTTGCACGCGGGTGAGGCGGGCAGCGCTCCTTCGTAGCGGCGCAGGAAGGTGTTCTGGGCGGTGTAGCAGCGGAGATCGGTGGCGCAGTTGGCGAGATGGTCGACGAGGCGGTTGTCCGGGAGCGCCGCTCGGGCGCTCTCGATTGCCGCATCGAGGCCACCGCCCGCGTACTTGCGCGGCTCCCACCATCCGAAGGCGTCGGTGCTCAGCGCGGCGACCCGGAGCTCGTCGTGGTGCTCCACCACCGCGGCGTATCCATAGAGAGGAAGGCGGCGGCTTCCCGGCAGGGGCCGTGATGCGGGCACCAACGTGCGCAGGTACCCAACGGGAAGGACGGCCGCAACCGGGAGCAGATCCGCCTCGACGTCAACTGGGCGGTCCTTGGCATCCAGAGCCAGCGCCCGTCTGCCGGGCAGATGCATCAGGGTCGTGCCCGCGGGGAGCGGGATCGTATTGGTCAGCTCGAGCTTGAGCAGCCGTCCTCCCGAGCGGCCGGCAGGTCGGAATCCTCCGAGAACTTCGAGCTCGCCATCAGGACGAGCGACGACAGGGCGCATCAGTCGATTCTCCCCCAGGGTGCGTCAGGTCAACCCGGCACGAGTGACTCGCCAGGCGGAGCGCGACGGCCGATCGGCGCTCACGCAGCGCGCTCGACCCGATTTCGGCCGGCGCCCTTCGCCACGATGAGCGCTCTGTTGGCGGCGTCCACCACACCCGCGGCCGTTGACCCGTCCTTGCAGTCAGCCGCCGCAACGCCGACCGAGATGGTCACCACACGAAAGGCATCCGGCCGGCTGTCGTGGGGCAGTGCGAGCGCTGCGACCGCAGCTCGAACGCGTTCACCGACCTCGCACGCCTCGGCAAACGATGTATGCCGCAGCGCGACCACGATCTCCTCGCCCCCATACCGATAGACGAGGTCGCCTGGTCGGCACGCTGCGTTGATCGCATCCGCAACGCGACGAAGGGTCACGTTGGCCGGCTGGTAGAGGTAACGCAGGTTGTAGTTGTGGAAGAAGTCGATATCGCACAACACGATCGCGTAGGTGCTGCCTTCCTGCTCCGCGAGTGCATGCAATGAAGGCAGATCCTCGTCGAACGCCGCGGGATTGAGGAGCCCGGTTCGCTGGTCGTGGCGGTTCTCGTGTTCGAGACGCTCGACGTCCGACCTGAGGTCCTTGAGCGTCTTCTCGGCATCAAGCAACCGTTGCCGATCGCGCTGGCGGTGCTGCTCCCAGCCGGGGTCGTCGCCGCGAAAGAAGAAGACGCCCCCACGTTTTGTGCGCTTGCCTTCATAGAGCGCCGCGTCCGCACGGTGCATCAGCCCTGGCCAATGACGAGCCATGCTCGAGTGCGCCACGCCGCAGGTGGCGCTGACGCGGAGCTCCGTGCCTTCGATCGGTGCCTGAATCGCTCGGCACACCGCCCCCAGCAGGCGTCTCGCTGTCTCCCGATTGACAAAGGGAAGCACGATTCCGAATTCGTCACCGCCGATCCGTGCGACAGTTCCGGCGCTTCCGATGGTCTTGGACAACCGTTCAGCCACCGACCGCAGCACGTCATCACCGGCTTTGTGCCCCTCGGTGTCGTTGAAAGCCTTCAACTGATCCACGTCGAGCATTGCAACGAACGCGGGATCTGCCACGCCCTCCTTGAAGAGTCCCGCCGCATATTCCTCGAA
>JBEKKP010000168.1:0-2672 GCA_050010655.1 Candidatus Dormibacteria bacterium
GCTCCCGGTAACTACGTTTTCCAGGCGCACTTCCCTCCACCGGCGAACGCGATTCCCTTTGTCAGCGTCACCGTGAGATCCGGGGTTACGCAGCACGTCGACATCCCGAATATGTGCATTTAGGGCCGCCGCCACCCTGTTCCAGCGGCACGACGACAGGCTCCAAGACGCCGAAAGAGTTGCTGTTGGGGAAGGATGGAGGTAGTCGACTTTGCCGGCGATCTCAGCCCGATCTCAAGGCCAATGAGACGCACATTGACATCGCAGAGGTCATAGGTTCGATCCCTATTGCGCCCACCATCGGTTTTTTGATGTACCCGGTGCGATGATGGGCGGCGGTGGCCGGTTCAGTGCCGCCGAGGTGGGGTCATGGTGCGACGGATCGCGTTAGCCGGATCGGTGTTGGTGTTGGGGCTGACAGCCTGCGGCACCCCGTCCCGCGCGTGGTCAGGACCCAGGACCGAGGTGAACTGCACCTACGTCGGGCAGCAGGCCACTCTGGACATGGTGATGGACTTTGCCCCGGGGGCTACCACGCACGCTTCGCCCGCGACCCCCGCCGACCTTGCGAGCGGGCCGGGATACGAAGCGATCGTCAGCCAACCTGACCCGGCGTCGGCCGCGCGCGTTGCTGAGACCTACGGTTGGAGCTGCAGCATCTCGACACCCTAGTTACCAGCCGGGCGCGCGAGAAGTTGACCGTCGCTCACTCGTACGGTTCATCCTATGGGCATGCTCGCGGCTCTCAAGAGGCGCACCAGATGGTCGGGCGGTGGCCGTTCGTGGGCGTCCGCACTCCTGGCGCTCCTGCTCGCGGTCGGCGCAAGCGCCTGCGGGTCACCGAGCCCGCCGCCGGGTGAGGGGCTCGTGGTGGGTGGGATCATTCCGTGCGCTGCTCTTGGCCCGCCACCCGGCGTTCAGTACGCGGCGGGAACGGTCACGGTGCTCGAGGGGGTCGTTACCTGGAGGACTACCGGTCCGGGCACATCGGTTGTCGTGTTCCCCACGAGCGTCAAGGCGCAGCAGACGGTCATGACCAATGCGTCGTATCAGTTCGCGCTCGCTCCCGGTGACTACGTTCTCCAGGCACATTTCCCTCCACCCGCGAACGTGACTCCGTTCGTGAGTGTCACTGTGAGGTCCGGGGTCACGAACGACGTCGATGTTCCCAACATGTGCATATAGGGGAGCAGCGGCACGCCCACAGACCTGTCCGGTTCCGTCGGTTTGCGGCGACGGGACGTCGTTTGGGAATGCGACACGCGGTGCCGCGCCTCCTTTCAAAGAGACGCTGACGCCTGACTCCCAGCTCTGCTGCGTCCAACAGCCGCCGTGTGAGCAAGAACCGAGACGACGAGGCAGGCCACGAGCGCTACCGCACCGAACACGCAACACAGCCAAGGGCTTAAGCGAGGCTGCAGGGTTGGGGCTAAGCAGCGGCCCACACATCGGTAGCTGCTCGGAATCATCGTGAGCTGCGCGGTCCAAATACCGACGCCGACCCCCAGCGGTGCCGATACGAGTCTCAGCGCGAGTGCGAGATGCGACATTGTCCAAGGCTAACTCGATCCAACGACCAGGATCGCGGTTCGGCTCGGATGGATGTGCACCCGAGTGCGCCCCAGACGCGTCCCCAACACCGTCCAGCCGCCCCATCGATCTTCGAGCCCGCAATAACGCAATAAGAGGAGGATTCACGCGTGTTCGTGCTTGAGCGCCTTCGCCCTGAGCACGAGGCAGCGATCCTCGAGTTCGAGCTGGCGAACCGGGCGTACTTCGCCGAGACGATCAGCGATCGTGCCGACTACTTCTATAAGCACTTCGCGGAGCTGTACCGCACGCTCCTGGCCGAGCAGGCGGCTGGGACGTCTCTCGGTCATGTCCTCTTAGACGACGACCGGGCTGTCGTCGGCCGCTTCAATCTGTACGAAGTTGCGGACGGGAGAGCGGAAGCCGGCTATCGCGTGGCAAGGCATGTGTCCGGTCGTGGCGTGGCGACGCTGGGGTTGACATCCATGTGCGCGTTGGCGCGCGACGAGTACGGGCTGCGCGTTCTTTCTGCGACCACGAGCAATGCCAATATCGCCTCGCAGCGCGTGCTTGCGAAGGCCGGGTTCGTTGTGGTCGGAGCGGCAGATGTGGCCGGGAAGAAAGGCTTGCGGTACGAGCTCGTGTTGGCGAAACGCTGAGGCCGGTCCGCGCCTCTGCGAAGAGTGTGAACACGTCCGCTGTTACTGCCGTCAATGGCTAAAACATAAGCCGAGATCAGGTGTCCGTGTTGGGTCCCGTGCTCGCGGTCAGCGAACAGATGTTTGGTAGAATGTGGGCATGGAAGCGCACGCATTCACGGACACCAGAGCGCGCTTGCGCGACGCTGCCGACGCACTCGTCAATGAGTCCATCGACGGTGTCACCACGTCCGAGTTGGGCGCCGACATCATCGAGATCCGGCTCGCGGTCGATCGCCTAGAGGCTGAGTGCCTGCGTCGCCTCCACCGCTTTCATGTCGATCGGGGCGCACAGTCCGATGGCGGCGGCACCACGGTGTCGTGGCTGCGACGCTCCTGCGGGATGACCGCGAAGGCGGCTGCGTATCGAGTCCATCTCGCTCGGACGCTCGGGGAGATGCCGGCCACGCTCGACAGTGCGCGCGCCGGTCGCGCGTCCTTTAC
>JBEKKP010000169.1:0-2636 GCA_050010655.1 Candidatus Dormibacteria bacterium
GAATGCGGTCACCACCCCCGAGCGGAAGAACGTGGCGGGATGCGGCTCGCGAAGCGAGATCAGGCTGCGTTCCAGCACCTCGGTGCCGAGCGTGCGCGCCAGCTCCTCGAGTTCGTCGAGCTCGATGTCGCGTTGCTCCCGCTCGTCGCGGCCCGAGGCCGTGCCGATGACGATGACCCGCTTGAGTTTCGTACCGACCGCCGGGTCAGCTCCAGACGGCGCGTCGAAGTGAGGCATGTGGTCAGCCTAGCAACGGCGGTCCAACTGCGTACGCCCCGAGCCGTACGCTTCCCAACGGTGAGCGACCAGTGCATCGGCCCGATCGAACCCGCAACGGACTTACCTGCGGAGACCTGCCGTGAGCCGGCGATGAAGTTCCTGTTCTTCCCGCATCGGGACGGCGTCGCGTTCATGTTCTGCTGCGACCGGCACCTCGAGAGCGTGAGCCGCTGGGCGGGGACCCGCTTTGGTGGCTGCTTCGCAGGAGGACCGATCGCCAAGGGCCAACGCACGATGGACGAGGCGGTGGCGCAGTTCGGTCAAATCGACTGGCCGCATGGTGAGGAGTTCCATGCGCTGGTCGCGGCGACGAAGGTAATTGATTTCCGCCACCGCGGCCGCCCCCGCCGCAGCTAGGTTGTCGCGGGCCCCGGAACCCTGAGCTGGATCACCGCGCTGCCAGCCACGGTGAGGCCGGCGGCGATCAGCACCGCGAATGTCGGCGATATTCCGATGGCCGGTCCTGCGAGCGCGGACCCGATCGGGACGCCGGAGAAGTTCAACGCCATCGAGACGGCGAATGCTCGCCCGAACCATGCCCGAGAGGTCCGCCGTTGGCGCAGTGAGAAGGCGGGCACGCTCGATGCAGCATCGGCGCCGCCGGCGATCGCGATACCCACGGCGATGAGGGCCAGCGAGGGCACGAGCAACACGAGCATCGAGAGTCCCATCAAGGCGCCGAGCAACGCCATCGCTTCGCGCTCGTGTCCCTCCGTCCGCAAGCGGCCCGTGATGAGTGCCGCGGGAACTCCGGCCGCGCCCGCGAGCGCCAGGATCGAACCGACAACGGCGGCATTGCCGTGCAGGTGGAACACGGCGACAGGGAGGACGACGATCATGATGCCCCAGCCCACGTTGAGCGTCGAGAACCCGACCGCGATCCACCGCAATGTGCGATTGCCGACGACGTAGCGGAGACCGCGCCAGGCTTCGTAGAAGATCCGGGAGGACACCTCGCCGGCGTGTGCCGGTTCGGCGACCCCCTGGAGCGCGATCGCGCCGACGACAAATCCGATCGCTGCTCCGACCAGGGCGGCTTCGCTGCCCACCAACGCAATCAGCGCGCCCGCGAGACCGGGGCCGGCAATGCTCGACACGCCGTAGAGCACGCTGTCAGCCGCGTTGCCGCGGTCCCACAGATCGCGGGGGAGGATGAGCGGGAAGAACGAGCGCGCCCCGGCGATGCTCAGCGTGCTCGTCAGCGAACCGCCGACGAGCAGTGCGTACAAGCCCCAGATGGGCAGGTGGTTGGTCAGCGACAGCGTCACGATCACCGTGAGGCATACCGCGGCCACCGTGAAATCCAGCGTCATGAGCCGCTTGCGTCCGTGCCGGTCGAGCAGTGCACCGGCGATCGGGCTCAGCAGCAGCCCCGGAAAGATGAGCAGGAAGAGGCTGACGCCCGCGACGCTCGGCGAGTGATATCGCTGCAGCGCAAAGAGCACCAACCCGACAGTCCACATCTGCGCCGCCGTGCGCGTCAGCAACGAACTGATGAGCAGCTGGCGAAAGCCCGGGACGCGCAGCATCCGCCCGTACGTCGCGGCGGGCGCGACGCTCTGTCCGGCGGTCACGTCGACTTCGCTGGACATGCGGACTGGGCGGGGTTGCGGGCGCGCAAAAACGCCACGACGGAACACACGCTTCAAGCGTACCAATGCGCCGTGATTTGGTGGGACGCGGCGCGGTATGATGAGCGCTGCACGCTGATCTCGGACAGCTGCGTTCCATGGGGGCGTACTGGTTTCGACGGGGTCGTGGGTCGTGCGAATGCGAGTCGAGCCCCGGGCTCGTAAAACCGGGAAAAATATACGTGCGAATAACGCACCCCTCGCTCTCGCTGCGTAAGTAGCAAAAGCGAAAAAGCTCAGGCTTCGGCCTGACGTCGACCGGCTCCTCGGCTGTGGGAGTCGGACCCGACGTTAATGCAAGCAGTCTCGCCGCCCGGTGGCGCCTCGGCGCCGGGCGGGACATTCACCGAGGCTGGCCGCAGCCGAGCCTGGTCCCAGGGCGCGATTGAGGTGAGATAAAAACCGGGACTACACTCGTAGATGTCGCATGGAACGCGGCTTCGGACCCGGGTTCGATCCCCGGCGCCTCCACCACGGTTGTTTCATAGAGAGCCTCACGTTCTCGAAACAAGGCCGAAATCAGCGGGATTTTGTGCTCGATTCGAGAGACAGGTGGACGAGCTGATAGTGAAGATGCCGTCGTCGGATCGTCAGCTCGGGCAGGCCGGGATTGTGAACGTGCCGCTCGCAACCGTTGTGTCGCCGTTCGTCTCGGCGTACGTCTCAGTCTGGGGTCCGGACTGACCCGTGAACGTCTCAGTGCTGGACGTGATGGGAACCGCACCA
>JBEKKP010000170.1:0-2623 GCA_050010655.1 Candidatus Dormibacteria bacterium
GCGATCGCGGCCAGCAGCAATGAGCTTGCGATCACGCCGAGTGCTGGAAGATCACTCAGCTTGCGGTTGATGATGTACGGCCCGGTTGCGTAGCAGATCGCGACGACAAGCACCTCGGCGATAGCGCCGAAGGTCGACGACGACACGTCGAAGCCGACAAGCACGCCGGCGCCGACGAGCCCGACGGCGAGACCGAGAATGCGCCGCCAACCGTGGTGCTCGCCGCTGCGCGTCAGCACACCGATGACGACGCCGATGAGCGGGACCGTCGACACGAGCAGTCCCGAGAGGGAACTCGAGATGTGCAACTCCGCGTCGGAGAGCAGCACCCACGGAATGCCCATCTCGATGACCGTGTACGCGACGATCCAGCCCCAGCGGCCGAGCAACGGCCCTACCTTGACGCGCCGGCTCAGCGCGATCGGCACCAGGAGCACCGCCCCGAGCGCGAACCGGACGAACACGAGGTCCACCGGCCCGAAACCCCGCAGCGCGACCTTGATGAGCAGGTAGGGGATACCCCAGATCACGCACATCGCCACGAAGAGGACCAGGCCGCGTCTGCTCATGGCGAGTGATCTTCTACGCTGTGCGGCTCCACATGAGTGCTCCCTCTCCGACGCGCGGCCCGAGCCCGCTCCTGCTCGCAATCTCGTCGCTGTTCGTGGCCACGCTGGTGGCCTCGAACATCCTCGCGGTGAAGATCGCCGACGTCGGCCCGTTCTCCGTGCCCGCGGCGATCGTCATCTTCCCGCTCGCATATCTCTTCGGTGACGTGCTCACCGAAGTCTGGGGATATCGCGTTGCGCGCATGGTGATCTGGACGGGATTCTTCGCGAACATCGTCGTTGTCCTGTTCATTGCGGCCGCGATCGCCATCCCCGCGGATCCGCATTACACCGACCAGGCAGCCTATGCGCGCGTCCTTGGTGAGAGCCCGCGTCTCGTGCTCGCGTCACTCACCGCGTATCTGCTCGGCGAATTCCTCAACGCATTCGTCCTCGCCCGTCTGAAGATCGCGACCAAGGGCCGCTTCCTCTGGACACGGACCATCGGATCGACACTGGTGGGACAGGGCGTCGACAGCGCCGTGTTCATCTCGCTGGCCTTCGCCGGCACGCAGCCCTGGTCGGTCCTGATCATCATCATTCGCGACGTGTGGGTCGTGAAAGTCCTCTACGAGGTGATCGCAACACCGATCACCTACGCACTGGTGACGGCCCTCAAGCGCATCGAAGGCATCGATACCTACGACCGCAACACGAAGTTCGCCCCAATTCCCCTCGCGTCGCTCCGCGCCCGTCTCCGCGGTGCCGAGCAATGAGCGAGGAGCTCCACGGCACCCGTGCCATCCGCGAAGCAAAGCTCGAAGCGTTCGACAACCGCACTCCAGATCGCGATTACACCATCCAGTTCGCCATCCCGGAATTCACGTGCCTCTGCCCGATCTCCGGCTTCCCCGACTTCGCCACGCTGCACATCCGCTACGTCCCGGGCCCCCGCTGCGTCGAACTGAAGTCCCTGAAGCTCTACATCAACAACTACCGCAACCAGAACGTCTTCCACGAAGACGTCGTCAACATCATCCTCACCGACCTGATCACCCTCCTCCAGCCCCGATACTGCGAAGTCGTCGGCGACTTCAACGTCCGAGGCAACATCAAAACCGTCATCCGAGCCCACCACCGCGACACCACCTGGAACGGCGAAGTCGACCCCTGGTGGTCGCCGGCCCACAACGGCGCTACGTTACCCAGCTAGGCGAGGCATAGCGTGCACAGTTGGAGAGAGGCTGACCGACCGCGACGCGCATGTCTCGTGCTTGGCGGACTTATCGCTCTCTTCGGCGTCGCGCAACTCGCTGCGATAGCGGTACTCAGCGCCCTGTTCGCTGCATGGGCGAATGCCGTGGCTGCCGAGGGCCTGCCGGGTGCGCCCTCTAGCCACCAGGCTTCGGTCGAACTTCTGCTCAGGCTTGGACTGGCGTGGCAGACATTACTGATCACGCCGATCATCGTCGGAGCCGGAGGCATCCTCGTCTATCGGCTTCGTCGCCCGCTGATCGGTCAGGTCGTCGTGGTAGCCGGCACGGCCTGCGCGGTTGCTGCCGCGATCCCCAGAATCGACTTCGGAAGCACCAACATGTTGAGCCTGCAGCAGATGGCTTATCCCGGCGGCGGAATTACCGCTGTGCCCTTTTGCATTGCACTCTTGGTCTTCGCCATTACCACTCGCCACGCAGGCTCTTCTCGCCTGTCGACGCCGGCTCAACCTTGATGAACGTGGAGCGTTGATCGCAGCAACCGGGCAAGCTGAGCCAGCTGCCACGGTGGCCCGCGGCGCCACGCCTTCCCCGCGGAGCGGCACCAGGAACTGCGCCCATATGTCGCCCGCAGTACCCCGTTTCCGAAAACTCTGGGGCATACTGCACGCCAGCCCGCACCACTGCGTCGCTTTTGTATACGCGTCCTCTCCACATCTCAGCAAGAGTCCCAATGGCCACATACACGTTTCCCGCCGGCTGGTCGCTGCTCGCTGCGCGTCCGCGCGAGGAGTTGCATCAGGCACTCCTGACGAGCACGTGCGAGCGCTCGTTCAGCGACGTCCCCGTCGACTTGTGGGA
>JBEKKP010000171.1:0-2549 GCA_050010655.1 Candidatus Dormibacteria bacterium
TGCCCGTCCGGGTAGTTCCGAACGAACGTCTTGAGGAACTCGACGGGGTCTTCCCCCACGATCTCGCGGATCGGCGTCCCGTTCGCCGCGCTCTGCTCGAAAAGGTCGAGGAGGTCCGCGAACATTGCCGCCGCTTCGACACCGTCGCCCCCTGGTCCGCAGTACATCAGATACCGCTCAAGTGCTTCGACGGCTGTCCGATAGTTCGCGGGCAGCTGGCGCGTGCGGGCCTTGTACTGCCGCCATTGGCGCTTCTCGCCAATCACCTTCGCGATGACCTTGTTCATCTGCCTCCTCCATGGAGCTGTTCAAGTCGTTCCGTGAGGAAGCTCCACGTGCTCCAGAACTCCTCGAGATATTCCTGTCCCTGCGTGTTGAGCGAATAGACCTTGCGTGGCGGCCCTTTGTCGGACGGGATCTTCTCCACGTCGACGAAGCCCTTCTGCTCGAACCTGACGAGCAGCGCGTAGACAGTCCCCTCGGCAATGTCGGCGAAACCCTGCTCACGCAGCCGTGCGGTGATCTCGTACCCGTAGGCGGATCGAGCGGACAGGATGGCCAGAACGATCCCCTCGAGCGTGCCTTTGAGCATCTCCGTCATCTGCTGCCTGCCCACGGAACGACTCCTCGAACTACTCGGTGCTACTGACTACTGGTACATAGTAGCACTAGCTAGCGTTCGCGCAAGCCCCTACAGGTTCGAGACGTATGGCTCCGTCAGCGAGCAGGTCGGAAAGCTACGGAACTGAGAAGTGGCGCTCGGCGGGGTTGCCACCGCGCTGCTCTGCGATCGTCGAGCCACCGATGAAGCGTTCGCCGGATTGCGGGTAATCGAGGACGGCATCCTCGGCGTACAGTCGGTGCTCGAGCTCGCTGTCTCCAGCCTCGGAGGCTGCCCAGTGCTGCTCGATGGCGCCGCGCTTTTCATCGTCCGAGGTCACGCCGACGATGATATGCCGCGCTCCGCGACGGCCCAGTTGCATGCACCCGCCAGGGGTGCTCTTCGGCCGCGCGCGGAGCGGCGGTAGCATGGCTCGCAGTCAGAGTCTCGCGGATCACGAGAGGTGTTAATGACATGCGCTCGGACATCAAGCCCGGCAACGTTTTCCCCGACTATGCCCTGCCGGATCACACCAACACGGTCCGCAAGCTCAGCGAGATCCAGGGTCGCGACCCGCTGATCCTCACACTCGCGCGCGGGAACTACTGTCCCAAAGAACACCAACAGCATCTCGAGCTCGCCGCCAACTATTCAAAGGTCGCTGTCGCGTACACCCAGATCGTCACGATCTCGACCGACGACCACCACAGCTCGCAAGAGTTTCGCGGCGCAGTCGGGGCCCAGTGGCCTTTCCTCTCCGACCCCGATCGGACGATCCAGAAGGATCTCGACATCCAGGAATACACCGACCCGGAGCACAACCCGATGATCCCCCACACCTTCGTGCTCAAGCCGGGCCTCGTCATTCACAGCATGTACGACGGCTACTGGTTTTGGGGTCGGCCTTCGTTCTACGACCTGTGGCATGACCTCGCCGTTGTATCGAGCGAGATCCGCCCCGACTGGGATCTCAGTAAGCCGGGGCTGCGCGAGGCGTGGGAAGACGGCGATTACTCGCCCTTTCACGGATGGGATCGGCGCGCCGCTGAATCCGTGCCGACGTCCTACGAGTCGTAGGGATGCGCACCGCGCTCTGCGAGTACCTCGGGATAGACCATCCGATCGTCCAGGCGCCGATGGTCGCGATACCTCGATTGGCCGCGGCCGTCTCCAATGCCGGCGCACTCGGCATGCTGACGCTGACATGGTCCGATGACGTCGGGGACGTGATCCGTGAAACCGCCGCCCTCACCGATCGGCCGTTTGGCGGCAACCTCGTCCTCACCTCGGATCACCATCGTCGCGTCGACGACGCCCTGGAGGCGGGCCTTCGGATCGTGTCGTTCATGTGGGGCGATTCTGTTGACTACGTCGCGCGCATCCATGAGGCCGGCGGCGTGGTGCTGCAGACGGTCGGCAGTGCCGCGGAGGCGCATCGGGCCGTGGCCTCTGGAGTCGACGTCATCGTGGCGCAAGGCTGGGAGGCCGGAGGACACGTCTGGGGCACGGTGGCGACATTGCCGCTGGTGCCCGCCGTCGTCGATGCGGTGACGCCGGTCCCGGTAATTGCCGCGGGCGGAATCGGTGATGCACGGGGAGTGGCCGCAGTGCTGGCGCTCGGCGCTCAGGCGGCGTGGGTCGGTACCCGATTTCTCCTGGCTGACGAGATGCCGATCCACGACGAGTATCGCCGCCGTCTGATCGCCGCCGCAGAGACCGACGCCGAGTGGTACCCGGATCTGTACGACGTCGGTTGGCCACATGCCCCGCATCGTGCGCTTCGCAACTCGACGGCCAAAGCGTGGGACGCCGCCGGCCGTCCCCCACTCGAGAGCCGCCCCGGCGAGGGTGACGTCATCGCGCACTTCGGCTCCGGCGAATCCATCCTTCGGTATGAGCCGGCGCCGCCGATGGTGGATACGACCGGTGACATTGAGGCGCTCTCACT
>JBEKKP010000172.1:0-3198 GCA_050010655.1 Candidatus Dormibacteria bacterium
GAGATGGGGTACGCGCAGATGACCTCCGGCCTCGACAAGGCGACCGCCTCGGCGACTGCGCGCGAGCCTTCAACCTGCTTGAGCACCGACGACCTCCTGAATCTGGTGGGCCACGAAATCGAAAGCGCGTTCGGCGCCGGCCACGTTGCCGTCCGCGAGCTGTCCCGAGAATCGGTCACGTATGGCCGCAATGACTGACTCGAGAGAGATCACGGCGGTGAGCGCGGCGAAACCCCCGAGCAGCACCGCGTTCGCGATCGGCCGCCCCACGGTCTCGCGAGCGATCTCGCTCGCCGGTACGGCGACGATCCGCGAGGGCTGAAACCTCGTTGCGAGGTCGTCGATGCCCAGTTCCGAGAAGCCGAGACTGGAGTTGATAAGCAGGTAGCCGTCTTCGGAAATGCCGCTGAACAGGTCGACCTGGTGGAGGAGCGTCGGGTCCTGGATGATCAGCGCGTCGGGCCTCGCAATCGGCTCATGCGCCCGGATCTCATGATCCGCGATGCGACAGAAGGCGACCACAGGCGCACCCGTGCGCTCGGAGCCGAAGCTCGGGAACGCCTGTGCCTGCCGGCCTTCGCGGAAGGCTGCGACGGAGAGTAATTCAGCCGCCGTCACAACACCCTGCCCGCCACGTCCATGGATACGTACTTGGAAGAGCATGTGCTCAGCGTAGTCAGACCGCGTGCGCGGAACCAGGGCCAAATGTCCTCGATGCGCGATGACGGTATGCCTTCGTATATGACGCTCACGACTCATGTGACGAAGAGCCCGCACGCCCTCAGCGATTACTCGGAACCGACTCCACGAGCCTCAGGGCCATCGGACGACGCGCAGCGAAACATCGCGCACGAGATCAGGACCCCTCGAGGTGCTGCTCGGTCGGCGGTTTCACGTCGCGGTCGTCGAACCGGAACGATACCGATGACTCCACGCCGACAACGCCCTCGACGGCAAGGGCGAGGCGACTCAGAATTGCAACATCGCTCCGACGATCCACCTCGCCGCGCAATCGCACCACTCCGTCATCCACCGCGACGTCGATGGTCGTTGGATCGAGCCACATGCTGCCTTTGATCACGCCTTCGACGATGTCATCGATGATCTCTGTGTCTGAACGCAGGTAGCTTTTGAGGACGTCAGCACGGCTGACGATCCCGACCAGACGCCCCCCTTCCACAACGGGAAGTCGCTTCACACTCCCTTTGCGCATCAGGCGAGCGGCCGCCGCGAGGGGAGCATCCGGCCCGACTGTCAGGGCAGGGGCCGACATCAACCCGCCCGCCGTCTGCGCGTGCGCTTTGACGTCGCGTTGGCGTGAGCCCGGGGTCCATCCGCCGTGCTCCTCTCCCCCGGACTCGGTCTTCAACAGCAGATCCGCTTCGGAGACCACTCCAAGAACGGCGCCTTCGCCATCGACCACGGGAAGGGCGCTGACGCGATGCTCGGCCATCAGTTGCTCGAGTTGCTTGAATGGCGTCTCCGGCGTGGCCGTGACGACGTCGCGGGTCATCACGTCCGCGACAGTGAGACGCGTTGGCCCCCGGGGAGCCGCCTCGCTGAGCATCGGACCAGCCATCCCACTATCGGCAGACTCGGAGTCCGCCGATCCAACCACGATTTTCTGGGTGTTCATCAGCCTCGCCTCGGAATTGGTATCACGCCGTGAAGCTCATCAGACACCAGGACTCGAGGCGTGTCTAGAGGCATTGGACCCGACTCCCGGCCGCCGGCTGACAGGATTCCGTTCCCTGGATTGGGTCAGGCGTTGGCCACGCTCTCCTCAGCATTTCCGTCGCTAACCGGACACTGGCAGCGCCTTCGTCGAAACATCATCGCCAACCGGCGATCGAAGTCTCGAGAAACGCGGGACCGACGGCGGATGCGCAGAGGCCAGATGGCCCACCGAGTGTGGGGATTCCAACCCGCGGATTTCGTGGCATGAGGCTCTTTTGTCAGCACCTGTCTCGGGATGAGCATGTGCATACGAGGTCACAGGGCCTCGGCACATCACACATAAAGGGACACGGCCATGACAAGCGGACTTCGCTGGCGGATCTTCGTTCTCCAGGTGGGACTGATCGGCATCCTCGCGTTCGTGAGTGGCTTCGCCTTCTGGGCGAGCAACTTCGCAACCTCGACCGTGCACGACCAGCTCGCCGCACAGCAGATCTACTTCCCCACTGCCGGCTCCAAGGAGCTCACCGCGCTCCCCAAGGTCGACGACATCGCCATGACCCAGTACGCCGGGCAGCAGCTCCTCACGGGCGCTCAGGCGCAGGTCTACGCCAACAACTTCATCAACGTCCATCTCGGTGAGATCGGCGGCGGCAAGACCTACTCCCAGCTCAGCACCGAATCCATGGCGCAGCCCAACAACGCCACCCTGGCCGGACGCCACCCTGGCCGGCGAGGTGGCGACCATCTTCAAGGGCACCACGCTCCGCAGCATGTTGCTGAACGCCTACGGCTGGTCGGAGATCGGCACCTTCGCCGGCTACGCAGCGATCGGCCTGCTGGTGGCAGCCATCGCGGTCCTCGGCGCCTTCCTCTTCGAGATCGTCCGCTGGCGTCAGACGGTCACCGCCACACGGACCACCACTCGGCCCGCGGCGCAGCCGACGGCAGTCCGCCAGCACGCATAGGACCGCACGCAGCTTCGGTCCCTCATGTGACCCACCGGCCCCCGGGCCGGTGGGTCATTTTCTATTCCCCGCGAGCGCAGCTGTCGCAATACCAGATCGGTGGTCCCACCCCCTGTCCGTGCTCACGTACGTCGCCGCCGGCGGTCCCCGCATAGCCGAAGTGCTCGAGCTCCGTGTCGCAGCCCGCGCATCGCGGATGTTCGAAAGCCCATCGGAGCACAAAGGGTTGTCCGCCGATGAAGCGCGTCTGCTGTGGCCACGGACGAAAGTCGGCCGCGCGCACCGTGCGGCGAGTGGTGTTCTCGGGCATATCACCGAGAGCGACGCTGGCGTCATGGATCTCGGCAACCTCGATCAGGTCGGTCGCTGCATCGCCGCGGATCGCCATGACGGTGAGCGTGGAGCCGCCAACACGGCCCGGGACGGGCGTCCGGAGGTGCATCAAGGCCATGGCATCGACTTCAGTTCGGAAAGACTCACAGTGGCCATGCTTTCTCGGAGCGCTTAGTGCGGCCACACCCAGTTGCGGACCGATGGCATATCGTCGCCGGCC
>JBEKKP010000173.1:0-2598 GCA_050010655.1 Candidatus Dormibacteria bacterium
CCGTACTTGAAGAGCATGCCCTCGGTCTTGGCGAGCGTGAGGATCGACTCCATCGTGTCCTCGACGCTGTTGATAAAGCAGTTGTGGACGACGATGTGATTGCTGAGGTAGTTCCCGCTCTCCGTCTGAATGTCGTAGACATCCATGACGCCCCGTGTCTCGATAGCGACGACGCTTGGGAACCTGACTTGATGCCTTGGTGTCGTGTTGTCGACGCCGATCTCCAGTGAGGCGCGCAGGAGCGACGCCTTACGGGCACACGGGAATCCGACCAACTCCGCGAAGAGAAGCCGATCTGGCTGCGTGCCGACGGTTACCGTGTGGAACGGCTGCCGAACGTCGCGCGCAGGCTCTGTTCTGAGGGTCGACTGAACACCGAGCGTGAGGAGGAGCTGCTGAACCCCCGACGCCAGTTCATACGAAACAGTGCCAAGGCCGACTGCGGCACGCGGCCACCGGCGAGTAGCCGTTACCGCTTGGATGCTTACGTAACCGTCTGCCTGGAAGAGGCTCCGAAGATATCCGGCGACCTCGTCCGTCGATGAAGTCCAGAGGCGGCTCGGAACCCGCATCGCGGGTCCGCGAGTGATCAACTCCCACTTATTGACGAAGGGGACGAGGACTTCGCCCGAAAGGCGTACGCGGTAGCACCCTCGATCCTGCGCAGCATCGGAGCGGGTGACGTGCCTGTGCACGCCCGGAAAAACGATGTCTAGCAACCGCTCAACATCTGCCAACTCCTCCGCATCTGCGGGCTGCAGTTCGACGACGAGAGACGTGCAGCCGGCGGGGATCCCAACATAGCCATCGCCCTGTAGCCACCCCGCGAGAGCCGCCTCTGCTGCGGCGATCAGGTTCGGTTCGGTCGATGCCGATTCGACCCAGCTCTCAATATCGCCTTGTTGCTGGAATCGGCGACCACGACCTGCGTAATCGCGAGGGGCACCAAGTCCGGCGAGTTCCATGACGGAAACCTCGGCCGGCCGCATGACGGTTCTACTGGCGTCGAGCACTAGACGATCGCCCGTCTTGACTTCGCTCACTCGCTTCCACGAGGTGCGATGGCCCTTGCGGTCGTCGGCGACCAAGATCACGTGATCGGCCGTCGCATCGACGGTCACGCCCGAACCGATGGTCAGCCTGAAGACTTCCTTACGACCGTTCGCCTTGGTCGCCACGATCCGCGTGACCCCTGCCCGATCGAAGACTTCCTTGCCAACCTCGTTGCGCTCGACGAGCTCCCCAATCGGGATGAGGCCTGAGGGTGTGGCCACCCGAGCGTCATAGGGCTGACACGCGCTGATCTGAGGCTTGCTCGTGGCGACACCGAGGTTGAACCACACCGGGCTGTTGAAGCTCATCTTCTGATGCAGCAACAGGTGGGTGAGCTCGTCCTGGAACGCGGACGCGTCCGTCTCGGTGGCGAAGTAGCCGCCTTCGCGGCCCCACTTGCCGATGGTGTCCGAGACCCTCGAGATCATCTGCTTGACGCTGGTCTCACGACCTGGCGTGCCGAGCTTGCCGCGGAAGTACTTGCTGACCACGACATTTGTGGCCATCTGTGACCAGAACGTCGGAATCTCGCAGTCCTTCTGCTCGAAAACGTTCTCGCCCTTCTCGTTGCCGATCGCGGCGGTGCGGGTCTCCCAGGTCACTTCGTCGAAGGGATGCACACCCTCGTGCGTGAAGCGTCGCTCGACGTGAATTCCGCCGCCCTCAACCTCCACTTTTGCGCTCACGCGGGTCTGGACGGACCCGTTTCGGCGACCTGAACGACGGCCAGACGGGGGCTCCATGGAGATGTCGTGGGAGTCGTCTGGGACGGGTTTGGAGGCGGATCGATCCACGGTCTTTCCTCTTCTGGCTGATGGGCGCTTCATTGTGCGGAGACGTGTGCTGGGACGGCGCCCTTACGGCCTCCAGCCCCAATCTCCACGGTACTGAGATCACCTCAATGATCCCATATCTTGGGGCTCGGCCGTCCGGGAGCCCCCATATCTTGCGAGTCGAGCGGCCCGTCGTCAAGGGGTTAAGCGGACCTTGTTTCGCCCGTGAGTATGGTCCGATGCACGTCCGGAACCTCGATCCGCATCGCCACTCGCCGATCCCCTGCGATCAGCAGGAACTCGCCGCGAGATGCGCTCTCGAGGAAGCCTCGCTGGGCGTCCGTGAGCCCGAACGCACGCTCCATGGTCGCGATCACGCTGCCTTCGTCGGTGCCGAGGAGGTCCTGCGCATTCTGCGTCGCCACGACGAGTGACGCGTTGTATTTGCGGCAGCGTCGCGCCAGCTGCACCAGGAGATCGCGCAAGGGGCGGTGTGCGCACAGCGCACCAACTTCGTCGAACACGATGTGCCGGCGCCGTCCATCGTGACGGACCAGCTCCCACAGCCAGCGCGCGACGATGAGTGTCGCTGCCGCCACGTGCTCGGGTGGCATCTCGCGCAGCGAGATCGCGCACGCGCCGGAATCAATGGCGAGTGACGTCGGTCGATTGAAGAGCGCGCCGAGCCCACCGGTGCAGAAGCGACGCACCACCATGGCAACCGGTCGGGCCTCGATCTCGAGTGTCGCGAGGCAGTCCTCGAGGAGCGGCG